>JAQBVM010000493.1 GCA_027623095.1 Verrucomicrobiota bacterium
CTAAATGCCCCCTCCAGGCACCCTCCTTCGGAATTTTTTTCACCCCGCCGCTTAGGCGAGGATTTGGGTATTGCCTCAGCCTTGGACCCGCGATGCGCTTTTATGGTACGACTATGCCTACTCCGCCACAGGTTGTCGCCTCCGCGCCGGGCATACCGATTCCAACGAAAACAGTGACGTATCCGTCATGGTTTATTGTTTACGAGCCGGTATTGCGCTTGCTCGGACCTGAATTGTCACCTCTACGCAACCAGTTTAGCATTCTCAATCCCTATCGGGTGTACCTTGGGTGGTGGCAGTAATCGAATCCTCATTGTGTTGTGCTTTGCCGAACGTTGAGCGCTGCTGCGAACCGCCACCCCGCTGGGCAGTCGGACGGTTCAGGTAATTTGTCAGCAATTGTTGCAGCCGACCGGACGTTTCCGGCGGCGGTCGCTGAGCTCTGCGATGTGAAAACCTTATGAAAAGACAGCTCGTCGGTTGTTCACTGCTGAACGTCTCGATATTGCTCGGCTGGTACTTCTTCACACTTGGCAGAGACTGGTTCGTCGGCTATGTCTTTTTTGGAAGCACAATCATCTTGGCCGCCTTCGCAGCGTTGGACGAAGTGACCCACGCCGATCGTGAGTTGAGAACTGAGCGCGAACGCAGAACCAATCAAGCGACCGGATGAGCGGCCAGCACACGCATTTTGAATTTGAACAGTTCCGGAGGGCCGCTCATCGGTCCTCGCGTTCTGCGCATTGACAACATGGCCGCTGCCAACTCAACGCGTTCGTGGCTTCCGGAGATGCTGGAAGAGTTGGAGACGCGTTGGAGTCGATCGCTCAAATGGGAAGACTATTCGACGCTTTGCGACCGGATGACCGAAATGCGGACGGAGCTTCGGCAGGAGCGCGGCGTGAAGAATCCCAGGATGTTGTGTCGTCACTGCGATGAGATTCACGAGATGATTCCGGGGCCGGTCACTATTCGTTCGGTGCTCTTCGCCTTGCGAAAGAGAGGCTTGCTGACAGATGAGGAGTTGAAACAGATGGACGTCGAGTGGCGTCGGTATCGATCAAAGCACCGGCTGGACGGCAGCGGGAGAGCACGCGCAGAACAGCCGGTGGAGGCAACCGCTGACCCGCCGTGTAGTTGAGACATGACTGGAAGTTCGATACACTCTAAAGCATCGCGGCCCCGCTGCCGGTCAGCGGGTGCCTCACCTTTTTCGGAAAACAATTTGGCAGCTTCCACGAGATGCGATACAGGGTTGAATTGAAGCCCAGAGCCGAGAAGGATTTGAAGGCGCTGCCTCAGGATGAACGGAAACGTGTTGTGGAGCGGTTGCGTTGGCTTGAGGATGATCTTCACGGAGACGTAAAGCGGTTGAGCAATCATTTCCCGGAGTATCGGATGCGTGCCGGAGATTGGAGGGCACTTTTCGAGATCGCCGAGGACCGGATCATCGTGTATCGTATCCGACATCGAAGAGAAGCTTACCGCTGAGAGACCTATGAGCACTGAACCTCAGATCATTGAAAAGAACGGCCAGAAGGAGTTCGTCGTTATCCCATATGAGGATTACTTGCGTTTGCAGGAGGAGTTAGAGGATTACCACGACCTGAAGACGTTGCGCGAGGAGAAGTTTTCGGCCTCTGGCGATCCGACACGCTCACTGGATGAGGTTCTCAAGGACATCGGAGAGTAATCCGAACAAGCGGATCCACGCGAACCGCCGCCCGGCGTTTCTGATTCGATGCGTCGGAATATTCGTACGTTGGATTCTTACCTGTTGCGCGCTTACGGCGGCGGTCGGTGATCCGTGACGTTGGGCTTGAAGAAACATCAGTCCGGTTCCAGGATCCCAAGTCCGAACAAAGTGCGGTATTGATACAATATCAGGACAAGAGATGCAGAAACGACGAAACGCAATTGCCTGTCTCATGGTCGCTCTCGTGATACTTGCATACGAGAGAAAAGGGGCAGCTGCAGCCGAGCCGCCCACATCCGGCGAGGTCCTCACTTTCATGCACAAGACGGTGGAGAGAAAATACCTTCTCCATCTTCCCAAAAACCTCCCCGACAATGCCCCGCTGGTATTCTTTCTTCACGGCTACCGCGGAAACGCAAAAGAATACATGGCCGAGCTTGGAATGAGTCGAGTGGCAGACGCGCACGGGTTCGCGGTCTGCTACCCACAGGGTGCAAAGGACTTCGAAGGGACGCCTCACTGGAACGCCCGGCTAAAGATCAGCAAGACCGACGACATCGGCTTTCTGTCGGAACTGGCGGCCCACCTGCAAGCACGGCACAAACTGAACACCAATAGGACCTTTGTCAGCGGAATCTCCAACGGCGGATTGATGAGCTACACCCTGGTGGCGGAAAAACCGGGGGTCTTTAGAGCCGCGGCCTCGGTGATCGGCACCATGAGCGGGTACACTTGGGAACACCGTGATAGAATTCGGCCCGTGCCGATCCTGCAAATCTCAGGCCTGGACGACAAGGTCATCCCATACGACGGCAGCATGCCTCCGGCTGGCGGGTGGGGTGGCGCTCCCCGCCAGGATGTGATCATCGATTTCTGGAGTAAGCTGAACCAGACCAAGACCGCAGTGGTCGAAGAGCTTTCGAGCCAGACAACGGCGCACTACTACAAAGACGGCGTCAGCGGCAACGAGGTCTGGCATTACAAGATTAAGGAGTTCGGGCACCGCATTCCGGGCAGGAAAGAAATGGGGATGGATGCAGTCGACGTGATCTGGAAGTTTTTCAGCCAGTTTCCCAAGAGGCCGCTCGAGATGCTCCCTCACCCTGGGAAACCAAGACCTTCCGCCCCCACGAACTGATTAATCCACGCGACGGACTCAAATGACAACTACCGCAACGCCCAACATTGAAGGGTGTATTGCTGCGGAGCAAAGCGGAGCCAGCAACTACGCCCCTGGTTGAACAAGCCCGGGGATAGTCGCGCGGATGGGAAATTCAAAAGCCCTCTATGGCGCTTGTGTTTGGCGCTTTGTGTAAGTCGAGGGGGAAGGAAGAGAGTTTTTGGAAGTTTTCGCCCAACGGATTGTTCGGGCAATGGCGCTCTCGGAGTTCAAGGCGAGTTCCAAGTGGGAGAATGGTAGTTGAAGGAGCTCTCCTGGATCACAGTTTTTGAGTCTGAAGCCGGGAATGGATCTCACACGGACAAAGCGGTTGCCCCCGCGTGTGCCGAGTTTTTTTAGACGCGCGGTAATCATGCTGCCATGGAGGTTGAAATCGGTGCCGGGATGAGTTGGGATTTTGACTGAGCGGAGGACCGCGCTTTCTCCACGGACTTTGGATTCGGCGGATGAACCGCATGGGTCCGCCGCATTTCGGGCAGCGCTGGCCGGAGTCGGCATCGGAAGTGTGGGCGGAGGCTGTCGCGCCGAATGGCACGGGGATGCCGGAGTGAAACGTGTTGCTTCTGTGAGCGTGTGTAAGGCGAAAATTGCGAAAATTTCGGTGGCCGCGCGGCCAAAATC
>JAQBVM010000494.1 GCA_027623095.1 Verrucomicrobiota bacterium
CTAGTTTTAACTCGCTCCCTGGCCCAAAAATGGCCCCAATTCACCCACTCGAGTACACGAAGAGCCAAAGATTTTATGCGGATCGTCAAGGCACAAGAAGTCAAGAATCCAAGTCAAGTCATTGGATTCGGAGACGCTTTTCTGATATGGACAGATCTACCTGATGAAAGTCGGCGTGTTGCTGGATTGTCGGAATTAGGTACGCTTCGACGACTTGGGTTAAGACTTGAGACTATAGTTTCTCCTGATGAATCATTGGAAGAGAAACTGAGGTTGGATGACCTCCGTCACGGAGGAAAAGTAAACCTTACGTTTTGCGACGGGCACATTGAACAACGACGAACTCTGGACATGGCAAATCCAGACATGATTCCGAACTGGGATCGCAACAATGATCCTCATATCCTCCCATGAGCAGATGCGGCGGAATATTGGCACTCCACTCCCACGACGCCCCTCCATTTTGCTCCTTGAATCCAGCCCATTCGAGCGTAGCCTCGGTCTCGAACAGGAAACGCGTTCACGGGATGCGCCGAAACTTGCAATGTGAAGAATGCTCATGTCTGCTTCTCGCGTAAGAATTATGAATTCCGGCGCTGTAAATACCACCGGAGGCTCTGAGGGGAAGAAGCGAAGCTTCGAAATTGAACAAATTAGGAGCAAAGAGACCCTGAGATTTACGGCTCGCATTCAAGAATCAATGAGTAGGACATCGAACAATTTGATCCACGCGAACCGCCGCTCCGAAGCGACGGTGCCAACGCTCTGGATTTCATGGACACTGGATTCGCTGCCAACGTCCATTTCCAGCGGCGGTCGGTGATCGTGATCGTTCGGCAGCAGTGATTCCATTACGAGTTCACAAGAGGTGACCGCAAATCGAGAGAAATGAAAGCAAGGAACGCTGTTAGACGGATCACTTTGTGCCTATCGCTTTTGCTCTGGCTATTCCTTTTGCAAAGATCTTTAAGCGCAGCACCCTGCGATGTGCCTGAAGGCTTGGTAAGTGGAATGGTGGCGTATTGGCGATTCGATGACGCGAGCGGAGCACACGCCATGGATTCGTCAGGCAGAGGGAACCACGGGGAAGTGATTGGATACGAAGATAGGCTTGCTATGTGGACAGAGGGGCAAGTTCAAGGTGCCCTTCGTTTGGGTTTCTCGAGTTCGTGTGTCGTTGTAGAGCACCATGACAACCTGAACTTTGGTCAAGAGGCAACTTTTGCCTTTTGGATAAAACCAGAAAGCTTCGGTTTGGCAAATGACGCTGGACCTTATCTTCGGCGCAGCAGCGTGATTGTGACCAAAGGCGCTCACATCGGTGTTCGGATTGTGGACGATCCGGGTTCGGTGCGGTGGACCATAGTGGTGAGGTCCTCAGCGTCTGGATCGTTCGGCACAGAAGTTGAACTACAGGAGAATGAAACCTTCGCGCCGGAAGGGTCTGTGGATCTCGGCGAGTGGCAACATTTCGCGATTGTTTACGGAAATGACCACGTGTCGTTTTTCAAGAACGGAAGCCCGCTAGGTGAAACCAAAGGCGCTCAGCTCGGAAATGAGAATTCGGATCCGCTTGTAATTGGAGGTCTTCGTGGGGGCCACGGTGATTCTCAACCTTTCAAAGGAGCAATAGATGATTTTGCCATCTGGAAGCGGATGTTAACCTCGTCCGAAATCGAGTCGATTTATCGAACAGGTGCCGCCAAGAGATCGTTTGCATTCGTGATTGATGGAATTGAAGCCCGTTCGGCTCAAGCGATTGGGATACAGTTCGCCTCACCGTTTACGGGGCGCGACTACTTGGTTCAATGGATTCCGAGTGTTGATGGTCAGATCTGGGCAGAGCAATCAAACGCAGAGATAACGGAGCTGGAAAACGGCAAATATATAGCGACCTTTTCGGCACCTGTTGATCAAGCGCTGATCTATCGAGTTGTCGCGTTGCACCGGTCACCTATTTTCGTGGATGACTTTGAATCCGGCAATCTGGGGTGGACGCATGGTGGATTTCGAGATTCATGGGAGTTAGGTGTTCCTACAAGAGGTCCACCCGGTGCGCATAGCGGAGTTAATGTCTATGGAACAAATCTCTCGGGTCCCTACTCACCGAACACCGATGCTTACTTACGTTCTCCAACTATTGACCTAACGGGGCTAGGTGCTGCTACTCTAACTTACTGGGAGTATCGAGAGCTTGATCCGACTCCGACTTTTCACACGGCAACCGTAAGCGTTCTTGATGCAAGCACCAACGAGCCTCTAGGAGTGCTTACTCAGAATTCTGGCAGCACTCGAGGCTGGCAACGGCGGTCTCTGGAATTGTCTCCTGAAAGTGTTTGTCATACAATTGTTATCGAGTTTCGACTGGTAAGCGATATACTGATACTGGGAAATCGAAACGGTTGGTATATTGACGATGTCGCTCTGGAAATACATTGATTGTCGCCTGAGAAAATGCCGAACTAGGCGCGCCACACGAACCGCCGCCCTGCCTCGAGTTTGATGCATCGGGTGACTCGGACGCCGGATTCGCTGCCGGTGTGTGTCTCCAGCGGCGGTCGGTGATCTTAATCGTTATGTGCTAGAGTGAAGCTTCCCAAAAAGCCAATAGAATAATGAATGCGTGTTTCTCTAAAGCGGAAGCCAAAAGTCAGGTCGGAAGTAGAGTTGAATCGGCACATGACCTTCCCGAGGTTCCGGCGGGCTGCCACGGGCGAATCACGGGAGCTAAGGACGGGGGAATTCGCGGTTGGACTCTGAGGATCGAGTGGGACTTGCCACGTCGACGCTCGGAGATGATGGCGCATGTCGGCGAGTTTTCTTTTAACGTTCCTTGGCGCGCCAAGAAGCTCAAGTCGGATTTCAGCAGAAGCGAAGTCGAGCGGTTGCTCAGGCAACTTGGATAATAATGAAAGCACATAACAAAATCACTACAGCCAACAGCCGCCCCGCTAGTCCGTTTCTGCGATCCGGGAGAGATTGGCGTTCACGGTGTTCGCCATTGCGTTCGGTCGGCGGCTGTGGCTGAGTTCTGTCGTTCGGCAGAAAAACGTAGGGGTGACTGATGCACCATCTGAAGTTTCTGATTGCCACGCTGGTCTGCTTGATTATCGGCACCGTCATATGGATCACGAAGGACTCGTCTGGACCGGTGGCTCGGCATGTCTGCTCTCCCGTGCCGCAAAGTGTGCGAGTTTTGGCATACGAGCGTACCAGGGATTGGCTTATTTTCGATGTGGAGCCTGAATATCGGATTGCATTCACTGCAACCTCACAGGATCTTGCGAGCATTGTAAAAAGACGCAGCGGTGTCGTGTCACGGGCACGGGCATGGGTGTCAGCCCGAGGTGGACCAGCGTGGTTTCGGCCCGTGACTATGACCACGAATGGAGTTCTCTACGAGTTCCGCAAGAACAACCCGGCCGAGTACCGTGTTGCTTCGGTAACTGTGTGTGACGCTCGGGGAGGCGGTCGGCTAGTCTTTGCCGCGAACAAT
>JAQBVM010000100.1 GCA_027623095.1 Verrucomicrobiota bacterium
CGATTTCGTTGTCATAGTTCGCCGCCAACCTTAGCGGGAACCGGAAATCGTGTTGCGCATGTTCACCGACGCATCACGGACAAATTCCGCGACCAGGGGCGCATGAACTCCATGTCCGGCTTGAATGCAGCCGTCATTGAAGGTGCGGTGCAACGCATCCGCCCGAAGATCATGACCATCTGCGCGATTTTGTTTGGCCTGTTGCCCATAATGTGGTCGCCCACCGCTGCAGAGCGGCGCGGACGTGATGAAGCGCATCGCCGCTCCGATGATTGGCGGCGTCGTCACTTCGGGCATCCTCGAATTGCTCCTTTACCCGGTCATCTATGTCCTCTGGCGCAAGCCCCAAAGTTGTTGAGACGCGATTTTATCGGGCGCGGCAACAATTGAGAACGAACCTCGCCAAACTATTGGAGTTCGTTTGAGATTCCATTGCACGAAAAACGCTTCAACTCAAAAGAAACGCAAAATGAAAACGCTGGAACGTTTACCCGCCCGCAATGCCCTGATGGTGCGCATCTTAGCTTTTTCTTAGGAGGGTTCGGAAGGGATCTTGGAATCTAACAGACGGGCGGAAAAATAGTTGCATTTTGTGCGGGACTCCAACTCCCCCTCCTGCCACACTCACAGGCGTGATTGAGCCGGAATTCATTCTTCAAGGTCGGCGCATAGGAACGAGCGAACTGGCGCAAATCGGCAAGTTAATGGCAACCGATTCGGACTGGAGCCGCCGCCGAATCAGCCAGGAATTGGCGCGGCTGTGGGATTGGCGCAACGGAGTCGGCCAGCTCAAAGACATGGCCGCACGGAGCTTGTTGCTCAAACTCGAGCAACGTGGCTGGATCACCTTGCCGCCCCGTCGGCAGGCGCCTGTCAATCGCATGCGGCACAAGCGCATGCCAGCGCGTGAGTTCTCCGGTGCGTGCCCGCTTATCACGGAGCCGCTAAATTCCCTGCTGCCCTTGAGGATTGTCGAAGTGAGCACTTCCTCAGAGGCCGGCCAGCGCCCTCTTTTTGAGAGCTTGCTCCATCAGCACCACTACCTGGGTTACCGCAGCACCGTGGGCGAGAATCTCCAGTATCTGGTCAGCGACGGACAGGGCCGCCCGCTCAGTTGCCTGGTCTTTGGCGCGGCGGCCTGGCACTGTGCCGACCGAGACCGTTACATCGGCTGGGATCGCATCCAACGCGCCCAGAATCTTCGTTTCCTGGCCAACAACACGCGATATTTGATTTTACCTGGAATACGCGTGCCTCAGTTGGCGAGCTCCGTTTTGAGTCAGGTGAGCCGGCGTCTGAGCCGGGACTGGCAGAACAAGTACGGCCACCCCATTTACGTGCTGGAAACCTTTGTGGAGTGTGCGCGCTTTACCGGCCTCTGTTACCGCGCCGCCAACTGGGTGCGCGCGGGCCAAACCAAAGGCCGCACCCGCCAGGACCGGCCCGAGGGAACCCGGCACCAAGCGCCCGTCAAAGACATCTACCTTTATGCCTTGCATCGCGGTTTCCGCCAACGATTGCAAGGCCCATGTGACCCCCCCGCCGAATCCAATCCATGACGACAACCAAACCCACTCGCCAAGTGCTCCGAGCCCTCGGGCGTGAAAACCAGGAGCAACAAACCCAGCGGCTAACCGATCAGATCCTCAATCAGGCCGAGATCAAAGCCGCCGCCACTGCGGCTGCCGCTCTCACTCAAGCCTGCCTCTCCGATGCCGAACTCCAGGCCTGGCGCCAGGACATGGAAGGGCGTCTGCAAATCATCCAGCAACACCCCGAACGCAATCTGGGTCACATCGAAGAAGAGTTAGCCCGCTCGGTCAAAGAACCTCTGCGCTTGCTCGCCCAACGGGCGGCTCAAGTCAAGGCCAACGCCACCCCTTGCCACTGCCGCCAATGCCAAGGGGACCTGACGCAGCAGAAATTCCTTTCGCGCACGATCGATTCGCGCTTCGGTCCGCTGGCTCTCTGGCGCCGTTATGGCTGGTGTTCCCACTGTGAGCAGTGGCAGTTCCCAGCCGACCACGCCTTGGGATTGGGCCGCCAAGCCCCGGCTTCTCCTTATCTCCAAGAGATCTCGGCGTTGCTGGTCAGTAAAATGCCCGTCGAACAGGTTGTTGGGGTGGCCGAACGTCTGGGATTGGACTTGAGCCGATGTTTCTTGCATCGGGAAGCCCATCGGCAAGGTCTCAAAGCCCAAGAGCGGCGAGCTCAAACGGTGGCCGAACTGGAGAGCTGGGAGACCATTCAACAGTTGAACCGCTATGCGGAAGGGCCGCCGCTTCAACCCTTCACTCTGGTCATCGAGATTGATGCCTGGAACATTCGCGAGCGCGATAACTGGGGCCAGACGAAAGCCCTCCGCCAGCAGCGACAAGAGCTCAAGCGCTGGCACTGGGTTTACTTGGCGACGGTCTTCCGCCTGGAACACCGCGGCCAAAACCAAAGCCAGCGAGCGTTCATCACCGAGCGCGGCTATGTGGCCACTCGAGGCGGAGTCGACGCACTCACAGCGCAACTCCATCGCGAAGCGATCTCGCGCGGTTTGGGCCAAGCTGAGCAAGTGCTGGTCATCGCCGACGGTGCCCTTTGGATTTGGAACGTGGTTAAAGACCGCTTTGGCGAGGCGCGCCAACGGCTGGATCTTTACCATGCCGATGAGCATCTCTGGGCCATAGCCAACGACCTTTATGGCCGCGGCACTCCGGAGGCTCGCGCTTGGGTCACTCCGTTGCTGCAAAAGATCCGTGATGATCAGACACCGAGCCTCATTGCCACCCTTGGCGAACTCAAACCCAGCCTGCTCCAGGCCCAACAAGAAAAGCTCCAAACCCAGATCGATTACTTCAACAACAACGCCCACCGGATGAAATACAAAGAAATCATCACTGCCCGAGAAGCGTGCGAAGCGGGCACCGCCACTGAGGAACAACGCAAATTAGCCAACCAACCTCTGGGTTCGGGCGCTGTGGAATCGGCTTGCCGCCAGTATCAATGCCGGTTCAAGCGCACCGGCCAGTTCTGGACCACCGCCGGCGACGAAGCCCTCCTGTGCTTAGAAACCTTCTGGCGCAATGGCCGCTGGCAGGAACTCTATCCTCACGCCAGCCCAGCCTCGCTCCTAAACTGACCCTAGTTCCTCTCCACCACCGCGACTCCTTCTCCTTCATAACCATGAGGCACTACCGCAGGCGAAAAAGCTAAGATGCGCACGCCCTGATGTGCCGCTAATCTCCCGGATTGCCACGCCAATGCCTCCGTGGTATTGCTTTTGACATGCATCGTATCAAGGCAGTAGTGGCGATGGTGCTGGCGCTCGTTTGGCTGCCAGCGGCTTCGTGCTGTCTTATGGATGCGTCGGGCTTGCTGGGCAAACGGGATTGTTGCTCGAAGGAGCGTTCGCATTCCGCTTCCGGACCTGGCAACTGTGACAAGCCCTGCGGCGCTCTGGCGTCTGCCGCCTATCTCCCGCAAGGAGTCCAACTGTTCCTCATCGCGCCGGTGGATGTGCCGCCGTTCGATTGCGCATCTTACCCGACGGAGTTGCGACGGCCCACCGGAATCGGTCGCAATTTTCCCGCAACCGCGCCGCCTGAGCTTGCCGGGCATTGGCAGTTTTCCTTCCGCACGGCCTTGCCACCACGTGCTCCCACCTTCGCTTCGTAAGCAGTCGCCCGTTTGGGACAGTCTCTTGGTGCGGCGTGTTCACGCGCCGCGATTCGTTACCGTGATGGTTTGAAACTGTGTAGTGTTCTAATGAAACGATATTATTTGTCCATTTGTTCGGTGTTATTGGCGGCGCTCGCGTTGACGGGGTGCCAGCCGAAATCCTCTGATTCGGCGGACGGCGGCGAGGCCGTCGCGCTCGGCCCGCAATACAGCAGGAAGGGCTTGCTCGTGCCTGCCGACACGCGCCTGTCGCTCGGCGTGCAGACGGTCGAAGTCACGGAGCAGAAAGTTCCGGCGTCGCTCGACATTCAACTTCGGGTTTATCAAGCCGACGGGAGTGCCAGCCTCGCCTGCGCCGCAGTCACGCAGGACGAGGCAAAGCGTCTGAGGGCCGGTCAGGTTGTTCAAGTGCGATTGAGCGACGACGAGAGCTTGGCGGGGATCGTGACGGGCCTGAACCACCAGCTGCAAAAGGCCACCGGCATGGCTGAAGTGCTTGTGGAGATTCGCAACCATTCGAGTCCGCTCGCGATCGGCGGGTTTCTGCCGGGAAGCATCGCGCTCGATTCCGCAGAGACGGTCATGACCATCCCGCGCGCGGCGTTGCTCCAATGCAGCGATGGATATTCCGTTTACACGGTGAACGGCGAGCATCTGGTCCGCGCGCTGGTAAAGGTGGGCGCGGTCAGCGGCGACCTGGTGGAAATCAAGGACGGTCTTTACGAGGGCGACCAGGTTCTGTTGCAACCGGTGATGTCGCTCTGGATGACAGAACTGGCGGCGGTGAAGGGTGGACAGGCGTGTTGCGTGATGCCCGCGAAGGGGAAGTAGCCGCATGGTTCTCAAAACCGTCGAACTGTCGCTCCGTCAGCGGGCGCTCGTGTTGCTGGCCACACTTGTGCTCATCTGCACGGGCGTGTGGTCGGCACTTCGTCTGCCAATTGACGCGGTGCCAGACATCACCAATCCGCAGGTGTTGATCAATACAGCCGTTCCCGCGCTCGCGCCGGAGGAAATCGAAAAACTCGTCACGCTCCCGCTCGAAAGTCAGATGGCCGGTTTGCCGGGCATGATAGAACTGCGTTCGCTCTCCAAGTTCGGCCTCTCGCAGATTCGCATGACCTTCGAGGACGGGGTGGATCTCTACCGAACGCGTCAGCTCGCGAGCGAACGGCTCCTCGGCGCCGCAGAGAAGCTGCCCACCGGTTTGCAGCCCCGGCTTGCGCCCATCAGCACTGCACTGGGCGAGATCTTTTACTACACAGTCGAATTCACGACCAACTCCTCCTTGATAACCGACTCGAGACTCACTTTTACGAACGCGAATAATCCGAGCCTCCTTACCTCGGCTGCTACGAGTTCTAGGAAAGAGCAATTGATGGCGCTCAAGGAGATTCAAGAATACGTCATCAGCCCTTTGCTCCGCGCCACGCCGGGCGTGGCGGCAGTGAACACCTCCGGCGGATACGAGCGGCAAATCGTCATCATGCCCGACCCGGCGCGACTGGCCAGCGCCGGCCTCAGCCTGGACGAACTGGCGCATTCCATCGGCGCGAACACCGAGAACATCGGCGGCGGACTGGTGGAAATCGGCGGAGAACAAATCGTCATCCGCGGCAATAGCCGCGTGAACACGACGGAAGAGATCGCGCAGCTTCCGCTCAAGTTTGGAGGGGCAGCACAACCGTTGCTTGTGCGGGACGTCGCGCAAGTCGGCATCGGGTCAAGCTTCCGCACCGGCGCGGCCACCGTGAACGGCGAGGAAGCCGTCGTGGGCGGCGCATTGATGCTCGCAAATGCCAACAGCCGCATCGTGGCGCGCGATGTGGCGGATAAGCTCGCAAAGATTCAGGAGAAATTACCACCCGGCGTTGCCGTGCGTCCTCTCTACAACCGATCGGATTTGGTGAACCGCACGTTGCGCACGGTCGAAACGAACTTGTTCGAGGGAGCTTTGCTCGTCGTGGTTGTGCTTTTCGCGCTGCTCGGCAATCTGCGCGCCGCGTTCATCGTCGCGCTGGCCATTCCGTTATCCATGCTTTTTGCCCTCACCGGCATGGTCGAGAGCCGTGTCTCCGGCAACCTGATGAGTCTCGGCGCGATCGACTTTGGCCTCATCATTGATGGCGCGGTCGTGATGGTGGAAAACATATTGCGCCATCTCGCGCATAAGCAGAAGGAGCTTGGCCGCGAACTCACCGCCGCCGAACGTATTCAGGAAGTGCGCTACTCCGCGAAGGAAGTCGCCAACCCGATGTTTTTCGGCGTGCTCATCATTACGGTCGTTTATCTCCCAATCCTCGCGCTCACCGGCATCGAAGGGAAAATGTTCCGCCCGATGGCGCTCACTGTCATCTTCGCGCTCGCTGGTTCACTTGTGCTGGCCATCACGCTTATGCCGGTGCTGTGCTCGTATCTTCTGCGCGGCAAAATCCGCGAGCGTGACAACTGGCTGGTGCGGTTTTTCAAAGCCCTTTACAGCCCGCTGCTCGCATGGGCGCTGCGTTTCCGCTGGATTGTGGTGGGCGCGGCTGTGGTCTTGTTCGGCTCGTCGCTGTTTGTCTTCACGCGGTTGGGCGCGGAGTTTATTCCGCAACTCGACGAAGGCACGATGCTGCTTCAATTCATCCGCAGCAGCAGCGCGGGACTGGACGCCTCCACCGATTTGCAGCGCAAGTCCGAGAAGCTGCTGCTGGAGAAGTTCCCGGAAATCGAGGGCCTATTTGGATTGATTGGCACCGCCGAAATCGCCGTGGACCCCATGGGGCCGAATCTTTGCGACACTTACGTCGAATTCAAACCGCGCCGCCAGTGGCGCAAGATTGACGGACGCCCTGTGACCAAAGAGCAGCTCATCGAATCGATGCGCCGCGAACTGGCAGTCCACGCTCCCGGCCAGGCTTACTTGTTCACGCAGCCGATTCAGATGCGTTTCAACGAAATGATGGCCGGTGTCCGCGCTGACATCGCGGTGAAGGTGTTTGGAGACGATTTCAGGGAACTCGAACGGCTCTCCACCGAGATTCGCGACCTCCTGCGCAAGATTCCAGGCAGCGGCGACGTGGAGTTCGACGCCTTCGGGCGCTCGCCGATGCTGGAAATCAAACCCGACCGCGACGCGCTGCGCCGCTACAATCTACAGGCCGCGAATCTCAATCACGCCATCGGCACCGCGCTCGCAGGCGAGGAAGTCGGCACCATCATCGAGGGCAACCGCCGTTTCCCGATTGTTGTTCGGTTGCCGGAGGATGCCCGGCGCAGCGTGGAAACGATGAAGCGCCTGCCTGTGCGAACCGAAGCGGGTGGACTGCTCAGACTCGGCCAGGTCGCCGGCTTTGAGATGGTGGAAGCGGTTGGCGCCGTCACGCGCGAATCCGGCCAACGCCGTGCCGCCATCCTCGTCAATCTGCGCGGAAGAGACGTGGAAGGATTCGTGACGGAAGCGCTGGCCCGCATCAAAGCCGAGGTGAAGTTTCCGTCCGGTTACTACTTCGAGTTCGGCGGCCAATTCGAGAACCTTCAACAGGCGAGGGCACGGCTCGCGCTCATTGTGCCAATGGCGCTGGGGTTCATCTTCATTCTCATTTTCATGAGTTTCGGCAGCTTTCGGCAAGCGGCTCTTATTTTCGTCTGCGTTCCGCTGGCTGTGACCGGCGGTGTGTTCGCTCTGTGGTTGCGTGGCATGCCGTTTACCATCAGCGCGGGCGTTGGCTTTATCGCGCTCAGTGGAATTGCCGTGCTTAACGGCATCATGCTCATCAGCTTCATCAACCAGTTGAGGCGCGAAGGCCGTGGCGTGCGCGAAGCCGTCCTCGAAGGCACGCTCACCCGGCTTCGCCCGAAATTGATGACCGCGCTCGTGGCCAGTTTCGGATTCGTGCCGATGGCGGTTGCGACCGGCGCGGGGGCCGAAGTGCAGCGTCCGCTCGCGACCGTTGTCATTGGCGGCATCATCACATCGACATTCCTCACGCTCGTTTTGCTGCCCGTGCTTTACGAGTGGATTGAGAGAAACCGCCCGGCGACCGCCGCCGCCGCCAGCGACATCGTCACATCGTAATCTCATGGGCGGAGGTGCGCGAACCCGTCTGAACCGGCTTACGGTCATCGCCTTGCGAAGCGCCGGTTGCCCGGATCAAGCGCGGCCGAGGGTTTTCGTCGAATACACCCGGCGCTCTCGCTCAGCCGTCCACTGAAAATTTCAATTGCACAAATTCTGCCCAGTTAGTACCAATCCGTGCGTGAGCAGACTCAAGCCCATTGTGACGACGCTGATGCTGGCGCTTTTTGCGTTCGCATCATCGCATCCGCTCTTGGAAAACTTGGGACTGATTCATCAGGAGGTTGCGCACGCCGATGGGCCTGCTCATTCCGAGGACAACCACGAGGCGGCTGACGGAAGCTGCCGCATTGAATCCATCTACGAGGAACTTCAGAAGCCGCACGCGGATGCTCTCGACTTTTCGCACAGCTTCGTTTTCATGTGCGTCTTGATGCTTAATACGGACCCGGACGCCGATCCCGGCGGCCAGGGTCCGAGTCCTCCTCCACCTGAACTTGGCAAAAGCTGGCAGTTTTCTTCCCGCGCGGCGCTTCCTATTCGCGCTCCTTCAATTGCTTCCTAACTGAGTCCTTTCAGAGGATTCCTTCACTGTTTGCATGGCGTGCTCGCGTGCCGTAACTCCGTTTCCTTTATTTCTGTGTCCGTTTTGAATATCCGTTTTATGAACCGAATTTTGTTCGTTGGAAACCTGTCTCTCGCAGGATTGATTTTTGGGTTGGCCGGGTGCATCACGAAACCGCCAGCCGAAAACCGCGCTCAGCCGCGAACCGCCGCGCTCAATCCCCCTGCCGACGCCTCTATCCGTCCAGAGTCCGTTGCGCCGATGAGAGAGCCGTCCGGCGCGCTGACGCTCCGCGATGCGTTGGCGCTAGCGTTGACGGAAAACCCGGAACTCGCGCCGTTCGCCTGGCAGGCGCGGGTGAACGAGGCGCGCATCCTGCAAGCGGGTCTGCGGCCCAATCCCGAATTGGGTTTGCAACTGGAGGACGTTTTGGGCACGGGCAATTTCAGCGGCGGACAAGAAGCTCAAATCACGCTTCAACTCAGCCAGGTGATCGAACTCGGCGGCAAACGGGCGGCGCGGACTGAACTCGCTTCGCAGGCGCGCAATGTCACCAAGTCGGAGTATGAATTGAAGCGTGTGGAGGTGTTGGGAGATGTCACGCAACGATTCATTCAGGTGGTGGCGAATCAGCACGCTCTGGATCTGGCGCTGACCAATCGCCAGTTGGCGGAAGACGCGCTTCGCACGGTGCAGGAGCGTGTAACGGCAGGGAAAGGTTCGGCACTGGAGGAAAGGAAGGCGCAGGTCGCCTTGGCCCGCGGCGAGTTGCTCGTCGAGGGCGCGAGACATGAATTGGATGCGGCGCGCAAGAAACTTGCCGCGAGCTGGCGAAGCTCCCGACCGGTGTTTGAACGGGCGGAAGCAGACTTGTTCGCCCGCAAACCCGTTCCAAATTTCGAGGAGTTCGCGAGCCGCATTTCCAAAAGCCCTGAGATTGCACGCTGGGTTTCGGAGAAGAAACTTCGCGAAGCGGAAATCAAGCTGGCCGACGCACGGCGCGTTCCGAACGTGACTGTGGGCGGAGGCATCCGGCGCTTGCAGGGATTCGACGACCAAGCGCTCATTTTCGGTTTTTCGATGCCCCTGCAACTTTTCGACCGCAATCAAGGCGGCGCGGCGGAAGCGCGCGCGCTGCTGGGTCGAACCGAGGCGGAACAGCGAGCGGCAGAGGTTCGGCTCGGCATCGTCTTGCTGGGCCTTTACGAAGAGATGGCGCATGACGCTCACGTCATGGAGGGGCTGCAAGAGCAGGTTTTGCCAAAGGGCGAAGATGCTCTGACGATTTCTCGGGACGGCTTTGCTCAAGGAAGGTTTTCTTATCTCGAAGTGCTCGACGCCCAGCGCACACTCTTTGACATCAAACAAGAATACATCCAGGCAGCCACTTCTTATCACCAATTCCTCGTGGAGCTGGAGCGGCTGATCGGGCAGCCCATTGAGAGCGGGGACGCGCAACCGTGAACCGCCTGACCTACAAACTCTAAACTGAACCAAACTTCTCGTTCCTATGAATAAAAAACAATTGACGGCAGTGATTCTCGTTCTTGCAGCCGGGGCTGGCCTCACCTGGTTTGTGGTGCGCAATGCCAAACCTTCGGCCCAAGTTTCTAGCGAGGGCGGACACGGCACTGAGGCCGCCGCCGAAGCCGCCAAAGGTCCGCACGGCGGACGCCTGTTGAGCGGGGGCGATTTCGCGACTGAAGTGACCATCTTCGAGCGCGGCGTGCCGCCGGAGTTCCGGGTGTTTTTTTACGAAAAGGGCAAGCCCCTCGATCCAGCCGAAGTCAAATTGACGATTGAACTGCATCGCTTCGGGGGGCGCGTGGACAAAATTGGCTTTGCCAAGCGCGAAGATTACCTGCTCGGCGACCAGGAAATCGTCGAACCGCACTCGTTCGACGTAAAAGTCATCGCCGAACGCGGCGGGAAAACACATCGCTGGGAATACGATTCCTACGAGGGCCGCACGACCATGGCGACGGAAGCGGTGAAGAATTCCGGCATCGTCATCGAAACGGCAGGGCCGGCCATAATCAAAACGACCATCAAGGTCAATGGCCGCGTCCAGCCCAACGAAGACCACATGACTCACGTCATTCCGCGTTATCCCGGCATCGTGAAGAGCATCCACAAACGGCTGGGCGACGCTGTGGCGAAGGATGAAGTGGTGGCCGTGGTGGAGAGCAACGAAAGCTTGCAACCCTACGAAGTGAAATCATCCATCGCGGGGACGGTCATCAAGAAAGACGTAACACAGGGTGAATTCGTGAGGGAGGGCGAGTCGATTTACACCGTGGCCGACCTTGGCACGGTGTGGGTGGACTTGAATGTATTCCGAAAGGACTTTGACAAGCTCAAGGTGGGCGAGGCCGCAACCATTTTCGCTGGCGAAGGCCTGACCAACGCGACGGGCACGGTAAGTTACATCTCTCCGTTCGGCGCGGAGGACACGCAAACCATGCTGGCGCGAGTCGAGTTACCAAACCCGCAGGGCGTGTGGCGTCCGGGGTTGTTCGTCACCGGCGAGATTCTCGTCCAGGAGGCCGAAGTGCCGTTGGCCGTCAAGACGAGCGCCCTTCAGACCTTCCGCGATTGGGACGTGGTGTTTAAGCAGGACGGCAGCATGTTTGAAATCGCCATTCTGGAGTTGGGACGGCGCGATGCGGTATGGGTGGAAGTCGTTTCAGGTCTGAGCGCGGGACAGAAATATGCCGCTGAGAGCAGTTTTATTATCAAAGCCGACATCCTTAAGTCAGGCGCGTCGCACGACCATTAACCGGAGCGCTCCAATGAAAGAAATCAAAGCCTTCATTCAACCCCACATGGTCAGCAAAGTCGTGCGCGCCTTGCACGAATTGCCGCATTTTCCGGGACTCACCTTGTTCGATGCCCGCGGCCAAGGGCGCGGGCGCGGCGCGGGCGGCGCGTTCAAAGTGACCGAGGACAGCATTGATTATCATCCCAAGACCGTTCTCGAAATAATCTGTGCCGACGAACTCGCGGCCAGCATCACCGAAACCATCCGCCAGGCGGCGCACACCGGCCACGCTGGAGACGGCATGATCTTGGTGACCGAGCTGCCCGAAGTTATCCGCATCCGCACCGGCGAAAAACAACAACATGCCGTCTAAGGATTTTTATGCTTGAACGTATTATCATTTTTTCCATTCGCCAGCGGTGGCTCATCCTAATCGCTACCGCCGCTATCTCCGCGCTGGGCATCTACAACTACCAGCGGCTCACGATTGACGCCGTTCCGGACATCACCAATGTCCAGGTGCAGATCAACACGGAAGCGCCCGGCTACTCGCCGCTCGAAGCAGAGCAGCGCATCACCTTTCCCGTAGAGACGGCGATGGGCGGATTGCCGCACCTGGATTACACCCGGTCAGTTTCGCGTTATGGCCTCTCGCAGGTGACCGTCATTTTCAAGGACGGCACGGACACTTACTTCGCCCGCCAGCTCGTTAATGAACGCATCCAGGAGGTGAAAAGCAAGCTGCCGCCGGGCATCGAACCCTCACCAGGCCCGATCACGACAGGCCTCGGTGAGATTTACATGTTCAACGTCGAAGCCGAAGCGGGAGCGCGGCACGCCGATGGCAGTGAAATCACGCCGACCGATCTGCGCACTGTGCAGGACTGGATCATCAAGCCGCAGTTGCGCAATGTGCCGGGTGTCATTGATGTCAATTCCATCGGTGGCTTCGTGAAGCAATACCATGTCACGCCGCATCCCGACAAACTTCGCGCCTACGGTTTCACCTTCCGCGACCTGATGACGGCACTCGCCGACAACAATGCCAATATCGGCGCGGGCTACATCGAGCGGAACGGCGAACAATATCTCATCCGCAGTCCCGGCCAGGTGGCGGGCATCAAGGACATCGAGCAGATCGTCGTGGGCAATCGCGACGGAATTCCCATCCACATGGACGATGTGGCCGAGGTTTTCCTGGGCAAGGAACTGCGCAACGGCGCGGCCACCAAGAATGGAACGGAAGTTGTGCTCGGAACGGTTTTCATGCTCATCGGCGAGAACAGCCGCACCGTTTCCGTTCGCGTGCATGACAAGATGGCGGAGATCAACAAGTCGCTGCCGGAAGGCATCGTGGCCAAGACCGTCTATAACCGCACCGACCTGGTCAACGCCGCCATCCAAACCGTGAAGAAGAATCTGTTTGAGGGCGCGGTGCTGGTGGTCGTGATTTTGTTCTCGCTGCTGGGCAACATCCGCGCCGCGCTGATCACGGCGCTCGTGATTCCGCTTTCCATGCTCTTCACCATCACCGGCATGGTCGGCTCGAAGATCAGCGGGAACCTGATGAGCCTCGGCGCGCTCGACTTCGGCCTGATCGTGGACGGAGCGGTCATCATCGTGGAGAATTGCATCCGCCGATTGGGCGAGGAACAGCACAAACTGAACCGGCTGCTCACGCGCCCGGAGAGGTTCGAGGTCGTCCGCGACGCCACCAAGGAAGTCGTCCGCCCGAGCTTCTTCGGCGTCTTCATCATCATGGTGGTTTATCTGCCCATCCTCAGCTTGAGCGGCGTCGAGGGCAAAATGTTCCATCCAATGGCCTACACCGTCATTATGGCACTGGCGGGCGCGATGATTTTTTCAGCGACGTTTATTCCCGCCGCAATCGCCATGTTCCTTACCGGAACGATTTCCGAAAAGGAAAACATTCTCATGCGAGCGGCCAAGGCGGTTTATCTGCCCGTGCTGCACTTTTCCATGCACTTTCGTGGCGCAACGGTACTCGCGGCGATGATGTTGGTGGTCATCAGCGGAATCGTCGCCTCCCGCATGGGCACGGAATTCATCCCGAGCCTGGATGAAGGCGATGTGGCCATGCACGCCTTGCGCATCCCCGGGACGAGTCTGACCCAGGCCATTGAGATGCAGCACGCGCTGGAACGGCGGCTGGAACAATTCCCGGAGGTGAAGATTGTTTTCGCCAAAATGGGCACGGCGGAAATAGCGACCGATCCCATGCCACCCAGCGTTGCCGATGGGTTCATTATCATGAAGCCGCGCAAGGAATGGCCCGATCCGAAAAAAGCCAAAGCCCAACTGGTCGCGGAATTGGAGAAGGCGGTGAAGGAAATCCCCGGCAACAATTACGAGTTCACTCAGCCGATTCAGATGCGCTTCAACGAACTCATCGCCGGCGTGCGCAGCGACGTGGCCGTGAAACTGTTCGGCGAGGACATGGACGTATTGCAGCAAACCGGCAAGCTGATCGAGAAAGAGATGAAGACCATCCCCGGCGCGTCGGACGTGAAACTGGAGCAGTCCACCGGCCTCCCGCTGATGAGCATCACGCCCAAGCGCGAAGCCCTCGCGCGCTACGGCCTGAGCATTGCCGCATTGCAGGAGGTCATTGAAATCGCTCTCGGCGGCAAGGCGGCGGGCGAAGTGTTTGAAGGCGACCAGCGTTTTGAAATCATCCTGCGCTTGCCGGAAAACCTGCGAACGGACATTGATGCCCTGGAGCATCTGCCCGTGCCTTTACCCAAGCGCGAAAGCGACAGCAATGCAGCAGCGCGTTTGGCTCGTTTTTCCTATTCGGACTCTGCTCTCCGTGATTCGCAGGCGTTTATTCCTTTGGGAGAGGTTGCCGAGATTTCGATCGCTCCCGGCCCGAACATGATTAACCGAGAGAATGGCAAACGCCGGATTGTCGTCACCGCCAATGTCCGGGGACGGGATCTCGGTTCATTCGTCGCCGAAGCGCAGCGGGTGATTGACGCCACAATCGTCATCCCGGCGGGCTACTGGATTTCCTGGGGCGGACAATTCGAGCAACTGATTTCCGCGGCCAAGCGGCTGCAAATTGTCGTTCCCATTTCCCTGTTGCTGATTTTCACTCTGCTGTTCATGACGTTTGGCACGGTCAAGGACACGCTGCTTGTCTTCTCCGGCGTCCCGCTGGCGCTGACGGGCGGCGTCGCGGCGCTGTGGCTGCGCGACATTCCGCTGTCCATTTCCGCCGGCGTGGGATTTATCGCCCTGAGTGGTGTGGCAGTGCTCAACGGCATGGTGATGATCTCGTTCATCAACAAGCTCCGTGCCGAGGGCAAACCGCTCGACGACGCCATCACCAACGGTTCGCTCACTCGATTACGCCCCGTGCTGATGACGGCGCTTGTCGCGTCGCTCGGCTTCGTCCCGATGGCGCTCGCCACCGGAACCGGCGCTGAAGTGCAACGTCCGCTGGCCACCGTCGTCATCGGCGGCATTCTGTCCTCGACCGCCCTCACATTGCTCGTGTTGCCTGGACTCTGCCGCATGTTTCATCGAAAGAATGAGGAGGAAACGACGCCCGCCATCCTTCCTTCAAACCTGCCGAGTCAGTATAAAGATTTATGAACCAGAATCCGAATATTGCGGCGCATGATACACTCCAAACACACGAAAGGAAAAGAATGGAAGCCGAACTATTGACTCAACTCTGCGACGGGCGCCGCCGTCGGCGCAAGCAGGTTTTGGGTTCGTGTATTCGGTGTGTTTCGTGGGCAATCACCGCTTTTTCTAAAATGAAATACCCCGCGATCATCGCCATGCTGTTTCTGGCTGCCCTGACCGCTTCGGCGCACGGCATCTCGGACGCGGACAAGCAAGGTATTCTGGAGGGAGGCAACCTCGAATATATCAAGCTCGGGACGACTCACATGCTGACTGGCTACGATCACCTGCTGTTCCTGTTCGGCGTGATGTTCTTTTTGACGCGCTTCGGCGACATCGTGAAATTCATTACCGCTTTCACGCTGGGGCATTGCGTCACTCTGATTTTCGCCACGCTGCTCCACATCAAGGCCAACTACTATCTTGTCGATGCTGTCATTGCGTTGACCGTCTGTTACAAGGCCTTCGATAACCTCGACGGGTTCAGGCAATACATCGGCGTCCAGTCACCCAATTTGCTCGGAGCGGTGACACTGTTCGGATTGATTCACGGCTTCGGCCTGTCCACCCGCCTGCAACAACTGCCGCTCGGCCAGGAGGGGCTGGTGCTGCGAATTTTGTCTTTCAATCTCGGCGTGGAGCTGGGCCAGATCGTGGCGCTGTCCGGCATGTGGATTGTTCTGGCGAGCTGGCGCAAGACGGCTTCGTTCATGAAATTCAGCAAAGTGGCGAACGCGACGCTTATGTTCGCCGGAATGCTCCTGCTGCTGACGCAACTGCACGGCTACCAGCACACGCAATTCGCGGATGAATTCCCCTTTAACAAAGACGCGCACTTCGAACTGCACGAGAATATGGACCGCGTCCGCGACCCCGGAACGGAAGCGGACGCGAACCCGTCCCGGGAAACTTTGCCGCACGATCATCAACATTAACCAACTATCGAAACAAAACACATCCATGAAAATGACAATCCTCATCGTGATGGGCCTTTCGGCCTGCATCGGTTTCACCGCAACTTCGCTCTCGGCTCAGGAGAAACCGGCCCAGAAGCCAGCTCCAGCAGCGAGTGGCGAAGAGCACAGCCACTTCACCAAAATTCCCGCTACTGTGGAGGAAATCTGGAAGGAAATCCTTAAACAACAAGGCAAGCTGGCCAGTGTGGTGGCCAAAAAAGATTTGGGTGAGGCACACGATCACGCCTTCGCCATTCGCGATCTCGTGAAGGCATTGCCCGCTAAAGTTGCCTCCGAGAACAAGGCGAAGGCCGAAGCAGGCGCGAAAGAAATCACGAAGCTTGCCTCCGACATTGACAAGTCCGGCGCTGCGGGAGCGCAGAAGGCCACCGAAGCGAACGTGAAGAAGATGGATGCGGCGGTCGTTGCGCTACAGACCAGCCTCAAGACGAAGTGACAGCCTCGGACGCTGGACGAAGACCGAGGAACTCGACTATTCCGCGCGGCTGCTCCGCTTGCGCGTTCTGTCGCGCAAAGGATGATGAGCCAGTCCGCGAATATTCTCGGCGCGGGCTTTTAACGGATGAGATCGAAAAGAATCACAACTGCTCCTACCACAAGAATTCGCTAACCGTCTGAATCGTTTATGGAGCCGGATTTGCAGCGAAGGTTACAGCCTCTCATCGAGAGATTCCGCCAAAACCGCCAGCCCTTCCTCCAGCGCCTCGCGGGTAATTGTCAGGGGTGGAGCGATCTTCACTGTTTGCCCCCAGGCGCCGACAGGCGCAAAAAGCAGAAGGCCTTTGTGAAAACATCGCTCAACGACGGCGTGGGCAAGATCGGGATCCGGTTCTTTTTTTCCGCGCTTGACGGTTTGCAGACCACCGACCAACCCCCGGGCGGTCACATTGCCAACCACGTCCGGATGCTTTTTTTGCATCTGTTTGAGCCCGTTCAACAGTGTTGCCTCCAAACAGGCCGCATTCCCAGCCAAGTTCTCGGAGAGAATCTTCCTTACGCTCGCCAGCGCCGCCGCGCAGCAAATCGGGTTTCCAGAGTGGGTGCTTGTCATCGAACCGGGCGGAAACTGATCCATGACTTCCCGCCGCCCGATTACCGCCGACAACGGCATGGAACTGCTGATTCCTTTGCCGCAACAAATCAAATCAGGAACAACGCCGTAATGCTCGAATGCCCAAAATTTTCCGGACCGGCCAAATCCAGCCTGCACTTCGTCAAAGACCAGCAACGCACCGTTCGTCCGGCAGAACTCGGCGACCGCGCGAACATATTCAACGGGCGCAAAATCCGGCCCAACACCCTGAAACGTTTCAAGCATGACGCCCGCAATCTGCTCCGGAACCAACCCCTTGTTCTCGATCGTTTTCAAGAACAGTTCGAAACTCTGGTCCTCAGTCCAGTATCCATCGGGGAAGGGAACGTTGATGATTGCAGGATCCTCATTAACGATCCACCCCTTCTGCCCCGGAATCCCTCCGGCCTGTTGCGCGCCGAGGGTTCTTCCGTGAAAACCTCTCTCGTACCCGACAACGCCGATTTTTTTATTGCCCCCGGTCCGAATTCCGTGAGCCCGAATCAGTTTGAGCGCGCATTCAGTCGCTTCTGAACCTGTCGTCAGAAGAAACACTTTATCCAACCCTTCAGGCGCCAGGCCGACGAGGACCTCCACCAACTCGGCTCTTTCTTCGCTTGGAAAAACATAGTTGTGAAGCAGTCCGCTGTTGACCTGATCGATAATCGCTTGCCGAATCTCGGGAACCCCGTGTCCCGCGTTGGTCACCAGAACACCGGAGCTCCAGTCCAACCACCGGTTCCCGTGCCGATCGTACACGAAAACGTCCTCGGCTCGGTCCCAAACCAACGGCAATTGCCCACGCATGGAGATCGGCTCATGCTGGCGCAGCTTTTCCAAAGTGGCCACCGAATCCGGATGCGGCAGCGGAGACAGAATCCGCCGGTACTTGGTTTCCACTCGCGGAACTTCGCGAGGAACGATGCTGAATTCCTTACCCATAACTAGAGCGGTTTAGCGTATATCCTCTCAAAAACGCGCTCGCGGCCTTCAGCAAATCGATTCGGATCAATGATTGTAATTCCGTCCTCGCCGAAGCGCGCCGACACACAAGCGCCCTTTCCGTCCTGAAGATACTTGAAATTTAAATCGCGAACGATGCGCGCCGCATGCACGATCGCGACTGTGACGCGCGCCTCTTCCGCAGTCGGATAGATTTCCGCCACGGAATCACGGTTCTCATTCAAATACTTCATCCTGCATATCGCGACCAATCCGGCGATAATGCTATCGACACCGTATCCCACATAAGCGCAAGTTCCATCCGGTCGCAGCACATCCCGCGTGAAATGATTGTTCGAAGTCCGGCTCCCGCCATCTTTGCGCCAAAAGCGAAATCCCCGATACTGCTGGTCCGACTCGACTTTCCCGTCGGCTCCCACAATCTCATGCCCCTGATTTACCGGTCCCTCAAAGTCAGGCGGCGTGATCCAATTGTTGTGAAACGAGATGCTCATTCCGTTCTCGAAATCGACACGCACTTGAACCGCATCAAACGCGTCGATTCCGTCTCGCACGAGCCGCTTTTTTTGGCCGACAGCCGTCAGCGAAACCGGTTTGCTCTTGTAGTAGTGGTAAATCAGATCCGTCCAATGCGGCCCGACGTAACTGAACGGGTCGCTTTGCTCCACCCACTTGAACGTGCTCGTCGAGACCTCAAGCGGTTCCTCTAGATACGCAAGTCCGTAGAGGGGCTCTCCAATTCGATTCTTGATATCGTCGCGAATGCGGAGGTGATCCGGATCATAGCGTTTGTGCATATCCACCGCCACCACCCTCTCTTGTCTCCGCGCGAGCTCGATGATCTGATCGGCTTCGTCGATGGATAGACACATCGGTTTCTCGGTAATCACGTGCGCCTTGTTCTCGAGCGCCGCAAGGATGACAGGCGTATGGAGATGATCCGGAGTCGCGACGGCCACGACGTCCAGTTCGGGAAAATCGCGGAGCAAATCGATCCACGGCTGCTCTCCAAAGTAGGCCTTGGGCTCGACGCCCGTCCACTTTTTGAATTCGCATTGCGCTCGTTTTGCGGAAGTTTCGGATCGAGTCGCCACACCCACGAGATCGAACTTAACGGACGCCAGTGCTCGGCTCCAGCAATCGAGCCCCGCACGAGAAAGCTGTCCGGATATACCGTGTCGCTGAAGGTCCGCGAACGCGCGCGCATGCACATCGCCGCCGAACATTCCAGCCCCCACCAGTGCAATTTGAATTTTCTTATCCACAATTCGTTGCGATCAGAGTGAACCGATTATCCAGGGATGCCCGCTGAACGCAAATCTCGAGCGGAAGCCGCGTCCAATAGCAGCTCTGCCTGGGATTGAGTCCGCAGCACGGAGGCCGGGCAACCAGGACCCACAGGTCCTTCCAGCGTGTCTTTGACGGCCTTCGCCTTATGTTGTCCGGGACAAAGGCAAATCATACGCCGCGCCAGACAGAGCGCGGGAATCGTCAGCGTCAAGGCATAAGGGGGGACAGCATCTTTATTCGGAAAATGGCCCTGATTCGCCTGTTGTGTTTTGCAGATGTCATCGAGCCTGACAATCTTTACCAGATCCCGATCCTCGAAATTGGCAACGGGTGGATCGTTGAACGCCAAATGGCCGTTGTCTCCGATTCCCAAACAACAAAGGTCGATTGGCTGCTCCAAAAGGAGTTCTCCGTAACGTTTGCACTCTCGAATCGGTTCCAGAGCATCTCCTTGAAGGTAATGAAAACAGCCCGGCACAAGCCGCTTCTCGACCCGTTCACGCATATAGAAACGGAAACTTGAAGGGTGATCCCCTGTTATCCCAAGATACTCATCCATGTGAAAGAGCGTGACTGCCGACCAGTCAACCCCCTCCATTCCCGCCAGCACCTCCAAGAATTGCAATTGCGAATTGCCGGTCGCAAGGATCACCCGCGCGGTGCCTTGGCGAGCCAGTGTCTCAACAATATGTCCGCGTACTTCCCGCGCCGCGCCTTGGGCAAGTCGCGTGGGGTCTGCATAAACAGCGACGGAAAGCTTTTCGACCGAGAATTTACGGATTGGATCAGCCATCTAAAGAAAGTGTTCTGGATTGATTGTCTCGCCGGGCTTCGATTTTCCCCAAAGGACAACGACCATCCGGCTGTCGAGGGGAGAAGAGGTGCCGTTAATTGTTTATTACCACATAGCGCCAGAGCCGCGCGACCTCCTTCGCGTCCACGTATTTGCCGATCTCGCGATCAAATTGCTCTTTGGTCCGCCATGGACGGTATTCCTTGAACTCGCGCACCATGCGTTGACCCGCGCCGGGGATGGTCAAGATGTCCGCGTCGGTGGCAGTGTTGAGCTTCACCGGAATGAAGACGTACTGCTTCAATTTGTCCGCGGCATCCTGGCCGACGTATTTGCTGATCTCCCGGTCAAACTGCGCCCAGGTCGTCCACGGGCGGTATTCGTCGAACTCCCGCGCCATTCTCCGGCCTGCATTGGGGATGAGCAGAATTTCCTCGGGCGTTCCTGTGTTCAAATTAACGTGGATGAAAGCCCGGCCATAAAAGTCCATCGCCTCGACGGCGGTCAGACCCTTGCCGGTCAGGAACGTGTTCAACTCGACGATATTCGTGAAGGGCCGCTTTGTGATCAGTTCCTTGACGAGGGTCGCCGTCATGTGCGGCATCGTGAGGAGGTTGGACTCGGAGGCGGTGTTTGCGTCCACCACCCCGAGCGATTTGCCAACTTGGGCGTGGGCGACGGATACTGAGAATAAGGCAGCGCCGGCGATGGCGGCAGCAAGTAACAATGAAGAGTTCGTTTTCATGATGATGTTGAGGTTTGTCGAGTAGGAGGATTCCCAGGCGAAATGGATAACAGGCGGGTCAAGGCGGCGTGCCGAAACGTATAGAGCAATCCAAGCAATCCGAGCTGGGTCATCGCTCCAGGGGCAAGCGCGGGCGGAGCCTTGGCGTGAATGGTTTTCCAGAACAATGGCCACCCGCCGGAGACGGCCCCGCTTTCCAACTGAAATTCCATGCTTGCGCGATAGTGCAACACCACGCCGATCATACCGCTGATCGCGCACAGCGTCATCACGATCTGCAACGCGCGCACGCTCGCGGCGCTTCCGCGGATGGCGTGCCAGACGATGGCCGCCAGTGCGAGGCCTATCAGGATCAGGGGCAACACCTGCCAGGCATCCTCGTAGTGCCCGAGCAGAAGCAAATCCGTGCCAATACCGAGCGTGCCGATCACCAGCAAGCCAAGCATGAGCCGCCGCAACGTGGCTAAATAATGGTCTGCCTTCACGTTGTTGTGGTCACGATGTGGGGTTGGTTCATCTGGCCTGGGTAATCGTTCCCGCAATGGTGCCGCCGTGGTCTCGATTGGCGGTCTCCCACCAACTGCCGGCATAGACATTTTCGTGGAACAAGACCCGGGCAGACCAGTTGGCTGTGCCTTGCCCGGCCCGGACATTATTCAAGATGAGCACCGCGGTGTCGCCCGCGAACTTCACCACGGCTGGAAACGGATACTCGATCTCTTTGCCTTGGTGGTTGACCAGGGAAACCAGCACCCAATTGTCGCCATCCCTTTTTTCGACCCGTGCGATGCGGTAGCCTTCGTCCGCTCTCGACTCCCCCAGTTGGGCCTTCTGCACCGGCGCCCAGGTCCCTGAGAGCGTCGCGTTCTTGAGCATGGCGATGAACTTCGCCTCGACGTTGTCGTCGCCCTGGGCCAAGGCGGAGACCCCAGCGGCGATTGTTAAGGCGAGGAGGGACAGGTAGAGTCGAGTCTTTTTTATCATGGGATCAGTCTGCGGGTTTTCCTTTATCTCCGCAATCCTGACGAACGGTCCGCCAGGATCTGCGACATTCGACCGACAGTCCTCCACGAAGCATGGAAAAGTCGATTCGGAAGGGTCAGCCGGCCGCCTTCAACTCCCGTTCCAACATAGTGGGGAACACTTGCGTCCTATGATCCGTTTGTCGGGCGACAGACTTTTTAGGGTCGAGGCGTTTTTCGAGGCACAGACCATATCCCGGCTCGCTCAAAGGCGCTGAACGTGGACGACGATGATCATTACTTCGATACGGTGAGCACGTATATTCATTTGAACCCAGTCCGTGCCGGGTTGGTTTCCGCCAAGCCCGGAGCATTGGCGGCTTTTCGGTGGAGCAGTTTTCCGGAATATCTCAAGCCCCTGCGTAAAAGGCCACCCTGGCTGGAAGTTGCCCGGGTGTTGGGAAGCTTGGGAATTGGGCGGGATGATGCCCGTGGGCGGAAGGGATACCAAGCGTGGATGGATGGCAGGGCGCTGGAATGTTCGAACCAGCCGCCGGATGAGCTGGAGAAGGAGTGGCGGCGGATACGCCGGGGTTGGTATCTGGGGGATGAAGCGTTCAAAACGCGCTTGCTGGATTGGATTGAAGCCCGAACCGGCAAGGCGTTTGATTCGAGTGATCGAGCCGCGAAGCGAGCCCACGATGAAA
>JAQBVM010000495.1 GCA_027623095.1 Verrucomicrobiota bacterium
CAAGATGCGTCGCCACTTGGAAAAGCTCAAATTGTGACATATTCCTCTTTTCTCTGCCCGACCCCTTTAGAGGATCAGGGTGTTTTAGAATTATTCGGCGGATTGAGAGTTGTGGATGTTTCTGATGGCATGGACGCGGCGGGATTGCAGAACCTCGGATCGATCGGTTAAGTAGCGTCGATTACGGCGATTGCACGATCTTCAACGCGTCCAAGGCGCGTGTCACATCCGTCGATGCGTGAGAGGCGCTCAGGGTCATTCTCAGGCGCGCCTTGCCGCGGGCGACCGAAGGATACCGGATTGCGGGAATGTAGATTCCCAAGTCGCGAAGCGCGGCGGAAATCTCGACCGCTTTTGATTCTGCTCCGATGAGAATTGGAACGATGGCGCCGAGCGTTTCCGATCCAGCCACTGCAACTGGAAGACCTTGTGCGACTTGAGCGATTCGATTTCCTAGAGTTTGCCGGCGGGAAACGCCTTCGAATGACCGTATTAACTGAATTCCGGCAACCGCCGCTGCCGCCGCCGCCGGAACGGGAGCAGTCGAAAAAATGAGGGGCCGCGCGCGATTCACCAGGAGATTGACTAATTTCCGAGAACCACAGACGAATCCTCCTGCCGAACCAACCGCTTTGCCGAGCGTTCCCATCTGAATCTCGATTCTCCCGCTTAGTCCCAATTCGTCCGCGAGTCCCCGGCCCTCGGTGCCGAAAAGGCCGGTCGCGTGGGCCTCATCGATCATCAGCCAAGCGCCGTAGGCATCTTTTAAGTCGGCAATCTCTCGAAGGGCAGCGCGATCACCGTCCATCGAGAAAATCGATTCGGTTACAATGAGAATGTTTGGAGGACGCCGGGTGTTTCGATTCGGATCCGCGCGGAGAGGCACCGATGTCGCAGCAGAACCGTGCCTGTCTTTTCCGCTCGCTGGATGTGCCGCGGGGAGACTCTGAAAGTCGTCGATAGAATGGGTCTCGTTACCCCGACTCGCACCGGTTTCACTGACATGTGATGCATTCTTGGCGGCAGGCTTCCGCATGTTTCCACGAGTCGCCCACTGAAGGATTTCCTTAAGTTTGTTTAAGTCGTTGTGTGGAAAAACCCGTAGCTTCGCGCCGCAAAGGCGAGCGGCATCTACGATCGAGGCATGAACCAGCTTATCGAGGACGATCACATCTTCCTTGCTACACAACGCTCCGATTGTTCCGAGCGCAGTGGCGTATCCGGACGAAAAGGACAACGCGGCTTCCGTTCGTTTGAAGTCTGCGATCGCCTGATCTAATTCACTATGAGGCTTCAACGAGCCCGAGATGAGCCTGGACGCGCCTGATCCCGCGCCGAATCGTTCAATTGCGTGGATGGCGGCTTCTTTGAGAACAGGGTGGTTTGCGAGACCCAGATAGTCGTTCGATGAGAAGTTAAGATAATCACGGTCCTGAATCCGGATATTTGTGGATTGCGAAGAATCTACCGTCCGGATCTCACGAAATAGGCCCGCCAATTCGATTTCCGAAAGCCGCCGAGTTAACTCTGCGTCGAAAATGCTCATTATCCTACCTGTTTCAGAACCCAAATTCCGTTGATCATTGAGGCTGTCACGTTGCCGGAATGATAAACGATGGCATCGTACACGTCTTTGGCGGTGCCGGTGTAGGGGATCGCAATCAGATCGGCACTGAATCCCGCTTTGAGTTCGCCGATTCGTTGCGCTTGCCCGAGGGCTCGAGCCCCGTTCTGCGTGGCCATTCGGACAATCGCTTCGCTCGGCGGGCTGTTGTTCGCAGAGGAAAGAGTTTGCATTTCGGCAATTAGACTGAGTTGCGGAGGTTTCCGCCGCGTGGGCACCACGCTGACAAGACTATCGGTGCCGAGGCAAATGTTGACGCCACAATCAGTTAGTTTCCGCAGGGGAAATGTATCGTGCCGGAAATACGCATGGCTGCGCGGACAATGCGCCACGCTGACGCCGTTTGATGACAAGCGCTCAGCATCGCCCGCACCGAGATAATTCACGTGGACCGCTAGCAGGTTTTCTCGAAAAAGCCCGTGACGTTCCAGGTGTTGGATCGGCGATCCATGCCCGCAATCGGACATGTTCCGCTGGCTTCTCAGCCAATCGAACAGCGAGCCCCGGCACTCTGAGAACATTTCGTACTCTTCCCGCGATTCGGAGACATGCGCCGTAATCCTGATATTACGTTCCGCCGCGGCTTTCGCGGTCACTTGCAGGAGTTCAGGCGTGGTTGAGTAGGGTGCGTGAGGTGAAAGTCCCCCGGCGCAATTCCCCTTCGGAAGAATTTCGATGTGATCGAGCGCTTCCTGAAGAATAGCGGCGGGAGGCCTGCCGCTGCGGATTCCAGTCATTTCCAGGAACGAAAAGACGCGAAGCGGTGTGGATGACCAAACATCCGGAAGAAGTTCCGGAACGGCTTCGATGTCGGCCACGGTGGTTACTCCCGAGTTAAGAAGCATCCTGGAACCTGTTAACCAAGACCGGGCGTAGTCTGTGTAAGTCCAATGCGACTTAAGTGCGAGAAGAGCTTTAATCCAATCGGGAAACGATGCGGGTCGAGGGATTTTTCCAGCCATTTCTGTATAGTCGAGATGGCAATGCGCGTTGATCAACCCGGGCATCAGAATCATTTCGCCCAGGTCACAGATTTCTCCGGCATTCGTCGAGCATACTTCGCTGGCGGTTCCGACTTGGTCTATTAACGAACCCGCGACTCTTACCGCGCCATTTTCTATGGGTGGCCGTGATATCGGAAGAACGAACCGAGAGCGCAGGATCATTCTAAACTCCGGTTCTTGAGCGAAGACTGAAAATGACTGACCAAGGGTTTCTCCGGTTGGAGAAGCCCCGGTCACTCTGGTTTAATGGAACGAGCACCGGACGAAGTCCTGGTTATCGACCCGGTTGAACCGCAGGCGCTTAAAGATCTGCTTCCTGCCGTTTGCGTTTGCTGGTGGAGGCTTCCGTGTGTTTGCGGGCTTTGAATTTATTGTGGCGCTTGCGAATCTGCTGCTGGACTTTCTTTGTTACCAGATCGATTGCGGCGTAAAGATCACTTTCCACATCCTCGGCGAAAAGATCGGGTCCGGGGACTCCCAGACGCATCGAACAACTGAAGGCTCTCTCCGGAACTCGAGTGTGATCGTGCTCCAATGTCACTCTCACATCGACTGCCAAGGGGTCCAAGTGCTCAAGTTTCTCGATTCGAGACCGAATGTGGTCTTCGATGGCCTTAGTCAGCGTTACGTTGTGCGTTGACAGAATTAGATTCATACAAAAAGGATGCTATTGAATTCACACAAAATCCAGCGAAACGTTCAATCCGACAGCCGGTGTCGCGGTTTTCGCAATTGATGGCAAGGCTTTTTCTTCTTGGCACCTGGTTTGGGGCGCATCTCTAGATGAGGACACGCCTGAACGGCTGCTTCTTTCTCATCAGATTGAGGAGAGGAGCA
>JAQBVM010000496.1 GCA_027623095.1 Verrucomicrobiota bacterium
GCCAAACGAATCTTCCTCGGGACCCGCTTCCCGGACTCGGGGGACCTCAGCCTACGCCAAGGCTATGGCCGACAAGTCGTCCCTCCAAGATTGGTTCATGGGCGCAAAGCGCGCGTCCCGCGTACAAGACGATTCAAAACATTCGCAGCAATGCGACAGGGCGGATGATTTTAATTCCAAAGGGTTTTCCCAAATCAAGAAGGTCCTTGTCGTAGGTGACTACATAACCCGCCTTGGACGCCAAAGCCGCGGCTAAATACGGATCATCCTTCGCGTCGCGGCTGCGTTGCTTTCCCAATGGGGCCGGATCAACAATTCGAACTTTTTCGAGATACCACGTCAGCCTTCCGGCGGCGTTGTGCGGGGGATTCTGTTTCCGAATTATACGAAGGGCGGTTTCCCTGGTTTCCTCCACCGTTTCGATGCTGCCAAACGGGAAAACCTGTCTTCGCGCCATTTTCTTGAAGCACAGCCATCCCTCCCCCTGCCAGCATATCCCGGCTACAATAACGTTGGCGTCAAATACGGCGCGCACGTTTCAACTCGGTTCGCACTTCGCGTTGGGTCTCCAATATACTTCCGACTTCATCCCCACTCGGTCCGGCGGGAGCCCCCTCATCTGTGGAATCCAAAAACTCCAAGTCGGCTTCGATCTCGCGCTTCATCCGTTCGCGAAGCAGCTCCCGGAAAAACTCACTCGCGTTTCCAAATTCCCGCTCCACTGTACTTCGCACATATTCGGATTGCAGGGAAGTGACCGAGATGCTCATGGTCTCCATCTTCATGCGGCAAATCTAAAAGGCCATTAACTATTGTCAATAGTTGTTGGCGTGAAGGGGGCGGGCAAATTACCAGGGTAATCGTCGAGGGCTTCAATCCCCCATTTCTATGGGCCGTTCGGTTTGAATACTTCGGCGGCTTTTCGGGATAGCAATGCCCGGCGTGACGACTCATGTCGGCCATAGCCTTGGCGACGGCTGAGGTCCGCGGAGTCCAGACAAGGATTTCGAAAAGATATTCTACTTAGCTGTGGAGACCGTCGTCGGTAGGAAATTCTCCATCACCCACACTTCTCTGAGCACGGGATCCGCAGCAAAAACGAAGAGTTGGTCGGATTTTTGATGGAACGTTGCGCTGAGAATTCGCGGCATCGCCAGCTCCGTTTTCCGAAGCTCGCCGGTTTCGGTGACAACGCTCCATAGCTCGGTCAATGCGTTGTTCTTGTTGCTGCTTGGGCGTTTGATATAGAGCAGATGCCTGCCCTGCGGCCCCCACCATGCGACTCTCGCACCTTGCGGTAGTTGAACAGAATATCGCTCGTGTCCTTGCCCGTTTTCAAGCTCCATAAGACGAACCGTTGGCACACCCGTCTTGTCCGTTGTTAACACAACCATGCGACCGGGATTCTCCGGATACGTCCTTCTATCGAATTTGTACGGGAGAGAGAGGAGCGACTCGGTTTTCCCGGTTTCAAATTCAAAACGCTCCACTGTAGCAAGATTGTCGTCAGACGGGTCATTGGGAGTTCGCGAGTATCCGATTGTGCCCCCCACCGCATTCGCGTCAAATGCATACGACACGCTGAAATCAGTTTCGTTCCGCATGAGTTTTGCGACTTCGGCTCCGGTCTTAAGATCACGTTGCACAGCGAAAAACGCATTCTTTTCAGAATCCCATCGCACGTAGAGAAGCTGATCTTCTTTAGCACTTCCGCCATTCCAACTGACCTCAGGCCCGTCCACATCAGCCGAAAGCGGAGTTGTCTTACCGGTCTCGGTGTCAAATAGCACGAGTTCCTTGCTTCCGTCCGCGCGATGACCGCGAAAGAGGCCGTTCCGCCCGTCGCCGCCGAGCCATTGAGGAGCGTTGCTCCAATAGTAACGCCAAATACCGAAGAGGTCATTCCGCTGAAACGTCTCGAGGTTTAGAACGCTCATCATCGAGCGGTTCCTTTGACGAGAAGCGAAAAGCAGTTTGTGCCCGTCCGGAGATACTACAGTGCCAGTGGCAATACCACTAGACTGCAAAGGAATCCGCTCAGGTGCCTTAACCGTTCTCCCCGAATCAAAGTCGACCTTGGCGCGGTAGAATGCCGACCCACCTTTGCTTACCCCATAAAAGAACCGTCCATCGCTCAGGATTGCGATAGGATACACCTCCCCGAGATTCGGCCGCAGCAACGTCGGTTCTCCATCAACTCTTCCGTTGGCGATTGATGCGGACCAGAGATCCGTGCTTCCACTTCGATCACTCGCAAATAACAGCGCTTTTCCGTCTTGCGTCCATCCCATAAATTTGTCATTCGACGGATGTTGGATTAGCGGCGTTTCTTCACCGCTTGCAACATCGAGCAAATAAATGTCATTTTCGGGAATCTCCGGATTCGATCGCCGGCCGTAGGCAACGAATTTTCCATCAGGCGAGAATCGCACGTTCGATGGCGCAAGGAATCCGAATGATTTCAGTTCACGTTCCTCGTCTTCCTCCAATGAGAATAGCGCTAGTCTTGTAAAGTGGGTCTCCTTGTCTTGAATTTGCGCCACGAAATGTTTCCCATCGGGAGACCAATCTTCAGGATTGCACCAGACATGCGATTGTTTCGAAACCACGCGGACCGTCGGCTTCGCAACGGACACGACTCTTAAATCAAAAAGTTCTTCCTTGTTGTACCAGCAGTACGCGACTTGCGCTCCATCCCTAGAAATGATCGGGTACATCGCAAACTCGTCGGAGTCGTTCCAGGAGCCCTTGTTGGTCAAACGCCGATTCTCGCCCGTTTTAAGATTTCGCACCGCGACATCGCCGGTGTCCCAATCGACAAATGAAAGCAGCGTGCCGTCACCAGTCACTGAACCTTCCGTATCCATTGCGGGCGCCCAAACCTGGCGAACGACCGTTGAAGATACGGGCCGACCCAACTCTGCCAATTGGGCGTGTGTAAGCCTGACAAGTTCCGATTGGTCAGGGAAACGTTCCAGGATCTTTCGGAACGCTTCTGCGGCCGCGCTTCCGTGCCCCTTTTTGACCTGGCACCTCCCCAGTCGATATTGCGCCTGCGCCACAAGTGCTCGATTCGCCTCACTTTCAGAGGCGATTTCTTCGTAGATCTTGATTGCCGCATCTAAGTTCCCCTCCGTCTCCTCGGCGTAAATGCCTTTTTGCAAAAGCACGGAAATCGATTCGGCTGCGGTAGCGTGGATAGAAACCACAGCCCACAACATGCAAAGCAAAACGGCCTTGAAAGGTATGAACCACGGAATACACCGAATACGCGGAAGGGGAGGAATCGAGTGAGGCAATTCCGGACGATCCGATGCTGCCGTCATTTCGCGCGCTGAGCCCTGGTGATGATTGTCTCTTTCCGTTTGTTCAGTGTATTCCGGGGTTGATTTCATGAATCGAAGTTAACAAACGATTGTTACCGTTTTATTACCGCCCGAACGTTTATAAATGTATTTCT
>JAQBVM010000497.1 GCA_027623095.1 Verrucomicrobiota bacterium
CCGGGCCTTGCTCACCATCTCCGGCGTCATGCCCCCCCCGATCCCCCGACCCGCCGCCCCCACCGCCCGCGCGGCCAGAAACGAATCGAAGCCCGCGCCGCTGCCCAAATCCAGCACCGTCTCCCCCGGCTGCAACGCCGCGATCGCCTGGGGATTGCCACAGCCCAGCCCGAGATTCGCCCCCTCGGGCACAGCTCCCGTTTGTTCCACCGAATAACCCAGCCCCTGGGAAACCGCATCCGCCCCGCGCCCCGGTCCGGCGTCATCCGGCGAGGTCCCGCAACAAGTCGGCGCGCAGCCGCAGCCGGCGTCCTGGCTGGCCACTTTGCCGTATTGCTCCCGCACCATCGTGCGGACTTCATCGTGTTCGAGTTCTTGTGTCTTCATAATGTCCTTCGTCTTTCGTTGATTTGATTGACCGGCCGTCGTGACCGGTTCTGCCAGTAAAGACGAGGAATCGCCGAAAAGGACGCAAACCGGAGGAAGTTCGAATTTCGAAGGCGCTCTCCCTCTCCGCCTCGAAAGGGGAGATTCGAGGCGTTTGGGAAGCGGCGAGAAGAATTTGCCGAAGGCAAAGGCCCGCCGAGGGCCAAGCGAGTGGGCGCGAGCGAGTCAGCGCCGGGGTGAGGTGTCGAGTCGGGTGTGGAGTTCAGTCAGTTCGACAATCGAAACTCGTCATTCGGCATTTCCCACGCGCACTCGTGACGCTGAAACGGCTGACCCCCGAAAAGCATTGTTCGCCCGCATCAAACCGCGGTCGCATACACGCCCGCATCCCGTTCGGGGTAGCTTTCGTAGATGTGCTCGAAGAGGGCGGAGCACTTCTGCTCGTAGAGGGGTTTGTCGTAGGCGCGAGGGAGGCCCGAGTCGAGTGTATCCTCGATGGCCAGCTTGAGTTGGGAACGCGCTGCTGACTTCTGCCGCCAGTTGAGCACCAGCAACGATTTGAGACGGTTCAGCAGGTCGCGGGCGACCTTCTTTACCTCGGCCCGTTCGTCGGCACTCAACTCCGGGGCCGGGCGCGTGAGGATGTCGAAGATGACCAACTCTTCCTCAGTCATGTTTTCGCGGACGTGGCGTTGCTGTTCTTCGCTCAGGTTGCGGCTCAACTTGAGCAACTCCTCGAACAACTCCTCGATGTTCCGGCTGCCGGCGTTATAGCTCTCGATCAGCTCCTCGAACTTGTCGGCGAAGTCAGCGCGGGTCTTGTTCAAGCGGATGAGCTTCTCAAGCATGGCGCGGATGGTGGCCTTGAGGACTTCGAGGTCGGTGTTCTTGTGCCTGGCTTCCTTGAACCGGCTGCGTAGCGCCTCGAAATCAATCTTCGACAGGTCCATCACCGGCGAGGGCTTGGCAGGCATGTCCACGCCGGTAATCGAGGCATCGAGCAACTTGCCGATGTCGCCCATGACGGCCGTGATGTCGGCCGGGTTGGGGTTGAGCTTGGCCCGGATGGCGTCGGCGATGGCGCTCAGGGTGGCGACGCGGCCGGCGAACTCCAGCGCCGCCGGGTCGGGCTTCACCGCTCTGTAAAGCGTGCTTACGATGCGCTCATGGCCGAAGAACTCCCGGCGAAGCGGGTCAGGCGAGATCAGCGCATTCACCGCATCGTCAACCCGCTGCAACCGCTCCATGCTGCCGACGGCGAGTTGTTCGATGGCCGGAAGAATCACCTGACGCGTGGCGCAGAAAGCCGTGGCATCGGCTACCGCCTTGCGGAGATCAGCCACCAGCTTGGCCTTGTCCTTCACCGGGTTCTTGCCGCCCTTCCCTGCCCCGTAGATGGCCAGCGCCTTTTCCAGCGACTCGAACACGTTGGCGTAATCCACGATCATGCCGCTGTGCTTGCCGGGGAACACGCGGTTCGCCCGGGCGATGGTCTGCATCAGCGTGTGATTCCGCATCGGCTTGTCGAGATACACCGTGGAACAGCTCGGCGCGTCGAAGCCGGTCAGCCACATCGCGCAGATAAACACAATTCGGAGGTTGTCGTCGGTATCTTTGAACTTCTCGTCCAGCGGCGGCTGGGATTCATTCATGCGCCTGCGGTGTGCCTCGATGTCCAGCCCGAGCGTTTTCATCAACGGAATCTCGTTCTGGCCGGGCGACACGATGAGCGCCATGTCCGTGGTCTTGAGCACGTCCAGACGTTTGGATAACTCCGCCCCACGTCCTTGATTTGCCGCCGACTCCCGCTCCTGTTTCGGCAGATAGCCCAGTCTGGCCAGTTCCTTCTGCACCCTTTCCCGCTCCGCCGCCCAGTGCTTCCGCACCTTGTCGTGCATCTTGAGCGCCGTGGCCTTGTCAATGGACACCACCATCGCCTTGCCAACGAAGCCGCGCCCGAGGAAATGTCGCACGATGTCCTGCGCCACCGTCTCCAGCCGGTCGTCGCGCGTGAGGATGTGGTATTGCTTGCTCAACTCCTTTTCGAGCTTCGCTTCCTGTTCGGGATCGAGTTCCGCCGCCTCGATGAGATTGTAGATGTCCTCGTTCAGGTCCGGGTTGACGAGTTGCAACTCCGGCGTGCGGTTCTCGTAGAACAGCGGCACGGTCGCGCCGTCCTCGACGGATTGTTGGAAGTCGTAGATGGAAACGTAATCACCGAACACGTCCTTGGTCCGTTCCTCGCCGGCGATGAGTGGCGTGCCGGTGAAGGCGAGGAACAGCGCCTTGGGCAGCGCCGCGCGCATGTTCAACGCCAGCGTATCGTATTGGCTGCGGTGCGCTTCGTCCGTGAGCACAATCACGTCGGGCCGGTCGCAGAGCACGGGCATCTGGCCTTCGGAGCGCGGGTCTGTGACCCGCAGGGCGTCGGGTTGTTCGGAGTTGCTGCGACTCGCAGAGTCGCGCTCCGGTTGAAACTTATGAATGAGCGTGAAAACGTAGCGATGATTCCCGCGCAGCAGGTCGCGCAGGAGCGCGCCGCTCGCGGCATGGCACTGGTCGCCCTCGGCTTCGCTCACTGCGCCGGTGGCCTTGAACGTCTTGGCAATCTGGTCGTCCAGCTCCACGCGGTCGGTCACGACCACGAACGTCCAGTTGCCCGCCACCTTGCGCAGCACCTTCTGCGCGAAGAACACCATCTGGGGAAGTGCGAAGTGCGAAGTGCGAGTTCCAAAGTTCAGTCACTTCGACAGTCGAAACTCGTCGTTCGGAATTCGCAAGGTTCGCCAATCGAAATTCGTCATCCGTCATTCCAACGGCGCGTTGAACCAAAAGAGTTGCGGAATTTCCGCCTTGTAGTGCGTCAGGTTCTCGTCGAACGCCGCGCGCGCGGGCACGCCGGGCTTCTTCAACTCGATGACCACCAGCGGTAGGCCGTTGACGAATCCGACCAAGTCTGGCCGGCAGGTGTAGAGCGCACCCGTGACGCTGAACTGGCTGACCAGCAGGAAATCATTGCTCGCCGGATGCTCCCAATCCACCACGCGCAAGCGTTCCGTCTTCTGCCCGCC
>JAQBVM010000101.1 GCA_027623095.1 Verrucomicrobiota bacterium
ATTGCTGAGGTCTGCGAAAAGCTTCCCGGCGGGTAGCGAATTCTCGACGGACTTTTCGCCGCAACTCTCGTGATTGAGGACCACTGGAAAGCAGCCTCGGATAAAACCAGACGAAGTCGGAAAACCTGAGAATGAAACGAATACACGACAGTCTCCAGCGGATGTTCCAACGCCAGCGTTTGGTGTTTTGGTATGATCCAACTGGCGAGTGGAAGGAGACTTTCGAAGCCTACCAAGACGAAACAGTGGCCAAGCTGACGGTCGCAGGAAACGAGTTTGGCACGAAGGTTCGAGTCGTACGCGATCCTAATCCGGAGGCGAAGTTCCTGATTTACGTGCCAACGGTTCGCCCTGCGGACGCGGATAACTGGCTTTTGGATCTGCTGCTCCAGGGCTATGAATACAAAGCCGATAAAGCATCACTGGCCCTTCAGGATGTCGGATTGCCTCATGATTTTCTCCATCTCGCCGAAGATCACGCCCCGTATTTCGCCAGCGGGAAACGTGTCGAGGCATTGAGGGAACTAATCGACAAGGACGATCAGAGCCGGGAAATTCGACTCAAGATGATGGCTGTGCTCGCGGGCACGGCGGTGGATGTGGATGCGCTGCTCCTTCAGTTCTTGGATGGAGGTTTGGAAGTCGAATTGATCGAAAATGATCCTGTGACCGAGTGCCTAAGTTCTGCCGCGTTGGTCGAGCCGTTCTGGAAGGAAGTGGAACGTCTCTTCGGCTACGACTCGAAAACACCGTCGCTGCGGGACTTCGCGGTGTCCCTCTTCAGGGGAGCCAACCCGCTCGATCCTCAAATCCCCCTGCATCCTCACGCAAAAGTGTTTCTTCAACGATGGAAAGACAGCCAGACGCATTGTGATTCGTTTCGTCTTTGGTCGCATCAGATGCAGAAAGAGCTGCAAATCGGAACCGCCTTAGAGGTGTTCGAGGAGCGGAATTCTTTGGGCGACTGCGACACGTTCGAAATCTTCGAGAAATTCACCCTCCACAGGCTATGCGAGTCATTCACGAAAGGTGCGGCAACCCCCGATCTTCGTGCGGTGATCCAACAGCGGCGGGCTTCGTTTTGGAGACCGCATCATGAGCACGGCTATGCCGCTGTGGAGCAGGCTGTGGAGCTGCGCGAATTGCTGGCCGGAGCGGAACTGACTATCGATTCCGTAGCGAATGGTTTCAGTCGTTACATCGCCAACTGGTGGAAAATAGACATGGCCTATCGCCGCTGCACATTGAATCTGCGCCGATACGGCCAGGTGCAGGTGATGGAGCAAATCTCCCGATGGGTGGAGAAGTCCTACGTGAACAACTTTTTGCTCCCACTAACCGATCGATGGAGCGATCGGGTCCGGGAAATGGAACAATGGGGATGTCCCGGAGTGCCCGCACAAAAAGTGTTTTTCAGTCACTACGTAAGGCCCTTTCTCACAAAGGGCCAAAAGGTTTTCGTTATCATTTCCGATGCTCTTCGCTTTGAAGCCGCAGCGGAGTTCGCTCAGAGGCTTCTTTCCGCAAATCGCTGGACCGCAGAGGTAGATGCGGTCTTTGGCTCACTTCCATCGTACACACAACTTGGGATGGCGAGTCTGCTGCCCGGCCAGCAAAGGGACGTGGATGCCACAGCAGGGACGGTCATCGTGGATGGGCGCAGTTCCTCTGGTACCGAGAACCGCTCTGAGATTTTGAATCTCGCCTGTGGCGGGAAAGGGACCGCCATTCAAGCGGAGGACTTTCTCGACCTAAACACGAAGACAGAAGGGCGTGCGCTGATGCGCGATCATGAGGTCATTTACATTTTCCACAACGTCATCGACAAAACCGGGGATGCTCCGGGGACTGAAGCAAAAACATTCGACGCAGTGGAGAAGGCTTTTGACGAGCTAGACCAGATCATCAAGAAGGTGGCGAACATTAACGGAAGCAATATGCTGCTCACCGCCGATCACGGCTTTCTGTTCCAGCAAGACGATGTGGACGAGGCCGACGCCACACCGTTACCCTCTGCCGCTGATTGGACTTTCCGCAACCGGCGCTTTGCTATTGGCCGAGGCATTTCAGCCGACCCCAAAGTGAAGGTCTTTGACAGTGCCGCTCTCGGGTTGAGTGGTGATTGGTCCGCTGCGTTTCCGCTCTCGCTCGGGCGCTTTCCGCTCCAAGGTTCCGGGATGCGCTACGTTCACGGCGGAATCAGCCTTCAAGAGGTGGTGGTGCCGGTGGTCAAGATTCACAAGGCCCGTGTTGACGACACGGGATCGGTGGAGATCGAGTTGCTGCGTGTTCCCGCTAAAATTACGACAGGGCAGCTTTCCATTGCTCTCTTCCAAGATCGACCGGTCATTGCCAAAGTTAAGGCCCGCACGATTCGGGTCGGTGTTTTTGCCAAGGACGGGACAAGTCTCTCCGAGATTAAAACGCTGACCTTTGATTCCAAAGAAACGGAGGCACGCCAGCGTGAGACCACACTGTTGCTGGTATTATCGCCCGCCGCAGACGCATTCAACAACCGGGAGGTGGATCTTCGACTGGAAGAAACGGTCCCAGGCACCACGCAGATCGTCACCTACAAGACCCACAGCCTCAGACTCCAAAAACCATTCACCAGCGATTTTGATGAACTCTGAAACCATTCCGGAACCGGGATCCATTGAAGCAACGGAACCGTTTGTAGCCCCGCCACGCCAGTTGAGTCCGTTGGATCAGAAGATCCTGGCGCACTTTCCCGGATTGGTGGTCCGGAAGGACCTGACCAATGGACTGAAACAAAACGCGGTTGTTCCGACATATGTGTTGGAATACCTGTTGGGACAGCATTGCGCGACAGATGACAACGACGTGATCAAAGCGGGCTTGGAATCCGTCCAAAAAATTCTCGCCAAGCATTACGTGCATCGAAATCAGGCGCAGTTGGTGAAATCCACCATCAAGGAAAAGGGGCGGCACAAGGTCATCGACAAGCTCACTGTGGAGTTGAATGACAAGGGCGGTTTCTACGAGGCTGAATTCACCAATCTCGGAATCAAGAAAGTTCCCGTCTCTGATGATTTCGTGCGCCGATTTCCTAAGCTGTTGGTGGGTGGGATCTGGTGCATTACGGATGTGACCTACGAGGTTTCCGATGATCCCAAAGGAAGTCCTTGGCAGATTGATACTCTGAAGCCCATCCAAGTGGCGAAAGTGGACTTTGAGCAGTTCCTGAAAGCAAGGGCGCAGTTCACCACGGAAGAGTGGATGGATGTTCTGATGCAGAGCATGGGATTTAATCCCGAAATGTTCGGGCGACGTGCGAAACTCCTGACGTTGATCCGCCTCATTCCCTATTGTGAGCGGAACTATAACCTGCTGGAACTTGGCCCCAAGGGCACCGGCAAATCCCATATCTACGCGGAATTCTCGCCACACGGGATGCTGATTTCTGGTTCGGAAGTGACCGCGCCAAAACTATTCGTCAGCAATGCGAGCGGCAGAATTGGTCTCGTCGGTTATTGGGATTGCGTCTGTTTCGATGAGTTCGCGGGAAAAGACAAGAAAGTCGATAAGGCGCTGGTGGACATCATGAAGAATTACATGGCCAACCGCACGTTCTCGCGGGGCATTGAGCAACTGACTGCCGAGGCATCAATGGTCTTCATGGGAAACACCAAGAAATCGGTCGCCTACATGCTGAAGCACTCGAACTTTTTCGAACCGTTGCCGGACAAATACATCGACTCTGCTTTCTTGGATCGGATCCACGCCTACAATCCGGGGTGGGAAGTTGCCCCTATTCGCCACGAACTTTTCACCAACGGGTATGGATTTGTAGTGGATTTCATCGCCGAAGTGCTGAAGCACCTGCGGACTGAGGATTTTACGGGAACGTATAAGCAGCACTTCGAGATTACCTCGGAAGTCTCGACTCGCGATCAGACAGGTTTTGAAAAGACCTTCTCCGGATTGATGAAAATCCTCTTCCCCGATGGCGATTGCACTCGAAAGGAAATCGAGGAATTGCTGAGTTTGTCGATGGAAGCCCGGCGTCGCGTGCGCGAGCATATCTTACGGATCGACGACACTTTCAAGCGGCATGACTTCATCTACAAGCCCCTCACCGGAGGAGTGCCTGTAACGGTGCTGACTCCGGAGGAGGTTCAATATCCCACGTTCGCCGCGCCTCGTATTCAGAAGGCTGAAGGAGAGACAGCGCCGGAATCTCAGCAGGACCAACCTCCGGCTACCGGAGAGTTCTCTGAGAACGCCGAGAACTCTGGTAAGGATCAACCGCAACCAGGTCATATCGTCGTTCCCGAAAACACCAAGGGCTGGAGTTACCGCCGTTTGTTCGCCAAACATCTCAACGGCGCACGCAACATCACCATCAACGATCCGTACATCCGGATGTTCTTCCAAGCCCGGAATCTCATGGAATTTCTTCAAATGGTGCATGATCTCGTTCCGGAAGGCGATGAAGTCGCTGTGCATCTAAAGACGCAGTCGGATATGGATTCTTGCGTAAAACAGGAGGAAAACCTGAATCAAATTGTAGAGTCCTTCACGGGCTCTCGCGTGGCATTCTCCTGGGAACTTGATCACAACCCGAACTTCCATGCCCGGAACATCACCACCGATTCCGGTTGGAAAATCACCATCGATCGAGGGATGGACATCTTCCAGAAGTATGAATCCGGACCGTTCTCCCTGGAGCAAGCCATCCAAGAAGCCAGACTGACGCGGGGTGCTGAGATCACTTACCTGAAATTGTGAAAACCGGCTGCGACAGAAAATCCCATGAAATGTATCTTGGATGGGGAAAGCGTTTACACTCGCGATGCAGTCCTTTAGCTTCCAACCAACTCGTATGAAAAACCTATGCAAATCCTGTTTATCGGCTCTCGAATTGGCTCGAAATGCTGCGCCTCACAGAGGCGCGCTCCGGAGCGCGGGTCTGTGACCCGCAGCGTCTGCAAACTCGATAGGCATGGAGCGAAGACCTTGCCGTCAATGTTTCCGGAGTTTTGGGCCGCGACACCGGGTTTCTTCGCGACATTGAGTAAGAAAGATTTAGATTCTTCTCAAACTTCGACATGAAAATCAAAACACAGACTCTCTCCACAAAGTGTCGGACTAAACTCCGGTTCTACTCATTTTTGGCCTTCACGGTTTTCTCGCGCGTTTTGCTCCCTGAATTCAGTATGGCGGCAGACACTCCGTTTCTGAAGTCGGAGTTAATTTTTCCAATGGAACATTGGCACAATCACGCGTCCTGCATCGTGGAGGCGTCCAATGGAGATCTGTTGGTTTGCTGGTTCCATGGTTCGGGAGAACGAACCGCGGACGATGTAAAGATCGAGGGAGCGCGCAAGCGGAAAGGGGAGGCTTCATGGAGTGAACGATTCACTATGGCCGATACACCCGGTTTTCCGGACACAAATTGCACCCTGTTCATCGATCCGCAAGATCGCCTCTGGCTTTTGTGGCCCACGATCCTCGCGAACGAATGGCATACGGCATTGATGAAGTATCGGATCGCGTCGGACTATTCGAAGGATGGCCCGCCCGATTGGGAAGTGAACGAAGTTCTGCATCTGAAACCGGGTGAAAAATTCGAAACAGCAGTGCTCGAATACCTGAACACCATCGGCACAGATGCCGCCGCGCTGGCGCGTTCCGAAGGATACGGCGCGCGCTTTGAAAAGTATCTCGAAGATTTGCGCGACCACGCGTCGGACAAACACTATCGGCGGCTCGGGTGGATGACCCGTGCGCATCCGTTGGTACTGGAAGGAACGCGGCTGATTGTACCGCTCTATTCCGACGGCTTTTCGTTTTCCTTGATGGCGATCACCGATGACTGGGGCGCTTCCTGGCATACCAGCACTCCGCTCCCGGGTGGCGGAAACATTCAGCCGAGCATCGTTCGCCGAAGCGACGGTTCCCTTTACACACTGATGCGCGACAACGGTCCGCCTCCGAAACGGCTTCTTCAGAGCGAATCGAAGGATCGGGGCGAAACGTGGTCCCGGGTTACCGATAGTGAACTTCCCAATCCCGGATCGGGCGCTGAGATCACATCGCTGAGCGACGGCAAATGGATTCTGATCAGCAACGATACCGAGAGGGGCCGTCACAGTCTCGCGGTGCAAATCTCCGATGACGAAGGGAGGACGTGGAAATGGAAGCGTCATCTCGAGCTGGATGATCCCGGACAGGAACCTGGAGGTTACCATTATCCGAGCATCCTCCAAGCGAAGGACGGCACGTTGCACGCCACCTACAGTTATCATCTGAACAGGAACGATGTTGAGAAGGACGCCGACGGCCTCCCAGCCAGAAAGTCAATCAAGCACGCGCATTTCAACGCGGCTTGGGTGATGCATGGGGACGGAAATTAGAAACCCGCGACGTTCCTCCTTGCGCTAACAACCTTTTTGAGAATCTAAGACCTGTCGGTTGTTCTCGATGTTCCACACCCGTTCATTGAGCCTCTCAATTAGAATCGATCGATCGTTCGAGGCGGGAGTGGATTTGCTTTTTTCGTGGATCGGTCATACCCACGTTCCATTCCACCAAAAACCCAGATCCCCTCAAATATTTCCTCAAAAAGATAATTCAACTGGACACGTGCGGCTTGCAATCGGCTTGGAACATGCTCATCGCGGTGTTATGTCATGCAGTTCGGTGTTCGAGTTCTATGAGACTACAGCGAATAAACGGAATCGTGAGGCTTGTTGTTGGGGGCATCTTATTTTTGTCGCTGGATGCTGGCACTGCCCATACCCAGATCGTCATCAATGAGATTCATTACAATCCGGACGTTAAGACCGAGTTGGTTGAGTTTGTCGAACTCCATAATTCGGGGAGCGCGTCGTTCGATTTGAGCGGATGGTCGCTTACCGACGCCGTCGCATTCAGATTCCCAGAATCGACCGCATTAGGTCCTGGTGGATACGCGATTGTTTCCGAGAGTCCGTCGGCTCTGTCGCGTAAGTTTGGCGTTACGGCATTGGGGCCATGGATGGGCAAACTCTCGAACGAAGGAGATCGAGTCGTTCTTCGCAATCGCGGTGGCGAAATTGTTGATGAAGTTGACTACGGATCCGGATTTCCGTGGCCGACCGTGGGAGATCCTCCGGGAAACTCGATTCAACTCGTTCATCCGTCGTTGGACAATAATCTGGGCGGGAGTTGGCGCAGCTCGAACACCTTTGCGCCGGGACCGAGTTCGCAAGCGTTGATATCGGATCATTCAGATTGGCGTTACTTTAAGGGCACCCGAGAGGCGTCCAACCCGAGGCCGACATGGCGGTCGGTGGTTTTTGACGATTCGAACTGGTTGATCGGAACAGCACCCATCGGGTACGGAGAAGGATTCATCTCCACGCAGCTCTCTGACATGAGGGGAAACTATTCGACCGTATTCATGCGAAAACAATTTCGCATCGTCTCTCCCGAGCAAATCGCCAGCCTGCAACTGGAGGCTCAATTCGACGACGGATTCAACGTCTGGATCAATGGCAGACACGTCCTCGGACAAAATATGTCCGGCACGGAAGTAGCGTTTGACGGTTCTGCGATCTCCGCGCTCGAGTCGCTGGAGTTTCACACGTTCGACTTGCCGCCACCCGGTTCCTATCTAGTCGCCGGGGTAAATGTCATCGCTGTTCAGGGCCACAATGCGTCCCTCAACGGAAGCAGCGATTTCTTTGTTGATTTTCGCCTAAGCGCCAGTTCGGGAGCATCACAAAACGGCCCGACTCCGGGCAGGCAAAACTCCGTATTCGCGGTGGCGCAGCCGCCGCAAGTGCGGCAAGTGAACCATAGCCCCAAAGTGCCGCGTTCGAATCAGCCAGTGAACATCACCGCAAGAATCACGGATCCCAACGGAATTTCGAACGCCCAGTTGCATTTTCAAATCGTCGATCCGGGCGCCTATATCGAATTGACCGATCCGTCGTATGAAACCAAATGGCAGACCGTCGCAATGAATGATTCTGGGCGGGAAGGGGATTTGGCAAGTGGGGATGATATTTTTTCAGCGACACTTGCGGCGTCGATTCAAGTGCATCGGCGTTTGATTCGATATCGGATCACAGTTGCCGACTCGGCTGGAGAAACAGTGGTGCTTCCGTACGCGGATGATCCGCAACCGAATTTTGCGTATTACGTTTATGACGGTGTTCCAGGCTGGCGAGGGGCCGTTCGGCCCGGGGGCACAGCCGTCGTGGACTTTGCGCCGGAAGTGATGGGCCGGCTTCCGGTGTATCAATTGATTTCAAAAAAGGCGGCGGTGGAAAGTTCCACATGGCGGGAACGATATGGCGGCGATCAATACAAATGGAGTGGGACACTCGTGTATGATGGCGAAGTGTACGATCATATTCGTTATCGGGCTCGGGGCGGTGTCTGGCGATACGCCATGGGCAAGAACATGTGGAAATTCGATTTTAACCGGGGGCACTCATTCCGGGCGCGCGACGACTACGGCAGCCAATACAAAACCCGATGGGCAAAACTGAACCTAGGCGCTTCCATCCAGCAGGGGGATTATCTCCATCGAGGAGAGCAGGGGATGTTTGAGTCGGTCGGTTTCCGACTTTTCAACATGGTGGGTGTCGAAGCGCCACGCACAACGTTCGTCACTTTTCGAATCGTTGATGACGCCATCGAAGCCGATACCGTGAACCAGTATCAAGGCGATTTTTGGGGTGTCTATCTGGCCACCGAACAAATGGACGGCAGGTTTCTGGAAGAACACGATTTGCCGGACGGGAACCTGTTCAAAATGGAGAATGGCACCGGGCCGTCGGGAGCGAACGGCGAGTTTAACAATCAAGGCTCGGATTCGGTCTCAGACTATTCCGATTTGGTTGGTTTTCGGAGAGGCTACGAGAATTCACGACAGACGGACAGTTGGTTTCGTTCGAACTTGGATCTTTGGCGATACTATGGCTATCAGGCTATTATTCAGGGAATTCACCACTACGACGTTTGCTGCGGCAAGAATTATTTCTATTACAACAATCCAGCGACGGGCCTTTGGCAGGTTCACCCCTGGGATTTGGATCTAACCTGGGCGGACAATATGTATGTCGCTGGCGTCACCGGCGGCACCGAGCCGTTCCAGAGCCGCGTTCTTCCCCGGCCGGCGTTCGCGCTCGAATACCGAAACCGTGTGCGCGAGATTCGGGATCTTCTGTTTAACGAAGAACAAGCCTGGAGGTTGATCGATGAATTCGCGGCCTTGCTGCAAGGTCCCACGGACAAGCCGACAATTCTCGACGCCGATCGATCGCAATGGGACTACAACCCCATCATGAACGATCGATCGATTATCAATTCCAACAAAGCGGGGCAGGGGCGCTACTATCAAAAAGGCACGCCAACGAAAGACTTTGCCGGGATGGTGCAGTTGATGAAGAACTACGTCACTTATCGATCGTCTCGAATCCTCGATCCGTCGGCGGCGGATATTTTGATTCCGAGTACGCCGGTTGTCTCCGGATCGACCGGAAACGGAGCGCCAATCAATCGCCTGGAATTTCGGTCTTCGTCCTTTCAGGGCGAAAGCGGCAATGGGACTTCGACGTCGCGTTCATCCATTCGATGGCGTGCGGGAGAAATCGCGTATCCGGGTTTGCCAGGGTTTGACGCTTCGCAACCGCGGAGATATGAAATCAATGCCGTTTGGATGAGTGAGCCGGTGACCTCAACCGGTGGCGTCATTACTGTTCCGCCGGACGCGGTTCGAATCGGACATCATTATCAAGTGCGGGCGCAAGTCACGAACCCTGACGGCAGGACAAGTCATTGGTCCGAACCGATACAGATTACCGTCACAGAACCAGACGCAGCGCCTGCGTTGATCGATAATTTGCGGTTATCCGAACTGATGTACAATCCTGTGGAGGGCGGCGAGTTTGAGTTCATCGAGCTGCACAACACCAGCTCCAGCGTTGAACTCGATCTGAGCGGAGCGATGTTTACCCGCGGAATAGCTTTCTCGTTTCCTTATGGGGCAGGAATCCCGCCCGGCGGGTATCTGCTCATTGTAAAAACCGAGTCCGCCAATGACTTCGCGTCTTTTCGGAATCATTATGGATTACCGGCTGGTGTTTCGATCATGGGGCCGTATTCCGGAAGTTTAGCGAATGAAGGCGAGCGAATTACACTTAGGACTGCTCTCGGGGGTACGGAAATAATCGATTTTTCGTATAAAACCGGCGGAGATTGGCCCGGTGCGGCCGATGGCACAGGCGCCTCAATCGTTCCCCTTGAATCCACTTATTTAGCAAAAGATGGAGTTGTGTTGAACACGCCCGAGAACTGGCGAGCCAGTGCGAAGAGTGGAGGTTCCCCTGGGAGCAGGGACGATGCGGCGAGAGGAACGCTGACTGGACCACTAGACTTTGGGATCGCCACATTCACAACCTCCGAGCTGGTCCTGGAATTTAGGGCGACGGCGAATACAGCTTATGCTGTCGAGTTTCGGAATTCCCTTTCGGTTGGGAGTTGGATCACGTTAACCAATGTTCCGCCTCAAATCGCAGATGGGGTAGTGCGAGTGACGGATTCGAATCTCCGCACCCCTGGAGTTCGATTCTACCGCGTTGCGGGCGGAAGGTGAACAGCACCACGAAGAGGTCCCAAATCGTTTGCCGCGGAACTTACTTGCCGAGAGCCTCGCCCGATCAGAAGCTCTGCCTTGCGCACCTCTATGCCACAACAAAAAACAAAGCTTTGGATCTTCGCCGCCTGGCTGGCTGTATTTTACTCAGTCTGGCTCGGCATCGTGACGATGGGAAACCAATGGCAAACCTTGCGAGAGCATTCCGGCATCGCGATTGCGATGGCATTCGGTTCGTACGTGGCTGGTTCGACTCCCATGGGCGGCGGCACAGTAGGTTTTCCAATCCTCGTCCTTTTGTTCGGGGAGCCGCCAAATCTCGGACGCGATTTCAGTTTTGCCGTTCAATCAATCGGCATGACAAGCGCCAGCATTTTTATCTTATGCCGCCGGCAACCGCTCGAATGGGTGATTCTCCGATGGTCAATGCTCGGATCCCTCCTTGGCACCCCTCTAGGAATTCTGTTTCTCGCGCCGCATGTCCCCGAGACTGCCGTCAAAATCCTGTTCGCAATTGTTTGGGCAAGCTTCGGGGTGCTTCATTTGCGCCGGATCCGAGACATTTGCGCCAACGTGGGTGAGACGCCCGCAGCGCATCAATTCGACCGCAAAGTCGGGTTCTCGGTAGGGTTGCTTGCCGGAGGCACCGTTGCGGCGGTCACCGGTGTCGGCATTGACATGATTCTCTACTCGGTGATGGTCCTTTTGATGAGGGCGGATCTTAGAGGGGCCATTCCGTCGTCGGTCCTTATTATGTCCTTTACCTCTCTGATAGGAATCCTAACAAAACACCTCTTCACCGGGATTCAACCCGGCGTTTTTGAGAACTGGCTAGCCGCGGCTCCAATCGTCGCGTTGGGTGCGCCGTTGGGTGTATTTATTGTCGCCAAGATCGGACGCAAACCGACCTTGCTTTTCGTGGCGGTCCTGTGCGTCGCGCAATTTCTTTGGACTATGCAACAAGAAGCCAGCCGAATCGGTTGGGGCGGCGTCGGATTGTGCGCGATGGCTGTTGCGATGTTTAACGTCGGATTCGAATGGCTGTGGCGAGTCGGCGATCGGTTGAAGCGCCGGTCTGCTCTGATTTCGTCATAACACAACAGTGCCGCCTTGGCACTCCACGACACTTCAGTATTGGCGCGCTGCATTCCAGGCCGCAGCACGTTCGTTTGGAAGAGACACTCGGACCTGGTCTGCGGTTATTCCATTCTTCTGTGCGCTGCGGCCTGGAATGCCGCGTGCCGGTTATTTGACTATTCTTCCTTAACTCGCCCAATCCAAGTTAGAGGATCGGACGCGCTGGCAATCACAGAGCGAAAAACAAGCATATCTCCAGAAACACCGTATAATACGAAGCAGGGAAACGAGGAAAGATTTCGCCTGCGTACCTCCGTGACAATCTTTGATCCGGTTCTGAGGAAATGTCCGGCTGAAGCCGGCGATGCTTTGATCCGCTCGATGGCGTTGTCAACTTCGGCGCGAAATCGCGAAGCGAGTTGATCGGAAATCTCCCGGTATTGTCCCTCGAATCGTTTTATGTCCCTAGGAAAATCAGGGTGATAGGAAACCCTCATCGCAGAGCATCCCGAAACTCGGACTCGCTAAGACCTGTAACTTTGCCAGTAACCACATCCTCAATCCCCTGCACAGCTTCACCAATCCGCTCCAAACACTCCGGCTCAGCAGCGACGCTCGCAATAATCTTTCGAGCCAAGTCCAAGCGCTCCTTTTCGGGAAGCTCCATGGCTGCCTCCGCAATCTCTTTTGAGCTCATACACCAACCTTAACTGACGGACGCCGGCGGAGCAAATCGGAATTGCAACGCACGGGACTGGACCGGCGAGGCAGCCTCTATTACTTTCGATTCAATCCTATTGCTGACTTGAACCTGATTGGGGTGGGGAGACACTCAGCCGAGCTCTGCTCCTTTCGAGCAAGAGAGAGCTTCAGGGTTCGGCGGGAGCCTCACCCTCCGGATTTCGGTACAACCATGGACAACATTTCTTCCGCAAGATCCCTGTGCTTTGAACGTTGACTTTCAATTCACCGCCGCAAGACGCACGGAGATTCTAAGGAATCCGCTCCCACTCAGATTGCTGATTGGAATCTCGAGAGTGGCGGCGGACGCATCGGATTGCACTTCCGACAGCGTTTCCCAGCCACCCTGCAAAAGGGATTCGCGGAATTCAATTGCGTAAGTTCGCTCCGGAACCGTGGCAAACAAGAGGATGAGAGATCCATCGGCCGCCAGTTTCAGGTCGGCGTGCAACCCGCTCGCCGGATCATGCGGATCTGTTCCCGCCAAATGCTCGCCTCGGTTGGTCAAACCATCGCCGTCGAAATCCAAATCCGCATCGAGCGGATCGTTCGGATCCAATCGATTTGCGGTCTCCCAATCGTCGGGCAATCCGTCACCATCTGAATCCGCAGCGACCATTTGTCCGGCCCCTGGGGTTGGCGTTGCGGCGATCCAGTTCACCGGATCATTCCCGTAACGACCGAGATCCGGCTTCTGAATCGACAACCCCGATCCAGACGCATTCTGCGGCCAGGGAGCCGTGTTCAGATAATCGACGCGATCCACAACGACATACGGCGTCGTGCCAAAGTCCGGGCCTGGCCGCGTTTGCGGCGGGTCGGGTTTCAAGAGCTCGATCGAGTCCCCGCCATTATTTAGTCGTCCTTGATAAGGACCAACCAGCGCGGCTTGCAAGCCGTACTCTTGTTGAAAGGCACTCAGCGCGATCAGGTCTTTTTCCGGTGAGAAACCAACAACGACGAGATGTCCGCCGGGTGGAATTCGAGTTCCTGTTGCGAATTGAAAATCGATTCCCTCGCCGAGCCTCCACGTGTTTTCAGGATGCAACGGATCAAACAATGAGACTTCGGCGGAGGTGACATTCCGCAATTCGAGATACTCGAGGGCGGTATTCGTTCCTTTCGGTTGATACATGATTTCACTGAACACGACCGGGCCAATTCGAGCGTAAGAATTCTCTGCTCCCGTTCCCAGACGAAAGGTCTCCACGGTGGAAGGCGTCTCAACTCCAAGGGTGCGACGCGACATTGGAACGAAATGCGCCCCTTGGCTAGTTTGAAAGCGCCCGAACGAAACGCCGTTCTCCGCTGGACCGAACGACGCGAGGGCTCGATAGCCGCTCAAAACTCCATCGGCCGCTTGAGACAGAAAAACGGCGCCTTCCTTTGCCGAGCTTATCGCGAATGGTTTCTCCGCCCCCGAGCGATTGAACTGAAATTCATAGAAAACTGTGAAACCACGGGATGGGATAACCGTGTTCGCCGGAATGAGAAACTTTCGTGGATCTCTCTCGGAATCGCTCAAGTACCACCCTCCGATTTCTAATGGGGTGTCCGTGGCATTGTAAAGTTCGATCGCGTCCTCCAGTGGCGGGTCGCTATGGCTTAATACTTCGTTGATGAAAACGGATTTGAACGGAAGATAATTATCGATTCCAGGGGTAGGGGATCCTTCGAAAGCCACGACGTTCGAAGCGCCATTCGGAAACCGACCCTGTGCCACGCCAGCCACTTGAGGTCCAAAACTAATGCCATCGATCAGCGTGCCGTTAAGCGTGGAAATAACTAGCGATTCACCCGAAGCGCTCAATTTGAAATCCACGTGATCCGCGCCTGCGTCGAGGTTGGCGTCCGCGACGAAATGTTGGAACGCGAAAACGCCGTTTCCAATGAACGAAAGCGGCGGGAGCGGATGTTTCAAAAGCGCGCTGAGACTGTCCGAAAGCCAAAGGCGGCTGATATCCACCGGTTCAGCGTTCGCGTTAAAGAGCTCGAACCAGTCTTCGCCGGATTCAGGGTCAGCCATCCATTCATTGATTTTGAGTCGATGCGCGTTACCCAAGGGCACGGCAATGTTGGACGCGCTGGGAGTTGGGAAATTGAGAACCCAATCGGCGCCGCCATCGGGCACCCGGCCAATCGACCAATCCGCCGCCTGCAAACCGTAGGTTATAGAGCTCTGCACAGTCCCTCCATCCGAGGGGCGTTTGATCAAGAATACGGCGCCGCCAGCGGCTTGCAGACCAAAACCGGTATTGCTCTGGGACATCGGTTTGCCCGAGTCAAAACGGATCGTCGTGAAGCCTTTGCCCGGAATGAAAGACCCGACCGGAAATACCCAGCGCCGTGGCCGCGCGACGTCGTCGGTCAGGCTCAAGCCCGCCAAATCTACTGTGCCGCCGGAGGGATTGTGTATCTCGATCCAATCGGGGAGGCTGGCGTCCGGTTCTTTGAGTGAGGCATTGTGCGCCAGGATTTCGTTTATCAGAACACTGGTTTCGGCGGTTTGTCCGGTCACAATGAACGCGTCAAGCTTCAGGCCAAGAACCATGTCGCTGCTGGTGAGCGCGGACTGGTGCACCTCGACCGCGAAGAGATTTCGACCTGGCCGCAACTGACTCGCCGGAATAACAAACGATTCGTAACTGGCATTGCCAACCGTTCCTGAAGCAAGCGTTCGGAAGTTCGCAGCCGCGGGTAAGTTGAATCGCGAACCGACTTCGAGGCCGTTCAGATAAAAGGCGGCGCCGTCGTCGATCAAATGGGTGATTTGAAGGCCGGAAGCCACGATTGCCGGATTTACATCAAACTCGGTGCGGAAGTAGAACGTCAGGACGCCGCCAGCATTTGCGAATGGGGTCAGCAGCGGCTCCGGCAGTGGTGTGTTTTCGAAACCGAGCACCGCGGGGCCGGAAGGCCAGGTGGAGTCGTTGAACCCTGGGTTAATCCACTCGGTGCCAAGGTCCTGTCCCGTTGATTCGTATTTCCACACACGGTTGAATGGAATCAAGGTCAGGGTGTTTTCCGAGGCGGGAGCAGATGAACATATGTTTGGACCGCCGGGCGTCGGCGTCAGAAGCGTCTGGAGTGTCGATTCGCCGTCCGGGCAGCGTCCTTGGGAAACGCCTGGAAATTGCGGGCCGTAAAGCACCGAGTCGATAAGCGAACCATTGGTGGAGAACAACGCAATCTCACCTTGCTCGGCGGCAAGGCCGAAGTTGAATTCGTCCGGCTGATTTCCGTTCCCTGAAACGAACATCAGATAACCCTCGGGCGGAATAAAACTGAGAGGACGAATGCGGCTGCGAAAAGGGGCGCCCAGCGGCTGGTCCGTAAGATAATACCCTCCCACCGAGACTGGAAGTTCTCCCGAGTTGAACAGTTCCACAAAATCGTTTGGAAACGGACTCGCGCCGGAAGCGAGCCATTCGTTGATCCGAACCTGTCGGGGATCACCGAGCGGTTGCAAGCGATTCGGAGAACCGAGGGTTGGCTGGGTCGGAATCCATTCGCCGCCCTGGCCAAGACGGCCAATGGAGAGATCGGCAACCTGAATTCCGAACTCAACCGAATCCAGCAACACGCTTCCGGCGACGGTGCTCTGGAACAAATAAACGCCGTCGCCGGCCTGGTTGAGGCCAAAACCAAGCTGGACGGAGTCGAGGATCAGATAGGCGCTTGCCCCTAACGTGGTACCGGGCGCAAACGTGTATTTATTCGGGGTTGCCGGCTCGTCTGTCAGGCTCATGCCCGACAGGTTCACGGGTACCGTTCCCTCATTGAAGAGTTCAATCGCGTCCGGAAAAATTCCGCCCCGGCTGAATGCCGACGCATTGGCAGCTAGGATCTCGTTGAGGCGGATCGCCGGCCAGGAAGTGTTGACCACCCATGAGCGAATCGTGGCATCGGACTCTGTCTGCCAAACACCGGCTGAATCCCTTCCAATGACTGCAACGGTATTTGTGCCGTTGGCGAGCCCACTGAGATTAATGGGGCTGCTGACCGGCGTTTCGGGTCCAAACGGCCCGCCATTCAGACGGTAACGATAATGCGTGATTCCCGTGCCGCTTAGCGTGAGTGAGGCCGACGCCTGTGGCGAGGGTGATCGCGGCATTCCGGAGGCGGCGATTACGGGAAGAGAGACTGGGTTGATGGGTGGAATGCGCGATTGCACAAAAACGCGGCGTCCATCCATCCACGTCTTGATTGCGTTGATCGTGCCCGCAGGCACATAGCTGCCCAGGATTTGATCCAGCAATTGATCAAACTGCGGCTTGGAAAACGTGGTGTCCAGAAGCCGTTGCAGCGTCGCGTAGTAGCGAGGTTCGATCTCCGGGGAGTGAAGCATTCGGGCCATCGCACGCCAAACTCCTTCGGAATCTCCAGAGATCGGACAGCACGTAGAACGAAAGATATCGACGTTCTGCGCCAGAGAACCGGGCTGGCCGAGAATCTGGTCGAAATCATGAAAGAGCAGGATGAACCGGGGATCGACCAGGCCGCGATACATGTAATAATCGTCGTTGTTGCCCGTGTTCAACCCGGATTCACCATTGGCCATCAAACTCATCACGGCAAGGTGCGTCAACCACTGATCGAGATTTACGACCTGGCGAATGTTTTCCGTGGTGAACAGCTCGGCGCTGTTCTCACCCATGATCCGAAGCATGGCGATCACATCGGACCAGTCATCCTCACTGACATTGGACTCCTTGAAATAGGTGTTGGTGTAGGAATTCTTGTCCTCTCCGCGGTAGTCAAAGTTTGGCGGTCGAATATCCCGGACCACTTTGTAAATATTTCCATCGGCATCGAACGGAAAATGGAGGTTGGCCCAATCGGCGTCGTACACTTCATTCGCTGCGTAGGAACCGAACATCCCCGCACCGGCAACGGCGCGATCGGCGTTATTCACCCGCACCTGCACAGCCTGAGAATATGTTCCGGTGGCGCCCGACTGGATGGCTAGCCAGCTTCCAAAGTTCTGCATATGGACTTGCCGCGTGTTCAGGTTGATGGCCGAGACGCTTTTCCACGGGTCATCTTTCCGAAAATTGACACGGTAATTTGGTGGATTGGCCGTCCGCGTTCCGTGGCCGCGATTGCGAACGCCGACGAGATACCGCAGTTCGGTTCCAGTCCCGTCGATGCTAATGAACGTGGCATTCATCTGCGCGTTTGGTCCTTGGTTGCTGCTCTGAGAGGGAATGACGGCAAGTTCCGCGCGTTCGGCCTCGGTCATGATTATTTTGTACAGCGGTTGCGCTCCGGAATAGACCGTGTCATCCACTTGGTATAGCGCGTTGACCACTTGCCCGGCCGGGCCTTGCCCGTCGGCGGCAGCGATGGCCGGTGCCGGCCAGGCGCGCGAGTTTCCCCGGGCATCCACGGCGGTGATGTAAAACTCGACGACGGTGTTGTTCGCGTGCGCGGGAAGTATCGCGCTAAAAATTAGATCACCGGCCGAGGCATCACCGTTCGATCCATCATCGGTCATGATGATCGGAGTGAATGGCGGCGGCGGCGTTCGATCAGCCCGGTAATTCAGTGTCACGATCGAATCACTCCCGGACGCGTAGGTAACTTTCGCCGTCACGCGGACCGGCTCGTTGGACTTTGGCACAATGGGGAAATGCCTGACATTTTCAACGATGGGCGCTGTTTCGGCCTGGAGGACTGAATTCACACGGCCCGGGGTTCCATCCAGAATCTGGCTTGAAGCCCAATTCTGGCCGCTGTTGTTCGAGACATTCGGGTTGATCAACTCGAGCGATTTGCCGAATCCATCGTGTTCGGCTGTCCATTCCCATCCGCGATGCCCGCGATCCAATGGCCCTCGCTGCCGGATCGCCCAATCGCCCTCGTCGGCATAACGCACACTATCCACGCGGCGTCCGCTGGAATCATCTAGGTCAATGTCCTCCCGGTTGTTGCGTAACGATCCTCTCCAATTCCCGATCACATTGGTGACGCTCGGATGTTTTGTTTGGAACGTGGCCAGGTCGGCGGCGACGACGAGAAAAGCGCCGCCTGCAACGGTAATGTCTGGGAACGTGAAATCCACACCATCAGTAAAGCGCCAGCCCATCACGCTCGCGGGCGCGGACCCGCGATTAAAGAGCTCGATGTACTCTTCGAGCGGATTTTCGGACGCAGGATGGTACATCATCTCATTAATCACCACCGCTGCGCTGTTCGCATCGAGAACATAACTCCATGAACTTCCGTCGAAGAGATTGTTCGCGAGATCACGGATACCGTGCGACGCGGTCCATGCCACAGTTACTGTCCCGGGCTTGGGTTGTGGAAAAACAAACGTGTACGGCCCGGAACCCGATCCGGACACCCCGGCAGCCGGCACGAAATTAATTGAAAGATGTCCTGGCTTAATTCCCGAGACGGGCTCGCTGAACCTAATCGTGATGTTCGTCAGGGCGGCCACGGTTGAGCGAGACGCCGGAACCAGGCTTTCAACACGCGGTGGAACGGTGTCAATCAACTGGTATTCCCAAACCGCGCCGGACGAATTCGCATTGAAACTTCCCGATGGCGTGAACAAATCCGAAATGCCGTGTAATGGCGCCCAGCTTACCGATCCGGTTCCCGGCGCTATCGAGCCGATTGTGAACGTGTATTCCCGGCCCGATCCCGTGACGTCGAGGGCGGGAGTTCCGTTCATCAAAAAATCGGAGGCATCGACACCGACAACGTTCTTGGAAAAAGTGACGAGGATTTCGGTGAGATTCGTGACATTGCCGGGCGCGGGGAACTGGCTGGCAATAGTGGGCGGCGCTACGTTCGCGCTCACCGAGACCGTCACCGCGCTGGAGGTTCCGGAAAGCCCCGTCGCATCCGTCGCCATCGCGGTTAATTGGTAATCGCCCGGCGGCATTCCGCTCCAGGCAAAACTGTACGGCTGCGCCGCGCTATCGCCGAGTTTTGTGCCGCTGGCGAAAAACGCCACGTTCGTCACGGTGCCGTCCACATCCAACGCATTTGCTTTGATGATGAGACTGGCTGAAGTTCCATAGATCGAACCGTCCGCCGGACTCGTAATCGTCACAAGGGGTTTGGAGTTAGCCGGCGCAGACAGCACAGCCGAAAGTGCGAGATCAAAGCTGAGATCGGAGCTCCCGGCATTTCCCTGGTGGACTTCCACAGCGAGGACGTTGTTGCCGGCAACAAGAAGAGTGGGATTTAACGAAGTCTGTTCCCAGTTATACTCGGAGGCGGCTGTCGCGTAGGTCCGGTAGTCTGCGGGTCCAGCAGGCATGCTGACGCGAAAAGCCTCCTGGCCGTTGAGATAGACGATCGCACCGTCGTCCCGGAGAATATCCAAGATGAGACTCCGCACGCGCGCCGGATCTTCCAGGGCAAAGGCGCGCCGGAAATAGGTCGTCGGATACTTGTTATTCGCACTCGGCCCGAAACTGATCACCGTCGCTTCGTCGCCATCCCCATATCCGAGCTGAGCGTTTCCAGATTTCCAGGAACCATCGTTGAAGTTCGCCTGCCTCCAGGCTGGGCCTTGATCCGAACCGTCGTCCAAGTATTTCCATTCGCTTCCTGCGGAGACCAGGAGATTTGTTGAGGGGCCTTGGCCGGAAGCGACGGAAATGCTCACCGGCGCCGATGTGGCGATCAGACCGCCGGTTTGGGTTGCCACGGCCCGAAGCGTGTAATTGCCAACCGGAACGCCCGTCCAGACCGTCTGGAAAGGGCTGGCCAAACTTTCTCCAAGTTTATTTGTGCCCTCGAAGAATTCTACGCGGCTGACGGCACCGGTCGATGAGTTGGCAATGGCGGTGACCGTGATGTTGGTCGGCGCTACGAAAATCGCTCCCGACGGTGGTGACACAATGCTCACGAAAAAACCGCCCGAAATCGACGAGGCCGCCGCAAACCCAATGTCCGTTCGGCTTCCGTCCAGATCCAAAGGAAATGCCGGATCACCCGCATCGATCGCGGGAGAGCCAGGTTGCATCCGAAAATCGCCCGCGCTGGAATTTACAAAAAGCGGATTGTCCGTGTTATTTCCCGCACCCGGCCACGGCTCGGAGAGGTTGCAATAACTGACCGATACAAATTTCTCCGGACCGAAGTCTGAATGAACCGCGTCAGCCGACCGCACGATCGAATTAGAAAGGAAAAACCGGATGTTGCCAGCCGTGGCATTGGATTTGGTGGCGGCACTCACGCCCTTCTCGATGCCGGTGATCGTGCAATGATCGATCCGAACCGTCGCGAGCGGGCCGCTGCTCTTTGCGGAGACGCCGACGAAACAGTTGACGAACAGGCAATGCTCGATATCGACCTCACCGTGGAATACGCTGACGCCTTTGGCATCTTCATTCGGATTTGCCCAGTCGCGCAGAATACAGTTCCGCAGAGTTACGTTTGAATCGAACGTATCGACCGCGTCATCATCGCCAAATGCAATGACAGTATCCGAAATCAAAAGCGGCCTACCGGCGGACTCATGCAAATAAATACCGTCGGCATCATCCGGGCCGGTCATTTCCACAATGAAACTCTCCCTCATCTCAAGACCGGTACCAGAGATCTCAGGGCCCATTCGAGCCCGGGCCAAGATGCTGTTGTGAAACTTCAGATTCGAGCCGTTGGCCGTCATGATCTTGCCGATTGTGCCGTTGCCCGCATTTAGATCCGAAATCACGGAACTTGTGAATACGATCGACGAGTTTGACGTTCGCACTGCCGGCCCAGCCCCTGTATGGCCTTCGCCCGGAGCTCGGCCGGCTTTCGATATCAACGTAAACTGATACAGGGAAGGTTGTGCGTTATCGTGGCGAATTTGCCCCCAATTTCGGGAGTGATTGATGGTTGTGATTGAGATCGGATTCTGCTCAGTACCCAGAGATTGAATGGAGCCATTCACCTGAATTCCGATTCCTCGCGTACCCGATGTTTCGCCGTTAATAAGAATGAGAGTATTGGGTTCGATCGTTAAAGTGCTCAACGCGGAAACTACAACCGTATTGGTGATATTGAGAACGCCGCTCCACTTCGGGGTGCTTCCTTGAAGAGTGCCACCGACCAAAATCACTGGCTCAGAAGCTCTGTTTCGGATTGATTTGGATGTTGTTTCTCCATTTGCGCGAACGGTGAGAACGAAGTCGCTCGTGCCGGCAATTGTGACGAGAACACTTCCTGAGCCATTCCGAAGCGCAAGACGGTTTGTGGAGAGCGTGATTCCAGCGCTTCCTGTCTCCAAAGTTGCGTCGGCATCCCAGAGATTCCGATCTATCGCCTTCGCGGTGTTCAGTGCGTCCAAACGAACGAGAAATGGCACTCGCGGTAAATATCCCGTGGGGCACACCAGTCTCAATTCAGCTTGAGATTGGACGCAGATTAGGCAGAAAAATCCGAAGAACCACAAGATACCGCGCAGGAGAGAACCGTCTTCATTTTCAACAACACTCCAGCGAAGGATAGGAACAAAGGTTGTGCAGGGTGAGGTCGCGGATAGCGGGGTGGGGGATGCGGCAGTTCGATTCATTTAGTTGTAAAAAGCTGCGTTTAGAAAGCAATTCACTGGCCAATTGGAAAACTAACCTAAGTTCCCGGAGAAAAGAGACAAAACATCAACTTTGTTGGGGTTTTGTCAAAAAGTGTAGCAA
>JAQBVM010000498.1 GCA_027623095.1 Verrucomicrobiota bacterium
GCGACTTGTGCTGGACTATCTAAAAGAAGCATTGTCAGAAATCATCGCAAGGCGCGACGGTTTCGGGAGCGCTCTCCCTAAAACTCTCAATGAAGCAAGTAAACGTCTCGATGACTACATGGAGATCAGGGCGGACTGGGGTGACGAGCTACGTAATTTAGCTGAAACAAACGAAAGATATTTTGAAAGTCGTCTGCCGGATTCACCTCTTCCGACTGAGGAAGTTCGTGAGGCAGTCGCTATCACCCGCAAGTGGTGCTGGTGGGTCAAGGACAGTAAAAATCTTCAACCGCTGGTTAGCAAGGTTTTGAGCCGTGCTTCATCGGAGTTCATTGGCGAACTGCGTCAATGGCTGGATCGTTCATCCACTCTATTCGGAACTGAGCAGGATGCCCGGTCTGCCTTTGAGAGCTTCGTATCGCTAGACGGGAAGGCGTGGTCGGACGACGGGAGCTATCGCGTATTCGGCGAAAGTATTGCCGCAGCAGGAGCCGCCGCAGAACTGCTACCTAGCTATCTTACCTTCCTGCGCCTGAGGGGAATTCTGATCGGAAGGGGCTTCGCGTCCATTTGCGCTAATGCCGAGGAACACGGCATGACAGAAGAAAACTGTCGATCAGTCTTCGAGTATCTGGTGAATGCGTCGCTCGCCGACGAGATCTTCCTGGAAGACGAGTATATGAGGCGCTTCGACGGGATACTGTCGAACGACAATTAAAGCTGGGCGTCGACGACAATTAAAACTGGTCACTGGGTAGGCTGGATTTGGTGGCGTTTGAGCGGGTTTTTCCAAACCGGCTTGACGTCCGGTGGGGGCGCGGGTGCGGCTTCGGGTTGTGGTCAAAAGAACCCAACTCACCAAGCTCGTTTCCGAGCGCAACCAAGGAAAAAACATCACCATGAGTGCAATGAAAGCGGGCATGTCCCGCACCACCGCCGCCAAGTATTTGGGGCAAAACGACGTTACGGAGCAACCCCAGGTGCAGCATACCTGGCGGACTCGCAAGGATCCGCTGGAGGCCATTTGGCCAAAGGCCCTCGACATGCTTCACCAAGCCCCGGAACTGGAAGCCAAGGCGCTCTTCGAGCATCTGGCCACCACCCACCCGGAACCGCTCAAACCCGGACACCTGCGCACGTTCCAGCGCCGCGTGAAGGCTTGGCGACTCAAGGAAGGCCCGGAGAAGGAGGTCTTTTTCACCCAGGACGTGAAGCCCGGCGACACCCTCGCGGTGGACTGGACGGACATGAAGCCGCTCGGCATCACGATCCAGGGCCGTCCGCTCGATCACAAGCTGTTCCACGCGGTGCTGCCGTTCTCGCGCTGGGATTGGGCGACACGCGCGCACAGCGAGTCGGTGCTGTCGCTGCGTGCGGGTCTCAAGGCGGCGCTGGGTCGGCTGGGGCGGGTTCCACGCGAGCTGTTGACCGACCATTCCTCGACGGCGACCCACCAGTTGAGCCGCGACGGGTCGCGGCGCGGGTTCAACGAGGAATATCAAGGCATCTGCGCCCACTACGGCATGGAGCCAAGGGCGATCAACGTGGGCCGCCCGCAGGAAAACGGCTGCTGTGAGAGTTCGCACGGACATTTGAAACGACGGATCAAGCAGCACCTGTTGTTGCGCGGCAGCCGGGATTTCGAGAGCGAGGAGGCGTATGACCGTTTCCTCATCGGAGTGCTTGAAGCGGGCAACGCGCTGCGCACGGCACGGCTCGCCGAGGATCTTGCCGCGATGCGCGAAACGCCCGCCGCCGAGCTGCCGGACTTCCGCGAAACGATGGTGACGGTGAACAACAACTCGACGATCCGCCTGCGCAAGCAGGTCTATTCGGTGCCCGCACGGTTGATCGGCCAGAAGCTGTTGGCCCGCGAACACGAAAACTGCATCGTGCTGTTTGCGGGCACGGAGGCGGTGGCCGAACTTCCGGTGAAACGCGGGGGAAACGGCGCGGAGATCAATTACCGCCACGTCATCGGACACCTGCTGCGCAAGCCCGGAGCGTTTGCCAACTATCGGTGGCGCGAGGAGATGTTCCCAACTCCGGTATATCGCGCGGCGTATGACTGGCAGGAACGCCGCAATCCAGGCACGGCATCCCGCCGCTATCTGGAGATCCTCAAGCTGGCCGCCGACGAGGGCGAAACGGCGGTGGAAAACGCCCTAGAACAACTGCTGGCAAACCACCGGGCGGATATCAGCGCCAAGGAGGTGCTGGCCATGCTCGACACCTGGCGCGACCTCAAGGCCGAGTGGCGGAGCCGTCCGCCGCTGGAGGTGGATCTGGCGGATTACGATCACTTGATCGATGGCGCCGATGATTTGATCGGCGGCGAAGAAATCGGCCCACTCGAAGCATCCGCAACGCAGGAGGTGGCGCATGCCTGAGTCCGCCGATCCGACCGTGATGTTGCTGCGATCCTTCCGCCTGCCAACGATGGCCTCCGAATATGAGGCGATCATGCAGCGCGCCGAAAAAGAAGGCTGGAGCCACCGCCAGGTGCTGCGGCACCTGTGCGAGAGCGAGGCGGTGGATCGCGGCGAGCGACGCACCGCCCGGCTGCTGGCCGAATCAGGCCTTCCGGAGGGCAAGACGCTCGGTTCGCTCGACGAGGGTCTGCTACCCGAAAAGGTGAGGCGGCAGTTGCCCGCCTTGATGGAAGGCGGCTTCACGGATCGTGCGGTCAACGTGCTGGCGTTTGGCCTTCCCGGGCGTGGCAAGACGCATTTCCTCGCGGCACTGGGTCGAGAGTTGATCCTGCGGCATTCCAAGCGGGTGTTGTTCCGACCCACCTTCAAGCTGGTGGGGCAGTTGCTTGCGGCCAAGCGCGACCTGCGGTTGGAACAAGAGCTGCGCAAGCTCGACCGCTACGACGCGCTGATCCTCGACGACATCGGCTACGTGCAACAAAGCCGGGAGGAAATGGAGGTGCTCTTCACGTTGTTGGCGGAGCGGTATGAGCGTCGTAGCTTGCTGATCAGCTCGAACCTGGTGTTCAGCCAGTGGGATCAGATCTTCAAGGATCCGCTCACGACGATGGCAGCGGTGGATCGCCTGGTGCATCACTCGATCATCCTGGAGTTCGACGGAGCGAGCCGTCGGGTCGCCAAGGCGGCGGAGAAGACGCCTGGCAAGGGCAAAGCCGAAGCCAAGACATAGCAGACGGCCCATCAAGCCTGGCCGTGTGCCCTGCCTGGGGCGCGCGCCACGCCGCTCTGGCTCCGGTCGGGGTTCCGGTCGGCTACGCCTCCCTCCACCCCTCCCTCCGCCAGAGCGGCGTGCAAGGCTGGTGCATCCCATTGATACCGCCCTGAATCTAATTGTCGCCAGTGACCAATTTTAATTGTCGCTGATGTCATTTTTATTTGTCGCTGGACAGGGGTTTGCCCGGACGGGGCGCATCGCAGAGAGCCGGGATGCCTTCCGCCGCGTAGCGG
>JAQBVM010000102.1 GCA_027623095.1 Verrucomicrobiota bacterium
TTCTCACTTTGATTTTTTGTTCACTTTTGAACCGACGAGAAATTCACTTTTGAACACTCGCCGACACAATACGGCGTGGTTGTTGAGCTTTGACATCGAATCCGCTAGCCTAACCGACGCCGACGTCATTTGGCCCCTGTTCCTGCGCCAATTGAATCGTGATGACAATCCCATCTCCCCGAGACTCCGTGGATTGTTCCCGGACGAAATCAAGCGGGAATTGGACTTCATTCAACGGGATTCCCTGGAAGTACTCGGGAGCGCGAGATCGTCCATCGGCACACCGCGTGAGTTGGACGACTCCGACTCGAAGGGCTCATCCCGCTTGGAACCTCTGGATTACATCGCGTTGAAGGAGCGGCTCATCGAAATTGTGAACGAAATTGTGATCCAGAAACCGGATTTCTTCCAACCGGAGGAGATATCGAGGCTGGGTGGAAACCTGAGACCGGAAGTCGCAACTCTTCTACAGGTCCGGGATAAAGGTGGACTTTCGGACGACGAAGTGCGGCAGTTGAATCGCCTGCTGCTGGAGCAATTCTACCCGAACTCGATTCTTCAGAGACTCGGAGGAACCGATAAGAGACTCAACCATCTGATCGAACAGGGACGAAAAAAGCTCTCCGAACAAATGCCGAACGTGGCCCTCTATATTCTCAAGTTCTCCTGGAACTCTCTCCTGGCAATCATTTTTTTCCTCTTCATTGGGAATCAAATTGCTGGAGTGTGGGGAATGATTCTCGGTGTTCCTATTGCAAATTACCTGCTCCGGGACGTGTTCGGTGTGCCCGTTGAAGCGGACGACAAGTGAGATCGGGTCGCCTCGGTCCTTTGCCTCCGAGCCGCATCGTTCCGCTCTCTTCATTCTAATTGCGAGTCCTGAACCGCAAGAATGGAAAATCAAATCTTCCCAGCTGTGGATCGTCCGCCGCCCAGACTTTCCATGGAACTTCAGAGAATCCCAAACCACACAATTCAGCGATAGTCTGGCGAACTGCGTGAAAGCCTGTCTCGATCTCAAAACCGAACCGTCGCTGGGAAACCAATTCGATCGTCTATAGTCGGCGACACAAGCTTTGCGGCGTCTGTTCGAATCCAACCACGCTCTCCGTCATTTTAGAAACCCTGATTGGATTGGAACTCGAGCGCTCAGTTCGTCATTCAGCGGATCATCCAGCGCCAGAAGCCGCCTGAGGTCCTGCGGAAGCGCGGCCTGCACTCTGGGCGGAAGCAGCTCTTTCTGATACTGCTGCTGCGGTTTGTCGCCTCTGGCGTAAAACGCGTGCACAGCCGTACGCGGACGGCTGGTTCGATTGGAAAGGCCGCCATGCCAAAGATGAGCATTCATGACGACCACGGTTCCCGCGGATCCCGTGATCAAGACTTCATCCGGATGCGCGCCTCTGGGATCGGCCAGTGTTTGCTGCGGCAGTTTCCCAAAGCGATGCGATCCCGGCACCGCCCGCAAGGGACCGTTGTCTTCAGTGAAATCGTCCAGCATCCAGACCGTGTTGCAGACCCAATACCCGTGCTCGTCCGCAACCGCCGCCATGTCAGCGTGCAACGGTTGGATTTCTCCCGAGTTCGGATTGACGGACCGGGCGTTCAGGCTGCTCAACTTAAACTCCGGGCCCAATACGGCCTTTACCCACGGCAGTACCTTAGGATGAGCAATTACCTCGCGGAAAACTTCGCCTTTGGCCACCAAATTGGCCAGCCGGCGGCATCCCGCTTCTTGTTTGAATTCTAGCCCCGCGTTGCTGCCCTCCTCGGCGAAAAGGCGCTCCACGGCTTCCTTTAGGGCGGATATCTGATGGGTTCCCATTAGACTCTCAAGTATGATGTATCCGTCGCGATCAAGCCGTCGTAGTTGGGAAGTGTTGATCATAGTTGCCACTCTCTTATTCCAAGGTTGCTCCTTTGCCAAGGTCGCGCTGTATCCGGGCAGAAAGAGTTTCCCTCTCGCCGCCGCCATGCTAAACAAACGGGTGTTATGACTTGCTCATGTTCGGAACCCATATTGACTGTTATTCGGCCTGTGCTGCGCTGGCAACCGTCCGCCATGCTTCGGTCGTCGCCATTGCGGCGTTTGTTTGGACACCTGCTGACATTGCTTTTGCTCTGTCCCGGGCTAAATGCCGTCGGCGCGGATCGTAGGACCGAAAACGTGGTATTGATCACTCTGGATGGCGTTCGAGTGGAGGAAATGTTTGGCGGGATTGATATGACCATTCTCAAATCAGTCACCAAGGATAAGCCCGTCGAGAAGTCAGCTCTTTATCAGAAGTATTGGGCGTCGACTCCGGAAGAGCGGCGCGAGAAGCTGATGCCTTTCTTTTGGAGTGTCCTTATGAAGGAGCATGGTTCGATTGCCGGGAATCGCGCCAAAGGCAGCACGGTTCAGTTAACAAACGGGCATCGATTCTCCTATCCGGGTTACTCGGAAATCCTAACCGGCGAGGCGCACGACGAAGTAATCAAGAGCAACGACAAGATTCAAAACCCCTATCCTACCGTTCTTGAGTTTCTAAAGGAACAATTGAATCTTGCATCGCCTCAGGTTGCCGCGTTTGCCTCGTGGGACGTCATGAAATGGATCGCCGAACGAACTCCCAACACGATCACGATCAACGCCGGGTTCGAGCCGTATGACCATCCCTCGCCGGAAATCAGAATGCTGAGCATGTTACAGCATGAAACCAGCACGCCTTGGGATAGTGTCCGGCACGATGTCTATACACATCGCTTTGCCATGGCGCACCTCCGCGCGCACAAGCCGAGAGTTCTGTATCTCAGCTTGGGTGAAACCGATGATTGGGCGCACGATGAGCGCTACGATCGAGTCCTCCAGGCGCTTGAAAGGACCGACCTCTATTTTAGTCAGTTATGGGATTATTTGCAGACGGATGATCAATACAGAGGCAAAACCAGCCTTCTTATCACGACGGACCACGGACGTGGGATTGACGAAAAGGGCTGGGGCAGCCATAGCGCAAAACTCGAAGGCGCGCAGTATATTTGGATCGCCTTTGTGAGTCCGGACTCCGCATTGCGTGGAGAGTGGTCGAACTCGGAGACTCTGTACCAAAATCAAACCGCCGCCACGTTATGCCGATTTCTTGGGCTGGATTTTAACGCGTCGCATTCCAAGTCTGGAAAACCAGTCTCGCGGGTTTTTCAAGCGCCGTGATCGGCGTGGGAGCGCAAATCTCATTTTGACTCGTGTTGAATTAGATTATGAAGAACATTAGCGCGGTAATTACGGGAGCGGGAAGCGGTGTGGGTCGGTCGGTTGCATTTGCGTTAGCCAGCCGTGGCTGGAATCTGGCATTGATCGGCAGACGGAAGGAACTGCTTGACGAAACAAGCGCCCGGGCAAAGGAGATGGGCGCGAGTCAATGTCTGGTTTGTGCGTGTGATATTGGGAATCAAAAAGCGGTGGCGAAAATGGGTGAGCGGGTTTTGAAGGAGTTCGAGTTTGTCCATGTGGTCGTCAACGCCGCTGGAACAAACGTGCCGAGGCGGGCACTGGAAGTCTTATCGCGAGACGATTACCGGCGCATGATGGACACGAACCTCAACGGAGCGTACTACATGATTCAGGCGTTCCTACCGGTGATGAGGCGAGCCAAAGACGGAACCATTGTCAATATTGGGTCCGATGCCGGCCTGCAAGCCAGCCCGAAGTCAGGACCCGCTTATGTCATGTCAAAGTTCGGCCTTCGCGGTTTGACTCAGTCTGTGAACGCGGAGGAACGGGCACACGGTATTCGCGCCTGCTCGATCCTGCCCGGTGACATCGACACACCGTTATTAAACAACCGCCCCAATCCGCCATCGAAGAAAGCCAGGCTGAAGATGCTTCGACCGGAAGATATTGCCCGGTGCGCGTTGCTGGCAATTGATCTCCCGCCTCATGCGATTGTGGAAGAGCTTCTTATACGCCCGCGATAAAGAGACGGCAATTTGGCTCGTAGGCATCGCTTGACCCCTCTGGAAGCCTCCCCTACAGTGCGCGCTATTGCAGACATGAATTTCGCGCGACTGTTTTTGTTGGTTATCATCGGTGTCAGCCCGGCGGCACTGGGCGAACCCCTTTTATCGAACGGTGTGATCGCGCGGGTGAATGAAGCAATCATTACCAAAAAAGATCTCAATAACCGCGTCGCACCCGATATTGATTTTTTGCAGCGCCAATACTCTTCCGATGTTTCTGTGTTCAACCAGAAACTCCAAGCGCTCGGTGAACGACACCTTAAGGAGTTGGTCGAGGAACAACTTATTCTTCACGAGTTCACGACTGCGGGTTTTGTGCTCCCCGAGAGTTATATCGAAGATCTGGTCAGCAAAGACATCAAGACCTACGGTGATCGACTGACATTGACAAAGACTCTTCAGGCCCAAGGTCTAAACTTCGAGCGATATCGTGAACGCGTGCGAAAAAACGCAGTTATTCGAGAGATGCGCCGGCAAAATGTGCCCCAAGATCCACTGATATCGCCGCACAAGATCGAGCTCCATTATTTGGGAAATAGGGACAAGTTTAAGGTTGAGGATCAGGTGAAAATGCGAATGATCGTCATTCCCAATCGATTTGATGCCCAGGGCGTCTCTTCGAAAACAATGGCGGGTGAAATTGTGGCAAAACTTAAGGAAGGTGTGCCTTTTGCTGAATTGGCTCGAATTTACTCCCAGAGCTCGCAGAGTTCCGAGGGCGGAGACTGGGGATGGGTCGAACGGTCCGTGCTCCGGAGCGATCTTGCTGAACAAGCGTTCGCGCTGAAGCCTGGAGAATTGAGCGATGTGATATCCGCCTCGGACGGTTCCTACATAATGCTTGTCGAAGGATTCCGAGCCGCGCATATCAAATCGCTGACCGAGGTTCGTGAGGAGATTGAAACGACCCTAAAAGACGAGGAACGTGACCGGTTGCACGAGAAATGGATCAAGAAGCTAGAGGAGAAATCGCTCATTCGTTATTACTAATCGAGCAATGCGAAGCGAACCGGTTTTTCCTGGGATATCACGTTCCGCTTCAAGCAGCCACCGAATCTCGTCTCCGTCAATTCCAACGAGCCTAAGTGCTTGAACCTGTGCGGTCAAACGCTCAGCGAAGGTCGGCGGGTGTGCGATCAAACGCACAGTTTACACCGGAATTGATTGCAGTTATTTTCGGCGCTCACCTGATTTTGGAAACAACATGAGAACCTGAACGCTGGCTCTCTGTTACGGATTTTGTCCGGAACGGGAAGGGACCAGCACTTTAGAAATGCGACAGACAATAACAATTGCCCACAACGCCTTCATGGAGCTGATTCGGCAACCTGTGTTTCTCTTGCTCATGACGGTTTCCGCGTGCTTCGGAGTCTTTCTCTCGGCGGTGCCGTATTTTGGTTTTGGGGATGATCCTAAATTAGTAAAAGATGGCGCCTTGGCGACGATGTTGCTTGCGGGCCTATTTGGCGCTGTCGTGAGCGCTTCCGCATCCGTGGCGCACGAAATACGCAGCGGGACTGCGCTGGCAGTCATGGCGAAGCCCGTGAGCCGTATGCAGTTCTTGCTCGCCAAGTATTTAGGTGTTGCCGGTGCTTTAACCTTGCTGACCTACGCGAATCTCCTCGGCTCATTGCTCGCGAGTCGAATGGCGTTCGACGCTTATGGAAACGCGGATACGCGTTCGCTTCTGATTTTTTTCGCCGCTGTTGTGGCTGCGTATGCAATGGGAGGCTTCACAAATTATTTTCTTCGAAGGCCCTTTGTTGCCGATGCGGTTTTTTTCGTTGTTGGAATGATGACTGCGGCATTCATTATCATTGTTTTCTTTACGGAAGCGGAGGTGATCATGACACGCGAGAAACAATCGGTTGACTGGAGAATTGTTCCCGCCGCAATCCTCATTCTCTTTGCCCTTTGGATTCTTGCGGGATTCGCTTTGGCCTGTTCCACTCGCCTCGAGATGATACCCACGCTTGCCGTCTGCTCCGCCTTATTCATGCTTGGATTGATGTCCGACTATTTGGTGGGAAGAAGGGCGACGCCAGCTTGGCACATCTTCGACGCCAAAGCACAGGTGCGAGATGCGCGCTGGAACTCGGAGCAAATCGCTCTATTGACACAAACAGTCGAAAAATATGACTTGAATAGCGACGGAAGACTGCAGCCTTTTGAACAGAAGCAGGTGGTCCCAGACGAGCGGGATCGTATGATTGCGGCTGGCCTGGGTCCAGTTTGGTGGGCAACGGTCCTTTACACGGTGCTGCCAAACTGGCAGCTTTTCTGGCTTGCGGACGCATTGGAAAACGGAAAGAGAATTCCGTGGCCTTATGTTGGCCAGGCATTTGGGTACGCACTCGGTTACCTTGGTGCCACTCTCGCGGTTGCTCTCGTTCTATTTCAAGACCGGGAATTGACGTAAAAAGCTTAGCATGGAACGAAACAACACAAAAACAGGGACGGTCAATGTGGTGGTGTCGATCGTCATCTTCATCGCTGCGGCGATTCTGGCTTTCTACTCGAAGACATTGACTGGACAGGCGGGTCTTGTGTTTCTCGGCCTCGGCCTGATTGTGAATTGCGTCAGTTACTTTCAGATGCGGCTGGAGGAGACCGAGCGTCTTGAAAAGCTTGAATTCGAGGAGCTTAACAAGTCGAAAGGCAGTTCCAGCTTGTTTAACATCACCGACGCCGAACTGTTTCCGGCGCAGCGGTCACGGGAACAGTTTGAGCGAGTCTTCCTGCCTGTATTCTCGGTCTTCCTATTTATTCTCCAAGCGTGTATTTCGTACTTTTTTGCCAAATGGTTAATTAACGTTATTCCGCCGGGACTCAAGCAGCCAACGATTGCGATGGCATTGTTTGGGTTGTGCGCTCTGGTTCTGTTCCTCATTGGAAAATACTCTGCCGGGCTCGCCCGGATGGAAGATTCGCGCTTGCTGCGGCCTGGAGCCAGCTACCTCTTGCTTGGCTCCTATATTTGTTTCATCGTCTCGGTTTCACATGCGGCGGAGTTGTTGGGTTTCCCGGGATTCGATCTGTGGGCAGCGCGTGTATTGGCGGGAATCGTGGCGCTGGCGGCGATTGAAAACCTGATCAATCTGGTGCTGGAGGTTTATCGGCCAAGAGTCAAAGGGAAAGCGGCTCGCCCAATCTACGAAAGCCGACTCGTCGGATTGTTGGCCCAGCCGGAAGGGCTCGTCACAACCGCGGCGCAGGCCCTTGATTACCAGTTTGGATTCAAGGTTTCCGAAACCTGGTTCTACCGGTTCCTCGAGAAAGCATTCGCGTGGATCATACTTCTCCAGTTGGCTTTGCTCTGGCTTTCGACGACGGTCGTTTTTATCAGCCCAGGCGAACAGGGTTTGTTGGAACGTTTCGGCAAACCGCTCGAAACGGGCTCTATTCTCGATCCAGGAATTCATTTCAAACTCCCGGCCCCAATCGATTCGGTCTATCGCGCGCGTACTCGAGAGATTCAGAGCTTCAACATCGCTGCCGAAGAAGAAGAGGGAGCCGAGCACGAAGAGCATGGGAAAACCGAGGGCAACACGATTCTTTGGTCGGTTGCTCACTCGGACGAGGAAGAGTTCAATCTGATGGTGGCAAGCCGTTCGCTTCTCAGTTCCACCAACAGTGCCTCTGCTGAGAAGGGCGCTCCGGTCGATCTGTTGAGTATTAATATTCCCGTTCAATTCCAGATCAAAGATCTGCGAGCTTGGTTCTACAATCACACCGACGCAGGGAAACTTCTCGAAAAGACCGCGACTCGCGAGGTCATTCGATACTTGGTGGGTGTGGATCTCTTCAAGGTCATGTCCAGCGGACGGGCGAAAGCGGCGCTTGATCTGAAGGATCGTATTCAAAAACAGGCGGATATCCTTGAACTGGGCGTCGAAGTGGTGTTGGTCGGGCTCCAAGACATACATCCGCCCATCAAAGTCGCGAAGAAATTCGAAGAGGTGAATGCCGCCAGCCAGGAGCGGGAATCAATGATTCATGCCGCCGAAGGGTACGCCGCGGAAACACTTGCACTCGCCGCGGCGAACGGGACGAAAACGATCGACACAGCGGAATCCTATCGCTTCCGAAAAAGCGTGGAGACCCAGGCGCACGCCGCGCAGTTCACGAACCAGCTTGCCGCTTTTCGAGCCTCTCCCACGGTTTTCTCGCACCGCTCTTATCTCAAAGCACTGGAACAGAACTCAACGAACTCTCGCAAGTACGTATTAACCGTCACTAATGTCCGCGATGTCGTCACGGTCGATCTTCAAGATAAACTCCGTCCAGACCTCCTCGACGTGCCGCTGCCTGGAGCTACCAGATAACCCTTCTTAAGCACAGTATGAAACGCAATACTATCACTGTTATCATCGGATCCTTGTTACTGCTCATCTTTGCCGTCCTGCTCTTTACGTTCCAGGTTCGCCAAACCGAAGTCGCCGTGGTGACGACATTTGACAAGCCGGGGGAGATTATCGAAAAACCGGGTTTAAACTGGAAATGGCCGAGACCGATACAAAAAGTCTATAAATTCGACCGGCGGATCCATAGTTATGAAGGAAGGTTCGAGCAAGCCCTGACGCAAGACAATTACCCTCTGTTGGTGATGGTTTATGTGGGTTGGACGATCAGCGATCCGAAAAGCTTCTTCAACAGCTTTCCGGGGGGGAAAGCGTCAGAGGCCGAACCGGCGCTCGGCGGGTTGATCGAGAGCAGCAAGAATGAAGTCGTGGGAATGCATCCGTTTTCTCATTTTGTTTCGACGGACGAGAATCTACTCCAGTTCGACGAAATTGAGCGGCAGATCATGAATGCGATTCGTCCCGTTGCAGCTTCCAAGTACGGAATCGACGTCAAATTCGTTGGCATCAAGAAGCTGGGTCTCCCTCAGGACGTGACCGAAAAGGTGTTTGCCCGCATGCAGGCTGAGCGGGACCGCGAAGTGCAGCGGATCAGAGGCGAAGGGGAAGCGGTTGCCATGCGGATCCGCAGCAATGCGGACCGGGAGCGGGACAAGATCCTTGCCGAAGCGACGAGCAAGGCGATCCAGATTCGCGGTGAAGCGGACGCGCAATCGGCTGAATCGTTTAAGGTGTTCGAACAAAACGCGGACCTTGCCATGTTCCTCTTGAATGTGAAAACGCTTGAGGAAACACTGAAGGAGAAGTCCACATTGATCCTCGACGAACGAACGCCTCCTTACGATCTTCTTATCGGAACTCCGAAGCCCGCCTCCAAATCATCCAGCGTGCCGACATTGCGGCCGGCGAATCCTTGATCGTGCCATGAGCAATTCCAACGATCCACTCAACGTTAAGCCGGACGATCCGAAAGCGGAGGGAGCCAATTCTTCTCCAGAGTTCGTCGAAGATTCGGGCTCAAGGGCTCTCGCGGAAGCGCTCCGCAGCAGCTTCGTAATCGTCAAGATCATCATGATCATTTTGGTTGTGGTGTTCTTTTCCTCCGGCTTTTTCACTGTATCGTCCAAGGAACGGGCGATCGTTCTCCGATTCGGACGTCCTCTCGGTATGGGTGACCAGCAATTACTCGGCCCGGGCGCCCATTGGTCGTTTCCGTATCCGGTCGATGAAATCGTAAAGATTCCGTTCAGCGAGTTTCAAACGGTGCGGTCCACCACCGGTTGGTACGCGACGACACCTGAAATGGAGGCTTCGGGCACCGAACCGTATGCCGGACAATTCTTGAACCCGGCCGCGGATGGTTACACGCTTACATCGGATACAAACATCATTCACCTGCGAGCGACGCTGCGCTATCGAATTCACAAACCGCTTGATTATGCGCTAAACTTTGTGAGCGCTTCGAACTTGGTTCAAAATGCTCTTAATAACGCGCTCTTTTATTCGTCGGTCCGATTCACCGTCGATGAGGCGCTGCGGCTGAAGATTCTGGTCCTCAAAGAGCAAATCTCGTCCCGTGTCCAAACCATCGTGGACAAACAGCAACTCGGAGTCACTGTGGAACAGGTTGATTTGCAGTCGATTGCGCCGCGGTATCTGCAACCGGCTTTCGCGGCGGTGTTGTCCGCTGAACAAGAGAGCCGCCAAACAAACGAGGTGGCTGTAACATATGCGAACCGCGCCCAAAGCTCAGCTCAGGGCGAGGCGAATTCTCTCATCAACGCGGGCGAAACAGCTCGCTCCCGGCTGGTTCAAACAATAGCCGCCGAGGCTCGGTATTTCACAGATCAGTTGCCGTATTACGAACGGAACCCAAAGCTTTTCATGGATCGGTTGAGGAGCGAGGCGATTCTGAGGATTCTCACGAATAGTGCCGTGGAAAAGTTCTTTATTCCGGAAGGACAGGAAGGGCAAGTGCGCGAATTGCGAACACTCCTGAGCCGGGAACCCCAAAAGCCGTCGCGCCAGCCGTGAAAGCGCTAATCTAAACGAGAGAAAACCTATGCAAGTAACTTCCTTATTGAGCCAAAAGGAGGCCGAATCGAACCCGAAACATCCGGACCCGGGCGCCGACCCGAATTGCGAGACTTGCGATCACGAGCATACTCCGGTTCGCCTCCAGCAAACGCTGGTGGGGCTGATTTTCATTTTGAACGCTTTTCTCGTCGAGTGGGTAATCGACAAAGGCGGCAACGCGGAATCCATGGTGGCCAATTTCAGCGCGATGATTGGCGCCGTCATCCTCGGTTACCCCATCGTCTGGACCTCGATCAAAGATGTCCGCAACGGAATCTTGAGCATCAACGAGCTTGTCGGAATCGCTGTCCTGGCCGCATTCGCCTCGGGACAGTACGAAATTGCGGGCCTCGTTGCGTTCTTCATGCTCATGGGAGAAATCATTGAAACAAGAACGGCAGCCGGCGCCCGGGCTTCAATCGAATCCTTGATCAAACTCACTCCAACCAAAGCGCGGAGACTGATAAAAGACCGCGAAGAAGAGATTGCGGCGTCGGAGTTGTCCGTTGGCGATCTGATCCGCGTCCGTCCGGGTGACAACGTGGCTGCTGACGGTGAGATCGTCTCTGGGCAAGGTTCCTTCAACCAGGCAAACATCACGGGTGAATCGCTCCCTGTTGATAAGAAACCCGGCGACGAAGTTTTCGCCGGAACCCAAAATCTGACCGGCGTGCTGGAGATTCGGGTGAGCCGTGCCGGAACGGATACGACGCTCGGACGCGTGCGAGAACTCATCTTGGCCGCGGAAAAGACCAAGCTTCCCATCATGCGCATCGTGGATCAGTACATGGGGTACTACACCCCGTTTGTCTTGGTAATCGGCGCTTTGGTCTGGGCCTTCACGCAGAGTTTGAACAACGTGATTGCCGTCCTGATTGTGGCTTGTCCTTGCGCATTCATTTTGGCGACGCCGACGGCAATGGTCGCGGCTCTTTCCGCCGCCGCCCGGCTGGGAATTCTGATCAAGAACGTTGGAGACATTGAGGCGGCGTCTCGTATCAATGCGTTTATTTTTGACAAGACCGGAACGTTGACGACGGGTAATTTAAGCGTTAGCCGATTGGCGCCACTGGGAGATGTCAAACCTGCCGAATTGTTGCGAATCGCGGCGTCTGCCGAGAAGTTCAGCAACCATCCAACCGCCAAAGCGCTTGCCACACTTGCCGGCGAGGCGGGAGTTCCGTTGACGGATCCGTTGGATTTCGCGGAGACAGCGGGAAGGGGAATCAAGGCACGGATTGATGATGGAAATGTCGTAATTGGCCGCTCACAATGGCTTCGCGACAATGGTGTGGGCGGAGATTTTGAGAAGTCTGTGGATTTGAACGAGACTGAGGGTTTTAGCCTTGTTTTTGTTGCTAACAACGGCGTCTGCATTGGCTGGATTGGCCTTCAGGATGAAACCCGTTCGGAAGCGCGCGAGTCCCTCGCGGCGCTCCTAGAGGGTGGTGTAAGGCGAATCGCAATGGTATCCGGTGACAGGCAGCCTGTGGCGACTCGAGTTGCGCGCGAAATCGGCTGCGAGGAGGTCGTCGCAGAATGTCTGCCGCAGAACAAGGTTGAATTTGTGCGCAGGATGAAAAGCCGGGGGTACAGAGTCGCGGTGGTTGGAGATGGCGTCAACGACGCCCCGGCATTAGCGGCGGGTGATATCGGCATCGCGATGGGAGCCGCGGGAAGCGAAGTGGCGATCCACAGCGCAACCATTGCTCTTATGAACAACGATCTTAGGCGGCTTCCCTTCTTAATGCGCCTCTCACGAAGCACTCGATCGGTGATCAACCAGAATTTCATGGTGGGTGTCATCTTTATCATTGGAGGATTGATCGCCGCTGCGTTTGGTTATGTGCATCCGGTTGTTGCCGCAATTCTCCACAACGTTGGGTCGTTGATTGTCGTCTTCAACAGCGCCCGGCTGGTTCGCTACGGCGAAGAGCTGGAGCCGTTCGAAAGACCGAGAGCCGAGCCGGAGAGAGGCAAAGCGCAGTTATCGCCCAAGATGGCTTGAGATCCTCAACCGGAGGAAAAACCATGACCGCTGCCACACTTGAAAAACTCCAGTCCCCGGAACGTGGCACTTTCCCAAGCCCGGCGGCGGATTCCCGGGAAACCGTGGTTTCCGTCCGGGGCCTCACGAAAGTGTTCAAAGATTTCTGGGGGCGTCCTAAAGCGCGCGCCGTCGATAATGTTGATTTCGATGTGCGCCGAGGCGAAGTGTTCGGACTTCTGGGTCCGAACGGATCAGGCAAGTCAACGACGGTCAAAATGCTGCTGGGTCTTTTGTACCCCACGAAAGGGCAAATCGAAGTTTTTCACCACTCACCGCGTCATGTGGCAACAAAATCGCGAATTGGGTATTTGCCCGAGGAATCCTATCTCTATCGCTACCTTAACTCGAACGAAACGCTCGATTTTTTCGGCAATCTTTTCGCCTTGCCCAAGAAAGACAGAATCCAACGATCGGAACAACTTCTTGAAATGGTGGGTCTCGATAAGGCGCGCCGGCGTCAGGTCGGGGAGTTTTCCAAGGGAATGCAGCGCCGCATCGGCCTTGCTCAAGCGCTGATCAATGATCCGGACTTGGTTATCCTGGATGAACCCACGTCGGGACTGGATCCGATTGGCTGCCGCGAAGTCAAGGATCTGATTCTGGCTCTGGCCGCAAGAGGGAAGACAATCATCTTAAGCAGCCATCTCCTGGCCGATGTCGAAGATGTCTGTGATCGGGTTGTGATCTACTACGGGGGAAAGATTCGAGCGATGGGGACGTTGAAGGAACTCCTCGCGACTCCCGACGCGATGCGCATTACCACGCCGCTGCTTCCGCGAGAAACCACCGAACGGATTCTGGAAATCATCCGCAAAGACGTCGTCGAGGAAAAAATTCGAATCGATACGCCGACTCAAAACCTCGAGGGCTACTTCCTGGGAGTTGTCAATCAGGCAAGGCAAACCGAGGCGGAGACGTCCGGTGCGACCTCGGGGCACCGTGTTGCCGCATACTTGAGAGGTGAAGCTGAAGAACCCTCTTCCCGCACGGAACGAGTTTTAACCCGGCTGACAACCGCTTCCGTTTCGGAGAGCAAACAGCCCTCCGTAGAGCAAACCGCGAAACCAGTTGACACGGTGGACCACGATAAACTGGCGAGTTTCGCAACGGCCAATCCGGCCAGTGCCCCGGCTGCCCAGCCTGAGTCCTCGGCGCCGAAGAAGGCCGATTTCGACAAGGCGAATGAGAAACTCTCCAGCCTGGTTGAAAAACCAAAATAATTGTTGCCGTTCGGTGCATGAGTTTTCGGTCTGGATCGCAGTTGAGAGATTACGCGAATGTCGCTGAAACCTGAGCCGTTGGATGGAATAAGATTTCGAAACTAAGCTTTCCGATATGCAGAGGATTCTGGCGATCATGTTGCTCACAGTCAGGGCCGCGTTGCGGTACCGGCTCGTGTTGGTTTTGAGTGCGATTCTGCTCGCCACGGTAGTAATCCTGCCGCTTGTCATCAAGGACGACGGAACCGCGAGAGGATTTACACAGATCATTCTTACGTACACCCTTGCTTCGATCTCGGCTCTCCTTGGGTTTGCGACGCTTTGGCTTTCTTGCGGAACTCTGGCCCGCGATGTTGAAGAGGCGCAAATTCAAATGGTCGCGGTCAAACCGATTTCTCGATGGGAGATTTGGTTCGGAAAATGGCTCGGCATCGTGGTCATAAACGCGGTGCTTGTGGCTGTTTCATCGGGAGCTGTCTTTTTTCTGATGAAAGCCAGGGCGCAGAAATTGCCGGAGGATCAGCAAGCGATTTTGCGGAACGAAGTGATGGTAGCCCGGGGAGGCGCGCGTGAACCCATACCGAATTACGACGAGGGGGTGAGAGAATTGCTGAAGAGACGGATTGAAGAAGCGACACAACCCATTACGGACGTCGAATACATGCGTACGCAGATCCGCGAACAATTGAAAGCCCGGGAGCAAGTCGTGCCCACCGATTTTCGGCGGCAGTGGGAGATTGACCTGGGCGTTGCCCGGCATTTCTTGAAGGACAAACCGCTCTATTTGCGGGTCAAGTTCAATGTCGCGGAGATTGCCAAGGCTTCGACTTATTTGGGTATTTTCGCGGTGGGCGACGTGAACTCCGCGATGTTGTACCAGACGAATTTGAGCCTGGCGCCGGATTCGTTTCATGAAATCGAGGTTCCCCCCAATTTGGTTGACGAAAGGGGAATTTTGACCGTGAACTTCCTCAATCGAAATCCCACGGCCCTTCTATTCACCGCAGAGGAAGGCTTGGAGGTGCTTTACCCGGAGAGCACTTTTGGAGTCAACTTCTTCCGTGGTATCACTATCATCTTCTTCTGGCTGGCGCTGCTCGCCGCGCTCGGTTTGGCCGCCTCGAGCTTTCTTTCATTCCCGGTGGCGGCGTTCGTATCTCTGGCGGTTTTGATCGTCGCGTTTTCCAGCGGAACACTTGCATTGGTACTCGAGCAGGGAACCGTGCTCGAAGTAAATCATGAGACTGGATACGCGGACAAGATGGCTTGGATCGATTACGTCGCTCTGCCCGTTTTTAAAGTGTTGCTGGGGATCATCAACATGGTCCTTGGATTCTCTCCCATTGATTCTCTCAGCACTGGCCGAAGCATCACTTGGGGCCAGCTCGGACTCGCTTTCTCTCAAATCTGTTTGCTCATGGGCGGTATTCTGGCTGGCATCGGCATCACCATCTTTAATCGCCGCGAGCTAGCGACCGCACAGAGCAATCACTGAACGAACCGAGATGACGCCCCACTTGACACGATTCTACAAGCCCGCGCTCTTGGTCCTTTCGATCGTGCTCCTTTGTTTCGTTTCATTGATTCAAAATCGTTTGAACGAAGAACGGGATACGATGGGACTCACTCGGGTGGAACCGTTGGAGAACGCGCCTCCGATGCTGGCGTTCACGACCGTTGCGCTGGGAGGGTTTCGAGGCCTAATTGCGAACGCGCTTTGGGTGCGTGTGAATGATCTTCAGGAGCAGGACAAATATTTCGAGATGGTTCAGTTGGCGGATTGGATCACGAAGTTGCAGCCCCATTTCTCAACCGTCTGGATCCACCTGGCGTGGAACATGTCGTACAATATTTCCGTCAAATTCAGCGACCACAAAGACCGTTGGGAATGGGTCAAGCGCGGCATTGAACTGCTCCGGGACGAGGGGCTGCGTTACAATCCTGGCGAACCGCTGCTCTACCGGGAATTGGCCTGGCACTTTCAACACAAGATGGGCCAGAACTTGGATGACGCGCACAACTACTACAAAGAGGCCTGGTTCAGAGAAATGGATCCGTTGTTCCCAAACGGACATCCAGATTTCGACGAACTGTTGAACCCGAAGACGGAAGAGGGGAAACAACGGGTCGCTCTGCTGCGGGACAAGTTCAAAATGGACCCGCTTTGGATCAAAGAGGTTGAAGATCGGTATGGTCCTCTGGAATGGCGTCTTCCGGAAACGCACGCAATCTATTGGGGCTATGTGGGGCTGGAGAAAACCCTTACCGAGAAGCTCAAGGAGAAGGAAATGATTTCCCTGCGCCGTGTCATTTTTCAATCGATGCAATTGGCGTTTCATCGGGGCCGCCTGGTTTTTCCGAGGAAAAATTCCAAGGAGTTCATTTATGCGCCTAACCTGGACGTGGTTGGGAGAACGGATCGTGCTTATGAGGAGATGATGGAATTCGAACCGAATATGCTGCAGAATATTCAGACGGCGCATCGGAATTTCCTCAAGACAGCCGTCTATTTCTTATACAGTTACAACCGCCTCGCCTTGGCGAATCAGTGGTACACGAAGCTGCGCACCACCTATCCGACCGCGCTCCCGGAAGGCCAGACGTTGGACGAGTTTGCGTTGGCGAAAGTGACCGAGGACGTCGGTGAAACAAGTCACGACCGAGTTAAAGCGATTCTCGAGGGTTTGCTGACGAGCGCTTTCATGAACTTGGCAATTGGTGAGGATGACCTGGCGGTTAGTTACGATCGATTCGCCAAAAGAATCTGGCAGCGTTTCGAAACGGAACTTCCGGTCGTCTCCAAAGAACGCGTCGGGCTTCCCCCAATAGGGGATCTCAAGAAGGTCGTCCTGGATCAGCTATTGGATCCGGATGTCGGCTTGGAGCAGCAGGTCCAGGATCAGCTCAGGACCGCACTGGGATTGCCTGCGGCGACGAACGCCGTGCCTGCCAGTGCCACCAACTCGGTGACTGCTCCGCCGAATTCCGCGCCAGTTTCCGCTCGACCGTAACCTTCGAGAGATTTTTTCAGACTATTGCCCTCAATCCACTTTGCTCTCGGCGAGCAGCTTGCGATAGACCTCGCGTGCATGCGCGTAATCCGCTTTCGCCTGAGCCATTTCATCCGCCTTGATGAATCTCTCTTTCTGCGACCAGCACTGATCCACGCCTTTCAAGCACCACTCGGCGCTGCGGCGCGAAGCCCGTATCGGTTCATCGCCAACCATCACGAAGATTGGGTTTGTGTGGGAGGATGGCAGAATCCGCATTGCAACCCAACTGCTCCGCTCGATGACGACGTCGAAAGCGAGATCACGAATCTTTCCGTCGGCGGGAATGGTTTTCTTAGCCACCGGATACCCATTGACGATGAGTTCGACAGGCACTTCACGCGTGCCATCAATGCGAGCCCGTTCGATATCCCAATAAGGTTTCTGGCTGTAAGGCCTGTCCGTCAAACGGGGATTGGGTTCCTCGTCCAAACGCGCCGCAACGCTTGCCGTCACACGGACGTTTCCCGGTCTTGACAGTCTTCGTTCGCTGTCGTTGTAACCCATCGCTACATCATCGACTTTGAAATCGAGAAGGTGGCTCTTTCCGTCGCCGACGTAATTGCGCCCCAGTCGAAGGCCCTCACACCATTCGCCGTAATTCAGTTTTTCATCTAGCTTCACATAAGAACGGCCGAGACCGACGCGTTCGCCGTAAATGCAGGGAAAATCGGTTTCACCGCTGATCCGCGTTCGGAAACCGACGTTCAAAGTGTGATACCAGATGTTGAGCTCCCAAACATACGGCGTATCCACCGTCGAAATAAAATCGACCGCACGAACCAGTTTTCCATCCGGGCCGGGAATTTCATGAGTTACATCGACAATGAACTCGTTCGCCCCGATGCCGCTGAACGGCGGGACAATATAATTCGGCAATTCATCCGTCTGCACTTCCAAGCCCCATCCGGAATGCGCGGGTCCCGATATCGCGCCTTGCCGTTTGGCCCAGCGCAAGGTGTTCAGGCAAAGCGTTGGCCAATGGTGTTTGGAATCGCCGCCCGGATACATAGCGTCCTTAAGCCGGAGCAGACAGAGATGCCCTGACTGATGCGAGCCAAAACCGGAAACCTCGACGTCGTAATGCAACAGATAAGGGTGCTTTGACACCAGATCGTCTTTCCCGGTGAAGAACTGTTTTTGATAATCGAATCCGGGGCCCCAGGTAAGGTTGCAGCCGATCTTCAAGTCTTCCCCCAGAATATGCCGCATCATATCTTCGGCATGCACTCCCTCGGACGGATTGGTGTAGTGCGCGCAGCCGGCTGCGTGAATATGATGATCGCCGGACCACCAGCCCATCAACGAAGGATCGATCCATCGCCGGAGTTCCACATCGAAGGCTCGCGATTCCGGCCCGATCTGGAAAGTCCGGTTCTGCAATAGATATTCCGGACCGCGGCCGTGCTCGATTGTGTAAGTGCCGTCTGGCAGCTCGATGGTTTCCCCGTCCGCTCTGTAAATTTGGGGATGAAACGCGAAATCGGGCGCCAAACGTTTTGCCTGCGAAGGATAGATATGGCCTTGCTGATCTCGGATGACAAACATTGCCATCGTCGGCTGCCCGTGCTCGTCTTTGACCCCAAGCCGGATCTCTCTTGCGGGGGCGCAGTCGAACAAGATATCGACTTCGTTCCGAAACCCGAGGTCCTGTGTTCCCTGCCCCACGTTAAACGCAAGCTTGGCTTCGCGTTTTCCCGCATCCCTGCTGTACAACTGGATGATCCGGTACTCCAATCCTAGTCCGCCCAGCTCGGTTCGCATCGGCTGTCTGTTGTACATCTGCATATCAAGCCACAGTTCATCCGGATTCGACGGCTTCGGAACGCCGGCATGCCGCCGATAAAACTGATCGGACGGCGTGCGGCTGGAGCCGCTTTCAAACAACGAACGCGCGTTCGGGCTAACCGCTTGCAATTCGGCTGTAACCCCGGCTTCGTTCTGGACCTTTACCAGGAACTGCCGCCAGCCTTGTTCCACAAGCTCGGGTTTCGCGGGACCGGCCGCCACCTTGACGCGCGATTCCGGATTAATGCTCACCCCCAGCAGGCAGTAACGATCCAGGATCCTCTGGACCGATTCAATGGCGCCGGCGCCTCCCGGACCTTGAAGTGCGGTCTGAAGCGCGCGTTTATCCGTTTCACCAAAGGGCGAACCCAGCATGTCGGATGCCTCGATCACCCTCCGAATTTGAGCCGCGAGCGGCTGCCATTCTACATTCGTGACAAGCGGAAGTGCGGCCGACCTCAGTGGCTGGGAACCAAGAAAACAGGAGAACAAGAGGACGGCCCAAACATTTTTTGGATTCATGCGCATAAAAAACCCGGGATTCTGTTGGTTGAGACAACACAGTTCATAGCAGGTTTTGAGAAACTGCACAGCGTGAATTTTTACGTAAACTCGGCTTGCCATGCGCCAATGCTTGTGAAAACTTTCACAAGCTATTTTATGGAACATGTTAAATTGCACATTCCCGGACCGGTCGAAGTCAGCAAGAAAACGTTTCGCGCTTTTTGCGAGCCCATGATCGGCCATCGCGGGCAGGGTTTCAAAGATCTGTACGCAAAGGTTCAGCCCCAGCTCCAAGCGCTGCTTTACACCAAACGATTGGTCTATCTCGGCACATCTTCGGCTTGGGGCGTGATGGAGGGCGCCGTGCGGAATCTCGTTTCGAAGAAGGTTCTCTGCTGCATGTGCGGAGCGTTCTCAGACAAATGGCTCGATGTCAGCCAGAGATGCGGAAAACAGGCCGAGGCGCTGCAAGTGGATTGGGGTTCGCCCATTCGCGCCGAAGCAATTGATGCCAAGCTCGCCACCGGACAATTCGATGCGCTGACGTTCATTCATAACGAAACCTCGACCGGCGTCATGAGCCCGCTCGCCGAAGTCGCCGTGCTGAAGAGGAAATACCCGGACGTTATGTTCATCGTCGATGCCGTAAGCTCAATGACGGGTGTGAAACTCGAGTTCGACGCGCTTGGAATCGATGTGCTCTTGGCCGGAACTCAAAAGGCATTTGCACTTCCGCCGGGACTCACGGTGTTTGCCTGCTCCGATTCGGCGCTCGCCAAGTCTGCGACGGTTTCTGACCGGGGCTACTATTTTGATTTGAATGAGTTCGAGAAAAACGCGGAAGGGAATATGACGCCGAGCACGCCGAGCATCGGCCATATCCACGCTCTTGCGTCGAAACTTGAGGATATCTTCGCTGAAGGACTCGACGCACGTTTTGAGCGCCATGCCAGCCTTGCCCAGCTCACACGGGACTGGGCCGTCGGCCACGGTTTCAATTTGTTCCCTGAAACGGGATACGAGTCTCAGACACTCACTTGCGTGAACAATGGAGCTAAGCCCGGAGGCAGGGTGATCGACGTGGCCAAACTCCAGAAATTGGTCAAAGATCGCGGTTTCTTGATCGACGGCGGTTACGGCAAAATCAAAGGGACAACGTTCCGCATTTCCAGCATGGGTGACGAGACGGAGGCCACGATGCGGCAACTGTACGCCGCGCTGGATGACGCAATGAAAGGGCTTTAATTCTGCCCTTTCAACGTCGTTCTACCGGCAGGCTCAAAACCTTATCCCAATTTCCAGGGCGTTCGATAGCCGCGTGAAAGAAGTTGGCTCGCTCCTTCGTCATTGAGAATGACTTGCTTGGCCGGATCCCATTTGATCTTTCGTCCAACGAGCATGGCAATCAGGCCGAGGTGGCCGGGAATGGCGGAGTGGTGGGCGACCTCGACGGGTGCGACCGCGGGTTGCCGCGATTTCACACTGTCGAGAAAATCGCGCCAATGCCCGCCGCGGTTGATTGGCAATTGTATCTTCCGTTGTTCGTCGGGAAGGCTGCGCGCATCTTCCCAGGGCGAGTGTGAGGATTCGAACGCATTTCCGCGATTGACCCAAACCCACCCGTTGGTGCCGATCCATTTGGTGCCACTGCGGATGTCCTCATGACCACCGGCGATGATCATGGTGATGTCATCGGGGTATTTGCAGTTGATGCGATATTTCGTGCAGGAATTCCAGATGGCGCGCGGGTCTGGAAACTCGCCGGATCCATCGATCTCCAGAGGGCCGATCGTGGCGTCGTTGCCCAATCCCCAATGCGCGATATCGCAGTGGTGGCCGATCCAATCGAGCAACTGACCGCCGCCGGTGTTGTAGTTCCAACGCCAGTTCATGTGACCGCGCGCCTGGATATACGGTTCCATCTTGGACGGCCCGATCCAGAAGTCGTAATCCAATTCTGCCGGTGCGTCGCTGACCGAGGCGTCCCAAGCGGCAGTTCCTGGAACCACTTTCGCGAGGTCGTCCACCTTTAACTCCGCCAGTTTTTTCAAGAGCGGTTTGCCGGTGCCGGCGAAGTCATGATGGCCGCTGGGCAAGCCCACTTCCACGCGCGTCACTTTGCCGATCAATCCGTTTCGGACGATCTCGGCGCCGTAGTGAAAATTCCTCTCCGAGCGCTGCCAGGATCCCGTCTGCCACATGCGCTGATTGGCCTGCACCGCCTTGACGATGGCCTGTTGCTCCGCAACCGTGCGCGCCAATGGCTTCTCGCCAAAAATATCCTTCTTATTTCGCGCCGCCTCTGTGGCGATGAGCGCATGCCATTGGTCGGGCACGGCCAGCATGACGGAGTCAATGTCGGTTCGGGCCATCAACTCCCGATAATCGTGATAGGCCTTGCAGTCTTTGTTCTTGTAATGGCCGTTGATCGCGTCCAACGATTTGGCCATGTGATTCTTATCGATGTTCGCGCTGGCCAGAACCTGGCAATCCGACTGGCGCATAAAGTTGCCCGTGTTGCTCGGACCTTGCATGCCCCAGCCAACGACTCCCATGGTGATCCGGTTGGAAGGTGAGGGGCGTCCGTCCGCTCCAAGCGCGCTGGCGGGAATGAAAGTCGGGGCGGCGATCGCGGCCCCGGTGACGGCTAGAAAACGACGGCGAGAGATACGATGTGTGCGAGACGAAGGCTTCATAGTCCGGCTAGATTGTACGATCCCGTTCCCATATTCCAGCAGAATATTGTTTCGCGCCGGGTGCAGGGCGCTCCGAATGAGATCACGCCTGAACGGCTGCTTCTTTTTTATCGGATTGAGGAGAGATTTCCAC
>JAQBVM010000499.1 GCA_027623095.1 Verrucomicrobiota bacterium
ATGCGCTCCCGATGCTTTCGCCGCTGGCGCCAGAGCGCAAGATCCCGGCGCACTCCTTCCAGTTGATTGGAGAACTCTTTCGATTTGATTTTCATCTTTGCTGCGATTGTTCGCGGCAAAGACTAGCCGACCGCCTCCCCAAGCGTCACACACAGCTATTGAAGCAACACTCTCCTTCCACGCCGGCGAAATCCGAAACAAGAAGGTGGACGTGCTAAACGCGGCTCGCCCGATTCATCGCGACGCGATCCCGCCGCGCGTCATCCCAGCCAAATCAGGACATTGCGGAAACTCGCGAAATGCACGGAACTTTCAACGGCTGATTGCATTGCGCACGACTTCTGAACGCGTCCGCACGCTGGAAATTCCTTGTAACCCGTTCCAATGGGCTTACATTTGACAATCAATGCAGCCAGGCAGTCCTTTGGCTCTCTTTGAGCTGGAGGAATTAGAGTTCGGAATGGCTGCTGTGATTGGGTCGGTCCACCCATTGGTGCGATCGACTTCCTGCATTTCCGTTGCCGTGAATGATGGAGTGGATTAATCACAGATTCTATATGGCAAAAGTACTCGGCATCGATTTGGGGACGACTAATTCCTGCAAAGCGGGCATCGAAAGCGAGTATCGGTTCGTGGTGGACGGGGAGTGGGTGGACGACCCGGTTGCGACAGAGCTCACCCCGAATTCTCACGGTACGATGAACGCTGTGTTGGTGGTTGCAGCGAGCAAGTCACCTGTGGCAGCAGGCCCAAGAAGTGCATCACCCGCGACGCACGAACAAGCCCCATCAGTGAATCCGACGCCTCCCGTGAGTAGTGCCGAGCCTGAACCAACTCAACACATCGCTGCCGCATCAACACTTGCGAATCTTTTTCGACGGGCGGCCTTGATGTAACAACCGGAGCGGCTAATTCGCGAATGCGACGTTCTTTGCAGCCACTCTAGCCGGCGCAATCAAAGTGTGGGCAACCGGGCCGATCGCGGCGCAACCGATTCCCTAATCAAGTTGTCAGACGGACGCCGACAGCGAACATCAAAGAAACGAAACAACGAAAAAGACCAAAATATGAACCATCACAAAACTCACCACAAGCAGGGTTTCAACTGCGACCATAATCCTGATTCAAAAAAGATCGAGCACCGCGAGCAATCGAGCTGATCTTTGCGCCTTGCTCTGACAGATTACCGCGGAGAACGCCGCACGCTCGAGCCAAGTTTGGCCATCTAGAAACGGCATTCCGCACACGGTGTAACCAAAGAGAATACAATGTTATGAGTCCACTATTAATCGTTATCGCCGTGCTGGCTGCGCTGGCACTCATTGCCGTGATGTTCCTCGTCGGCATGTACAACAAACTCGTCGAGTTGCGCAACCGTTTCAAAAACGCCTACGCGCAAATCGATGTCCAGCTCAAGCGGCGCTACGACCTGATTCCGAATCTGGTCGAGACCGCGAAGGGTTACCTTAAACACGAACGCGGCACGCTCGAAGCCGTCATTGCCGCGCGCAATGCCGCCGCGACCGCCAACACCGGCGCCGCCGCCAATCCTGGCGATCCCGCCGCCATGAAGCAACTCGCCAGCGCCGAAGGCGCGCTCTCCGGCACGCTCGGCCGCCTGTTCGCGCTCTCCGAGGCGTATCCCGACCTCAAAGCCAACACGACCATGTTGAGTATGATGGAGGAACTGACCTCGACGGAAAACAAAGTCTCCTTCTCCCGGCAGGCCTATAACGACTCGGTGATGGCCTACAACACGCAGTGCGAGGTCTTTCCGAGCAGCATCATCGCAGGCACGTTCCACTTTACCGCCGCCGAGCTGTTCGCCATCGAGAATCCGGAGCAACGGGAGGCGCAGAAGGTTTCGTTCGCTTAAAGAGGTTTGAATCATGAATTTTTTCGAACATCAGGACAAAGCCAGGAAGAACACGAAGGTGCTGGTGGTTTACTTCGTGATCGCTGTCGCGTGCATCATCGTGTCGGTTTATCTGGCCAGCCTGGCGATTTTCTATGGCACGCACGCCAAACAGCAGGCAGGCGCTCCGCCTCCCGAACTCGTCCTGTGGGATCCCAAGCTTTTCCTATACGTCGCGCTGGGCACGCTCGGCGTCGTCGCGGTCGGCGGTCTCTACAAAACCGCCGCCCTGGCCAAGGGCGGCAGCGCCGTCGCCGAATCGCTCGGTGGACGGCTCCTCAATCCCAACACAACCCACCCGGATGAACGCAAGCTGCGGAATGTGATCGAGGAAATGGCCATCGCCTCCGGCGTGCCCGTCCCCAAGATTTATGTGCTCGACGACGAAGAAGGCATCAACGCCTTTGCGGCCGGCCACACACCCGGCGACGCCGCCATCGGCGTTACGCGCGGTTGCATGACGTTGCTCAACCGCGATGAATTGCAAGGGGTCATGGGCCATGAGTTCAGTCATATCCTCAATGGCGACATGCGTCTGAACCTGCGCATCATGGGCGTCATCTTCGGCATTGTGTGCCTTGCGGTGATCGGCCGCATCTTGATCTACACGCGCGGCGGCAGGGACCGGAATCCGCTGATGCTGCTGGGGCTCGCCTTGATCGTCATCGGCGCGATCGGCGTGTTCTTTGGCCGGCTCATCCAGGCCGCGCTCAGTCGGCAGCGGGAGTTTCTGGCCGATGCCTCCGCGGTTCAATTCACCCGCAATCCGGCGGGGCTCTCCGGCGCGCTGCAAAAAATCGGCGGAGCCGGCTCGAAGGTCGAATCCGCTCATGCCGGGGAAGCCAGTCACATGTTTTTTGGAAACGGCCTGGGCAATTCGTTCCTCGGCGCGCTGGCCACGCACCCGCCGCTTGGCAAGCGCATCCGCGCCATTGATCCCGGCTGGAACGGAAACTTCAAGCAGGCCAGCGTCAAAACAGTTGCAGCAGAATCTTCACGCCAGGCGGCGAAACCAACATCATCACGATCTTCGTTTCCGACGATTCCCGGGATGCCCGGCGCGCGGGCTGGTGACAAAGGATTCGCCACCAACGCGATCCTGATGGGAGCAGTGCTGCCTAACCTCGGCAACCCAACACCTCTGCATTTGCACTACGCCGAGGAGTTGCGGAATGCATTCTCGGAAAAAGTCCAGTCCGCCGCTCGCGAACCGCTCGACGCCATCGCGCTCATTTTCGCGATGCTCCTCAGCCCGGACGAAACCCTCCGCGCGAAGCAACTCACGGAAATGGATGGGCGAACCGCGCCGGGGATTTGTGAAACCACCGCCGCGCTTTGGCCTGAGATCGCGCCCATCGCCTCGCGCGCCCGGCTGCCGCTCGTGAACCTCGCGTTGCCCGCGCTGCGCCAGCTTCGGCCCGACGAGTTCGAGCAATTCAGCCGGGCATTGCAATGGCTCATTGAAAGCGACGGGCAGATAGAAATCTTTGAATTCGTCCTTCAGAAGATT
>JAQBVM010000500.1 GCA_027623095.1 Verrucomicrobiota bacterium
GAAAAGCGGACCAATGTTGGTTATTCTATCCGATTGAAAACCGAAAATCAAGTCTGACCCCGGCGAAGCTGCAACGTGGCTCATTTCGCGCGACGGCGGCCGCACCTTTGTCTGCGAGCGAGCCGTGCCGCCGGATCCCGAAGCATCCTATGCGATCCTACAGGTCGAAAAAGCCACCGGACACAACACCCCGCCCGCCTCCGGCGGCTATCCGGACCTCCTGTATTTCGACGGCAGCGCCGACTATCCTGAGCCCGGCAAAGTCATCCAAAACAACGTCTTCCTCCTCCAGCGCCGCTGACGGACACCCACACAACCCAATTCCGGGAATGAAACCATGAACCACGACACCATGAATCACCGTCCTTTTCGCACCGCCCTTGTTCGGAGCAAAAGTCGTGCGATGTGCATCGGCTTCGCTTTGACGCTGTCGGTCTCGCTTGAGCCAGCTCTGGTTTCCTCGTTCGCCGCAGAGCTGTTGTTCCACACAAATCCCGTGGTCACGCTGTTTGCGTTCGACAGTGTTTCGATACCGTTCACGCACAATCTTCGGTTGACCATGTGCCGCCCGGTGAAGCATGAGGCGAATCCGGTCGTCGAACGCGGCGGGCCAGGATCACCGGACGAGTTCGGTGTCCAGTTCTATGGTTCTGTCGCGCGAGACCACGGCCGGTTCCGCATGTGGTATGTGGCGGTCGACCGCGAATTGGAGGGCCTTGATAGACGTGCCCGCTCCCCGTGCTCTGCCGATGGGCATGCTGTTCTGTAGCTGAGTTCAGCCGTTCGGTGTCCTCAATTTGAACACTCATGATCGCATCATCCGGCGCCAGTCAGAAGGATCCGTTGCGCGCTCAGGACGAACCGACATGTGTCACGAACCGATTGCTGTCTGCGCGCTCATGACAAAAAGAATCCATGTAAGTCCGTGGTTGGAGGCGGAGTCGGTTAGGTTGGCTGACTCGAGCACGTGATCGCGTGAGAATGGCTCATGCGTCACAGTTTTCAACCCCCACCTACAACGGAATAAAACAATGCACAGGCACAGCTCAATCCTGGCGACGCTGGTCGCAACTCTGGCGGTCGCAACTTCGCTCTACGGACAAGGGCCGGCGCCAAACAGATCCATCGTCGTGCTAAAACTGGGAGCGCTTCCAGCTAACGTAGCAGCCAAGCATGGGGTGGTGCCCGATCACGTCTATGAACACGCTTTGAATGGTTTCGCGGCCGTCGTTCCGCCTGGCATCCTGCGCAAGTTGCAGAATGATCCGAACGTGGCGTGGATCGAGCCGGACCAAGTATATGAGGCGTCGGCAAAGCCAACGGCCAAGGGTGGTAAGCAGCCTCCTCCGCAACCGGATCAAACGATTCCTTTTGGCATTGATCGAATCGATGCCAGTGCCAATCCAAAATTCATGGCGTCCCCGGTAAACGTTGATGTGGCGGTCATCGATACGGGCATTGATTTGAGCCACCCCGACTTGAATGTCTACAAGAATGTGAGCTTTGTCCGCAGGGTCAAAACAGGCAACGACGATAACGGCCATGGGACGCATGTCGCCGGAACCGTGGCGGCGCTGAACAACGGGATTGGCGTGGTTGGCGTGGCGCCGGGCGCGAGACTTTGGGCAGTGAAGGTGCTGGATCGGAATGGATCAGGCTACTTGTCTGATGTTATTAAGGGAGTGGATTACGTCACGGCGAATTCGGCCTCGATCGAAGTCGCCAACATGAGCCTGGGCGGCGGAAATTCTCTGGCCCTCAACACTGCGATTGCCGATTCAGTGGGCCAGGGGGTCGTTTATGTGGTGGCCGCAGGCAACTCAGCGGACGATGCGAGCTATTACAGTCCCGCCAACAGCCCGGACGTTCTTTGCGTATCCGCCATTGTGGACACGGATGGATTGTGCGGCGGCCAGGGTCCTGCCACCGGTTACGGCGCCGATGATACATTTGCCACCTTCAGCAACTACGGTTCTGTAGTCGACATTGCCGCACCGGGCGTCGACGTTCTCTCGACCTACAAGGGTCAAAGTTATGCCGTGCTAAGCGGTACGAGCATGGCCTCGCCTCATGTAACGGGCGCGGTGGCTCTTTACCTGGCCAGTGGTGATAAACCGGCCGATGAAGTCGATGTCGCATTGGTCAGGGCTGCCATTATCTTCGCGGGCTTCCCTCAAATTGGCCCGTGCGGTTTTACGGGCGATCCAGACGGTACAGCGGAACCGGTGCTGGATGCTTCGTCGCTGTGATTGCCGCCGTTGGACTTCGATCATGAGAGCCTTGACGTTAACGTCTTGGAGCCGTCATCGATCTCCAGACTCTTTTGGCCGCGCGGTTTTTGGCGAACACGACCGTGGTCTCGGCGGCAGTGAACTTTCAGACACTTGCCACATCACCCGCGACCATTGAAATGCCTATATCGGCGATTTGTTGCCTGGCGGCAGCCAATGCAAAACGGCAGGCTTGACGAATCGAATTCCCAGAAACCATCGCCACGCCCATCGCCGCCAGCACAGTATCGCCCGCGCCACCTCTCGACTCTACAACCGACCGGATGCAGAAATCGTATGGTGCTATATGACTCAGGACAAAAAAGTCCTCGGTCACCGACTCCAACTGCGTCAGGAGTTGTCGACCTTAGTCACTTGCATAGTCACCGGAGCAACCGAGACCCCCCACGCCGTGCGCCCTCATTCTGAAACTGGAGAGCAGATTCGCAGACTGCGTTTTCTGACTTTGGTCGTGGACTACGCCGCGCGCTGGAGACTGTGATTAGCCGCTGAAGTTTGATGTCCAACCTCGGGCATTGCGATGACTCGCGAACTTGCGTCGGACGATGAAGCCGACGCAGTTTCGGCTGCCGCGAAGGCATCCCGCCATTATCGCGAATCGATTTCTCTGCTTGTCGAGGCAATTTCTCCGTCTGTGACTTTTGGAGTTGCATCTCTTGGACACCATGTCTATATTACTTGGACACCATGTCTAAGGAGGCGGAGATGCCTCGGCCGAATGAACCAATTCCAGATGCTGAGCTCCAAGTGCTAAAACTGCTCTGGGCAACGGAGTCGATGACGTCCCGTGAACTTGCCGAGACGATCTACGGAGTCGCGGACAACTCGACGGTTGGCACTGTGTCAAAGCTGTTGCAACGACTCGAAAGGAAACGCTGCGTGAAACGCGATCGCAGTCAGTTTGCCCATCGTTTTTCGGCGAAGGTCTCTCAGACGGACGTGGCCGGGCGACATCTTCATTCAATTGCCCGCAAAGTAGCCGACGGATCGCTAGCCCCGTTTATCACGCATCTGGTGCAGGCGAAGAAACTCAGCGAGAAGGATAAGGAAGACATCCGCCGTCTGCGATGCTGTGGCGCGGGCACGATCAGGTTGTGTTGAGTGTCAGCTAGCTGCGCCGTGGGGGATATTTT
>JAQBVM010000103.1 GCA_027623095.1 Verrucomicrobiota bacterium
GCGCTTGCTGCGCCTGGCGCCACCGGCCGCAACGCAAAAACGAAAAAAATAGCCGCCGGTAGTTTTTCAGCAGGATCATTGCTCTAGTCTGACCCCTTTCTTTGTGAAAACAACCCGGCAGCCGATGCGGGCGGCGCGACGGGCGCATGGGTTTCCCCCCGGACAACGTTCAGAGGAGCGCGTCCGCAAGCGCGCAGACTTCTTGATAGAAGGCGTCTCTTGAAAGGCCGAGCGCAGCCGCGCCAAACGCCTCCGCGTCATCCGATGAGGCAAATTCACCGTAATTAACCGAGACGAGTTGATAGAGCACCAAATAAGGAACTCGATCCAACTGCGTCGAAAAGAAAGGATGCACAAACATTGTGAATCCGTCTTCCGGAAGATCACCGTTCGGCACCGGAAACCCAAATTCGCCTTGGCGCAACGACTTGTCATCAAACTGAATCTTGCATGGGTAGCGGACAAACGCGCGATCCTCCAGTATTCGCAGAAGCTCGGTCCAACCGATGGAGTTCCCGTATTTCTCGCGAATTTCAGCGCCTTTAGCGGCGACGTGCGCGGTCAGCGATTGTTTGGCGTCGTCAACTGTTAGCTTTTTCGCCATTGCAGTTAATGCATTACGACACCCCGAAGCTCCTGATCGCTTTCGGATTCGTCCGATCCATTTTCGTTAGCCTTGCAAATCTTGCCTTGCAGAATCGGAACGGACATTCGAAGGAATAGCGTGTAGCAGAGAAGCCCGAAGGCCCAGATCCCAAACGAGATCAGTGTCTCGTTCACTGTGGGTGTGTACTCGATGATTTCACCCAGTGGTGTTGGAATGAATCCTGGAATAATCAAGCCCATCCCTTTTTCAATCCAGATTCCGACGATTGCCAGCACACACGCCAAATCCAGCCATCGCAAGCTCTTGCTTACGGGAAGAACCAGGATGGTCATGGCAACCAAATTGCACGCGATGGCCGTCCAAATCCACGGAACCAGACCGCTATGCCCATGGAGGCCCAGAAAGAGATATTTCGCGGATGCAACGTGAAGGTTTCCCGTATAAAACTCTTTGAACACTTCGTTCACCAGAAGGAACACGTTGATCAGCATCGAGACTTGGACAATGCTTCGAAGCGTCAAAAGCGCGCGGTCCGGGACATGATAATCTGTGACTCGCCGAATGACCTGAAGCGCGAGAATGATGATCGCCGGACCCGCGGTAAATGCCGATGCGATGAATCGCGGTCCCACGATTGCGGAGTTCCAAAACGGCCGTCCGCCCAAACCCACATAAAGAAAAGCGGTGACGGTATGAATGGAGATGGCCCAGAAGATTCCGATGAATACGAACGGAATATAGAACCACTTGGCCGGTTTTCGATTGCTGTAACGGCTGTAGAGCAAGTACCCGCAGATATGGATGTTCAGCAGCAGATAACCGTTGAGCACAATCACGTCCCAGCTCATGACGGATCCTGGAAAATTGAATTCCCCGAGTCCTGGAAGCGCGTGCCAAAACCGGTCCGGACGCCCGAGGTCAACGCCCACAAACATGAGGCACATGATAATGGCGGCGACGGCCAGCAGTTCTCCAAAAATAACGAGATCGTGCAGCTCTTCGTTCTTGTAGATGTACACCGGAATGACAAGCATCACCGCGGCGGCGGCGACGCCGACCAGGAAGGTGAAGTTTGCGATATAGACGCCCCAGGAAACCTGATCGCTCATTCCGGTGATCGCCAAACCATGGACATATTGCTTCGCGTAAGCATTGAGCCCGAGCAGACACCAAATCGCGAGAAAACCGATCCACAGGTAGTATCGCCAATCTCCGATAAATGCCTGATTAATGCTGCGAATCAAGAAGACCAGGTAGTTTCGCACCGCTCTCATATGTCAAAGTAATAAAAGAAACGGGGTGATGTGCCGACTTCTTCTTTCAAGACAAAGACCCGCTTGTTCTTGAGAATGTAGGAAACCTCGCTGTCCGGATCCAAGATATTCCCGAACTTGCGCGATCCGGTGGGGCATACTTCCAAACAGGCCGGATATTTTCCGGCCCGCGTGCGCTGAATGCAAAAATGACATTTCTCAACGACCCCTTTGGGACGCGGACGGTTTCCCAGATAGGACATGTTGGGATTAATCTTCTCCTTCGGAATCGAGGGCTTGGCAAAATTGAAGCGACGCGCCCAATACGGGCAGGCGGCTTCGCAATACCGGCAGCCAATGCACCAATTATAATCGATCACGGTGATGCCGTCCGCCTCCTGCCAGGTCGCCTTAACCGGGCATACCTTGACACAAGGAGGATTCTTGCATTGATGGCATTGCACCGGCATGTAGTAGAAACCCTTCTCCGGCACAGTTGCAGGAGCGTAATCGTGCTGGCTTCGCTCAACGTCCAGCGTCCCGTTCGGCATCTTCAAAACACGGATATATTGAATCTCCGGGCTGCGTGATTGGTTGTTCTCCGCGACGCAGGCATGAACGCACTTTCGGCAGCCGATGCAGCGGGTGAGATTGAGCGCATAAACAAATTCGACGCCGTTCATCGGTTTCAGATCACGCAGATGGGGCCGAATCCCGTACTGGCGCTCGACTTCGCCGGATATTCTATCAAGCACCTCATCCATCTCTTCTTTGCCAAGTTCCTTGTAGTGCTTCTGCAGAAACTCCTCGACCGACGGGAATTCGTCCAAGTCACGCAGAGGAGTCAGCGCGGCGGCGATCCCGGCGACGCTGGCGGCAAGTCCAGCGGAAGCCCGCAGGAAACTGCGGCGCGATATTCCGCTGTCATGAGCGGCGGTGGGAGACGGAAGATCCCGATACCGTTTGGGGGGCTCGATTGGCATAATTCTAGTGTTCCTGTTCGTCGTCCACGGTTGCTTCCGCTTCCGCTTTTGCATGAAGCGCGTGCGGTTTCGGAGCGGGTTTTAGCGACGGGAAAATCGGAGCGTGCGGGTCGTGGCAAGAAGTGCATTCTTTCCGCGAGACTTCACCCAGCTCCCGATTCCAATAGCCACTCGTTCGCCCGTGAATTCCAGCTTCCCAGTCGCTGTAAGTCGGTCCATGACAACTCGCGCACAAACGCGTGCTCTCCGTCAGCTTTAGCCTTTCACCGTTTCGAGTCTGCAACTCGTTGAGCTTGTCGTTGACGTGACAATTAAAACAACCGTTGTTGCGGTTATTCCGCCCATGGCGGATGACGAGGTCTTTATGGAATTCTGGAAGAATCACATTGCCGTCGTCGTCCCACTTAATCTCAACTGCTTCGCTCTCGTCGTGGCAGGCCGCGCAGTTCCTCCGTCCAAATATAAGATCCGCGTGCTCTTTCGGAAGGACAACCACTCCGTTTTCATCGATGGGCAACTTAATCTCCTTGCCCTCCTCATGGCACGCATAGCAGTCCATTCCCGAAACGTCACCCTCCGCCTTGATCAGATCATTTGCCGAGAAACGTATGGTCCCCGTATTCGTTACGACCGCGCTTGCCAGAGGCACTTCCGCCGGCAATTTGGGCTTTCCGAAAAGCTCCGATTGAAACAGCGCCGCGAGCGCGACGAACGCCACGGACAAACTCACCAGTACCAGCGATGTTTTCGAGTCCGCACTCATAATTTTCACTTGGAATGCTACGTCCTTGGAACAATCAAGCTATGCATCGATTGTTGAACGATAACCATTCTTTGGCCGGGTCGGTGCAACGGGTGTTTACGTCGGGTTCTTGGATCCAGGAAGGCGCGCGCTGAAATTCACTTGATGCAGGAAGCCTCCGGCTTTGCCGAAGGACTCGCGTCGTTTGGCAGTTGCGGGAGTTGTTCCATCCGGGCAACCGGTTAAGCCCTTGCTTCTCCTCACCCTAACCCTCCCCATGAACTTGATATTGCTGCGGGTCACAGACCCGCGCTCCGGAGCGCGCCTCTGTGAGTCGCAGCAGTTCATGGAGGGGCGACGTGCTCTGAATCCAAACCCGCGTTTCGCGCAGCGTATTCCCGGCCTCCGAGGAATCTATTCTTCCACGAAATCGTGCTCTTTCTCGCGCACGACAAGCACCGGGCATGGAGCCCGCCGGACGACGTGTTCCGCCACGCTTCCAAGGAGTGCGTGCTTCAAACCCGTGTGTCCATGTGTTGACAACACAATGATGTCCGCGGGCAGGCTCTTTGCGAGGTCAATGATCTCCGTGGTCGGCGAACCCACTCGCACTTCGTTTTGGAACGTAACGTTTTCCCGTATTTCGGCGGCAGCAAGGCGGTCCAATTCCCGCAGACCGTTCGCGCGCATTTCGGTGTCGATAAAAGTGCCTCCACCGTATTCTCCGGCGGAGTAGTTGATCGGTACGACGTGGAGAAGTGTGATGGCGGCTTCGTATTCCCGAGCCAGAGGAATGGCGTACGCAAGCGCTTTTTTGGAGCAATCGGAAAAGTCTGTGGGAACCAGGATCCTTTTGATCCGGAACGGCGAGGGCTTCCGGAGTTGATTCGCCGCATCCCAGAGCGGTTCGTCACGCCGGTTTAATTCCAGAACGACTTCGCCGGGATGTTTTGCATGTTTCGCTTTCATAGAATCGGTTCGGTTGAGTGTTTTGGCCGCTTATCGCCTGACAACAAACGTTCCACCAAGCCTGATTCGCGCACTACACGGCCCTTGTGATTCGCCAATCATTTTTTGGATTTCGCGCGAGGGAAAGAATTGTTGAATGACACGGGCGTGACGCGTTTTCTCCAGACCGCGAGAGGTTGGAACAGAATCCCGTTCTTGATCTTGATTGTCCAATCTCGCGCGAGATCAAGACCAAGAGGGAAGGGGCCGTTTATCGCGGCCTCCTTCCTTCCGGACTCCCAAGGAGGCCAGCCGACCGGTAAGGCAAGATTTGAGAGCCCAAAGGATTCCCGAAAGCCTGAAATTCAACACATGGCGTTTCCAAAACAGTTCCCGCTTGTCGCAAACAGTGGAGACGCTGAACTCGTGAATCTCTCCCATCAGCGCCTCGAGGGTTCCGTTCCCGGGTTCTCGGTCTTCTTCGATGCTGTCGAGGCGTTCCTTGAGCGACCGGGCGCGAACGATCCGGCGAGCGACTTCTTCGCCGCGGGCCTGCGGGATCCGGCCATACTTGAGCTTCAAAACATTCAAGGATTCAGCTGCGGCGTAGGTTGCCTCGACGAGTTCATCGCGGGTCATCCAATTCGTCTCATAATTCAGGATATGCTTCCACGAGCGTTGAACCAGCAGTTGTCGGTGTTCCTCCAGAGTGCGGGCAAACAAGCGATAGCCAAAGCGCTCGGGCTCCTCGAAGATGCGACTGCCCGGATCCAGGAAGGGCCCCATCGGCGAAATAAAACAGGACAGGCGATTGTCAGAGAGCTGAAAGAGGCGCTCGCAGTACCGAATGGAATCCATCACGGACGTCTGGGTCTGCCGTGGAAGGCCGATCATAAAGAAGACGTCGATCCGATGGCATCGCAAGGCGAGCGCCTCGTGGATGATGTCCTCCATTTCCGAATTGGTGAAAAACGTCGTTTCATCCTGAACGCGCCGAATTTCGGGGTCGTGGCTCTCGGGAGAAAGTTCGAGGCTCCAGTTCTTGACGGATTGATCGATCTTTCGCAGGAAACCGGGCGGCGGAATTTGAAAGAACTCAAAGACAATCTCGTTTTTGATCCGGACACCGCGAAGAAGGTCGAGCACCTGATTGGCGTGCTTGGTGCCCGCCTGGCCCAAGTCCCCGACCAAGAATATGGGTCCCCGCGAAAATCGGCTAATGTCGATCATGTTCCGCACCAGGCTTTCCGGACTGCGAAAGAGAGGACGCGCGCGTTTGCTGAGAATTGCGCACGCCGGCCGGGAATTGCCGCATGTAGCGCACTGATGGCTGCAGCCTTTGACGGTGAAAACAGCGGTGATGGGATTCTTCCACCAACCATTGAAAGGCAGGACACTCTGCAGGTCCCGGTAGCGGAGCACCATCCTGATCATACGATCCGGCGCCAGGTCCGCGTAATCGAGCGAGCTGGGGTTGAAGGACCCCGGATTCTCGCGAACAACGCCGTTTGCCTTCCAAGTCAAATTGGGGATGTTCTCCGGCTCCTGTCCAGCCTTCAGGGACATCAGCAAATCATGAAGCGGTGGTTCGATAGAATCCCCGCGCAACACATAATCCACCGCCGGATATTGTATGAGCTCCCGATGAAAGTACGTGGACGAAAGGCCCCCGAAAATGACGGGAACCTTCGGATGAATCCGCTTCACCAGCTTCGCAATCTCAATGGAACCGTGCGCATGGGGAAGCCAGTGCAGATCGATTCCGACGGCTTCGGGCGCGAGTGTTGCGAGGAATGCCGGAACATCAAATGCCCGGTCATTCATCATTCGCAAGGCCAGATTGACAATTCGCACCCGCAGGCCCCGTTGCTCGAGATAGTCCGTCATCGTGAGAAAACCGAGAGGGTACATTTCAAACACTGGCGAGGATGGAATCAGATCGCTGACGGGCCCGTACATGATGGCTCGCTCGCGAAAGTCATACACACTCGGAGGATGAAGCAAGAGCAGGTCGATTTTGGACATAGCGAGAATTAGCGTGCCAGCCGCCGGATTTTAAAGAGGAGCAGGCGACGCTCTTAAGAATTCGGCGCCCTTCCTGGAGCCCGCCGCCGCCAACGGTTTTGCGGGCGTCCTCCAGGGTAGTGTTGCGCTGCCGTTGAGTTGTATCCCAGCCCGCTTGCAACCCGTATCAACACCGTCAGCCGGTTCGCGCGGTTTCGGTTCATTCGAGCCGGCCCGGAGGAGATGAGTTAACGTGCGCTTCAGTGGCTGGAGCACTTCCAACGCGGAATGCGGTTTTGAATGCCGAAGAAGCGCTTCGGATTTCAGCAGCATGTCGGTGGCGATGGGAACGATCTTTTGGATTTTGTTTTGATTCTTCAGCACCGATTGCATCAGTTGCGAGGAGCCAGTGATGAAGATTCTCCGGTTCTTCAGCTCAAACACTTCAAGCGATTTTCGAACCAAGAAATGCCGGCCTTTCCATGCGAATGTCACCAACTCCGCGCCGTGATTCAGTTTCAATTCGGAGACGTCATTTGGTTCCGGAACTGTTTGGCGAATGCGGACGCCGAGCGCCTCCAACGATGTGTCCGCATGCCGGTGATGAAGGAGTTCGCGCATCAGAGGTGCGAGATCTTCAAGAGTCGAGTTCATATTTGCTATCCTTTCGCTATCCCTGAATCCAAAGAGCCGTGTTCGTTTCTGCGGAGAATATTCCAAAGCTTCCGCCCCCCGTCTCATCTCCGCTTGGGAAACTTCTGCCGAATCTTGTCCTCCGCGGAACAATTGAATACGTGGAACGGCTTTTGCGATGCGGACGAAGAATGGCACGGGCTAAACGTCATCGTGCGGCGTGTTTCTAAAACCGACTTCAATTCGCATCAGCAGACGAAGGAATGGAATCAACAAGAAAGGAGAAGTAATCCGAAGCGGTGGCATTAGCGTGAGGATGAAGGCGTGTCGGGAATTCGCGCCGCCTCGAAAAAGGGAAACGGTGCCACTTTCCAGGCGGGCGTTTTCGGAACGGCCTTGGCACTTTTCGCTCGTGGATCGTGACAGGCTTTGAAGTTCGCCGCGAATGTTTCGCGCAACGAAATCCGGCACACACAATCAGGGGAACCGGCACCGGAGGACCAACGTATGTTTCGTGAGCATGAAATTGAGGTGCTGATCACCGGGGCGGGCCCGGTCGGACTTTTCACAGCTCTCGCACTGGCTGAGAACGGGATTCAGGTTGAAATCATAGATGCGGAATGGAGAGCTGCGGCGCAGAGCTACGCATGCGCCTTGCATCCACGAACACTCGAACTCCTCGATCGAAGAGGGCTCGGATCCGAAGTGTTCAAGATTGGGCGGCGAATCGATACTGTGGGTTTTTACGATGGGCATACGCGCCACGCCGAGCTGAGATTCGCCGATTTGAACGCGGCTTTTCCGTTTCTGCTCGTGCTTCCCCAGTGCGCGTTCGAACGACTGCTGGAAGATCACCTCTCCAAATATGACAGGGTCCGAGTCGAATGGAATCACCGCCTTTCGAACCTGGAATTCGTGGATGGAAGAGTTGTCGCGACACTCGACAAGCTCGCTGAGACCGCCAAGGGCTACATCGTTCCGACATTCGAATGGGCGGTGGAGAAATCGTTAAGGGCAAACGCAAGCTATGTCCTGGGCACGGACGGCCACGATTCGCTGGTCCGCCGTTTGATGGGGATCGATTACGAATACGCCGGCGAATCGGCCACATTCGCGGTGTTTGAATGCGAATGTTCGGGAGAGGTTCCGAACGAAGCCCGAATCGTTCTTCATGGAACCACCGTCAATGGCTTTTGGCCGTTGCTGGGAAACCGGTGCCGGTGGAGTTTTCAAATCTCCCCGCCGCGGTTGGGGGACGATTCCCACGAGAAAGAAAGGACGGCGTTCGTCATCGAACGGGATGGATTGGACGACGATGTCAGGCAGGCTCTTCAAACGTTTCTCCGGGAGCGGGCGCCGTGGTTTGAAAATGAAATCCTGGAAATAGACTGGTCGGTGGATGTCCAGTTCGAGAATAGGGTCGCGAAGCGGTTCGGATCCGATCGATGCTGGCTTGCGGGGGATTCTGCCCACCAAACGTCTCCGCTCGGAATGCAAAGCATGAACGTCGGTTTATTCGAAGGAGACGCCATCGCGGGACTTTTGAAAAAGATCCTGAGGGAGGACGCGCCGATCGACGTGCTTGAGGCGTTTGGCGAAGAACGGCTCCGCGACTGGCAAAGGCTACTCGGGATCACTGCGAACTTGGAGGCAACGGAAGGAGCAAGCGCGTGGTGCGCCGCAAACCGAGCGAAGATCTTATCGTGTGTTCCCGCCTCGGGAATTCACCTCGAGGCGCTTCTGCGACAGTTAGGGCTGTCAATACGGCCTAGCTTTTCAAAGCCGGCTGCGCTGCCTGTTTGATAAACGGAGAGAACAGATCAATCGGAATCGGCAAGAAGGTTGTCGTGTTATGCTCACTCGAAATTTCCTGCATCGTCTGAAGGAAACGGAGCTGGAGCGCGATGGGTTGGGCGCTAATCATGCCCGCGGCTTGCACAAGTTTTTCCGCCGCTTGAAACTCGCCCTCGGCGTTGATGACCTTGGCGCGCCGCTCGCGTTCACTCTCCGCCTGCTTGGCCATTGCGCGTTTCATGGTCTCGGGTAGTTGAACGTCCCGCACTTCCACCGCCGTGACCTTCACACCCCAGGGATCGGTCTGCCGGTCGATGATCTCTTGGAGCTTATGATTGATCTTGTCGCGCTGCGCGAGCAATTCGTCCAGTTCAGCCTGTCCCAACACACTCCGAAGCGTCGTCTGCGCGATCAGCGAAGTTGCCTTCAGGAAATTCTCGACCTTGTTGACAGCCGAGACTGGATCAACCACGCGAAAATAGACGACGGCATCGACGGTCACTGGAACGTTGTCGCACGTCATCACTTCCTGCTTTGCCACGTCGATCGTCACAACACGCAAATCCATTCGCACCATTCGGTCCACCCACGGAATTAGCAAAACCACTCCCGGACCTTTCGCACCCAGCAACCGGCCCAAACGAAACACTACGCCCCGCTGATATTCGCGCAGGATGCGGATTGTTTGAGGCAGTATAATCGAGGCTGAGACCAACAGTGCTACTAACCAGATTCCGATTTTAAGCCAATCCGAAAACGTTTCCATAAGATTTCCTTCGTCTATTCGATCGTGTTGCTATCCGTTCCTCGTGGAATGCGACAGTTCGACTTCACAAGCCGGTTCTTCCAGGGAATCATTTCCACCGTCGTGAAGTTCTTTCTCGCCTTCTCACTGCGGCTACGTTGCACGTTTGCCGCGCGCTTCTCTTCACGCTTCTTGTTCGATGTTTCGCCAAATTTGTTGGATTCCTCGCGCCTCAACATGAGGTCGCTACGGAACCAAATGACGCACCATCGCATAGACGATCAGAGCGAGGAGAATCAATCCCATCGTGAAGAATGCAAAACCAAACGTCTTGGCAATCGGCCGCCACTGTGCCCACAAATCTTCGCCGGCCGCTTGGATTGGCTTTGTTTGAGATTCAATGCGGTCATGCCAGCGTTTGCGTTCGTGCCGGAGCTCTGTCTTCGAAATTCGCCCGGAAAAGATGACAGTGTCCATCGGAAAGCGGTCCGGACGGAAGTGCGTGTTGAAAAAATGGAACGTAAAGATGAAACCCGCCGCGAGAAGAGCTTCATCGGAGTGAACGATGATAGCGATATTGATGAACCATCCCGGCAGAAAGCGGCAGAAGAACAACGGAAACCATAATACCAATCCGGACACGCCGATGATCAGCACACCCCAAAACACTGCAAAATAATCAAACTTTTCCCAATAGGTCCACCGGTCGAACTGCGGGCGCGGTCCCCTCCCGACAAACCATTTCACATGCGCGACAAAATCGCGGCCGTCCTGAAGGGATGGAACCATCGAATCCGGACCGAAAACAGCGCTGCCAATCGCTCGCAGGCTCCATCGACCCGTTCTCGGATCCCGCAACTTGGAACGATTTCTCCAAGACTTCACGGTCAGATTCACGAGATGCAATCCGAAATACAGGAACGTCACCAAACCCGCGAAATGATGGAGCCATCGAGCCACATCCACGCCGCCGATCAAATCCAGAAGGAACGTCGCCCAACCGGAGTTGTAGAACTTCAAGGGCATTCCCGTTAGGACAAGAAGCAGAAAACTGCTTGCCACCATATAATGCAGAAATCGTTCGAATGGCTTGAATCGCGTCACCCACTCGGTATCCGATTCCGCATCACGCCTCCGTTCTCGGAATGCTTTCGAGTCGTGAGCGTATGTCTTAATGGATCGATGAAACCAGAACGCCGTGTGGACGCCGAAGAAGCTAAAAACACCCAGCAAAAGACACGTCATTCCCCAGAACGTGGCGTGCAGCACCGGATAGTTTTCACGGTCCAGAGGATCCGCGTGGGGAATGTATTTGGCAAAGTTTGCATTGGCCCCCGGATGGCATTCGCTGCACGTATCCACGATATGCGCCGGTGAGAGCCTCGAATCCGGATTCGAAGCGGGCAGAATATCATGGTATCCGTGGCAGTCGTGGCAAGCCGCGACGTCCGGAGCGACATTGGGACGTCCGAGCGCCATGGCTTTGCCGTGAAACGTGTCATGATAACGCTCCAGACGATCCTGGTGGCAACTACCGCACTGCTCGTCACTCTTGGCTTTAAAGTGATTTTTCCCCGGATTCTCAATTGTATGGGCGCTATGACAGTCGGTGCAGATCGGTGCTCTGGCGTCGCCGCTCGCCAACAGAACACCGTGAACACTCCGCTCATATGTCTGTTCCACGCCCACATGGCATTTGCCGCAGGTCTTGCCAATATTCGCATGATTGATCGGAGAGGTCTTGTCCACGCTCCGTTTGATGTCATGAACTCCGTGACAATCATTGCAGGAGGGAGCCACAATAAGCCCCATCTTGAGAAGAGCTCTTCCGTGTGTGCTGTCCGTAAACTGGGATACGGCCAGCGGCTGTGGCATTCGGTAGTCGCCCGTGACCTCCTGGTCACTGTGGCAGCGGGAACAGGTTTCGGGGAGATTGAGTTTGAATACGGGAGAATCCGAGTGCTGCGCCGGCAAGATGTAATGGGAACCATGACAGTCCGCGCAGGTCGCCGCGGCGGAGGTTCCAATGGTCCGGCTCACGCCGTGGATACTCGAAGCATATTCCGCGGATGCCGCCCCGTGACAGTCGCCGCATTGCGCGGCGGGCACTTTCTCATGGATCGGGTCGTCAATCCCGCCGTGACAGTCCGTGCAGAGCAGTTTCCCGTGAACAGAACCAAGATACAAGTTGGTCTGAATGTTTAGGGAAACCTCCCTTCCGCCGACCGTTTTGGTCAGCTCGGGGTCTCCGTGACAATCAAGGCATTCGGATATTGGAAACGATGCGGCGGAAGCCCAGAAGCACGGGAGTAAAGCAACGATCAGCATCAACCGCCGAACGCTCGCGAATGCTCCTGCAAGAGTTTTCATAGGCCCTCATGGTTATTTCCTCAGTCGTTCGATCCCGTGTGACAGTCATTGCATTTGAATCCCTCCCAACCCTCTTCAGGATGGGTGAACTCAAGGCCGCCCGCACTCAACTGAGAAATCGCATCACCTTTCCCCTGGGCCAGAATTGTGTGGCACGCATTGCAGTCGTTGGCCTTGATGACTTGTTTTTCATCCGCCGTCTTGTGCTCGCCATCATGACATCGGAAACATCCGAGCCAGTCTTTGTGGCCGATGTTGTCGGGATACGCGCGCCAGTCCGCCTTCATTTCCGGGAAGAAATTCTCTCCATAAATCCTCTGCACCTCGGCAATGGTTTCCTTTAATCGTGGAAGATTTGAGTACTTCTCGCTCAGCACGGTGGCAATCCCTCGAAAAGCCTCCTCCTCCGTTTCATACGGTTGGGTCAAAAGATCCACGATTTCCTTCTTGATGAACGGAACCGACGGATCCAACCGCCCGAGCGACAACGCCAAATCCACAGCTTCATTCGGAGTCTTGAACACATGCGAGGGTCGATTATGACAATCCATGCAATCCATCGTTCGAATCAAATCCTTCCGAACAATCCCGTCGAATTCAGGCGTCTTGTACTCTGTCACGGCACCCTGAGGGTTCGTCATGCGCACCCACGGAATCGTCTGATTCCCCGGGTCGGTGGCGATGTATTCGACCTTATTGGCAACCGACATATGCCAGTGTATTCCGCTTACGGGACCCTGGGTTGGATCCCCGCCCCCCACCTTTAGCAGCATTCGAACGGAGTACGGCGTGTTGGTTTCATCCGCCAGATAGTGCGCATACGTGCGATCAAGGTTCCCTACAAATTTCTGCGGCCAATGACACTGCTCGCACGTCTCTTGAGCAGGTCTCAAACTCGATATGGGCGTCTTAATCGGCCGTGGAAATTTATCGGTAAGGGTGGCATAAACTTGATAAAGGCCACTAATCTTGGCTTTCACATACCAGGTAGCTCCGCGGCCGATATGGCACTCGGAACACGACACACGCGCGTGCGGCGAGTGCTGGTAGGTTACGAATTCCGGTTTCATCGGAGTGTGGCATACTTGCCCGCAAAACATGACGGACTCACTGAAATGATACGTTTGGTAGCTTCCAAGCGCCGTTAAGAGGAGGAATGTCCCCGCAATCACCACAAAAATAATGAAGTTGCGCAATTCCTGCGGCTTGGAAAAATCCACTGACAAAAGAGGTCGAATTGCAATTGCCTTCGTCACCTTGCGCCGCCGTCGTTGATAGAGCGCACCCCCAACGACAAGGACGATGCCCATTGTTAGGAACCCCGGAGCGACGAGATAGGCCAGGATTCCGACATAGGGATTGCTGGTTGGAGCCAGGGTGTCCAGGGCGAACAAAAGGAGGAACGCGAACAGCGCGCCGCTCCCGATGATGAATCCTCCGAGGCTAATCCAGTTGCGCAGAAGCGAAGGGTTCTGGGGACGATCCGACTCAGTCTCTGTGTTCATAAGATTGTATGAAAAACGACTACAATTCCAGAGTGATCGTTGATGGATCCGACATTCTTAGGCGCGGAACGACCCCTCGCCCTGGTAGATGTCCATCCACTCGTCGTCTGCGGAGACAGCGAAGTCTCAGTCCGGAGACAGAAAGCTACTTCTTTCCGAACGCCTTCATGTGGGCGATGAGCGCTTTGATCTGCGCATCGGTCAGATCCCCTTCCGGTTTCATTTTCGTCTTTCCATCCTCTTTCAGCCCTTCCTTGATAACCGTGAACGCTTTTTCGTCGTTAAGCTCCGCCAAGACCTTCGGATCGGTATAATCCTTCGCTCCGAGTCTTTTACCCATCCTCGTCTCGCCTTTGCCATCATCGCCGTGGCAGCTTGCGCATTTCTTTTTGAAAAGAGCCGCGCCTTCGCTAGGTTCCGCCGCTTGGGTTCCCCAAATAGTGACCAGAAGAGCAGCCGCGGTAATTCCAATAAGGTTTTTCATAAGTTCTCCATTAAGTTCAATTTTCAGTTTCAGAAAACCAATTCCATCGCGTAAATACTAACCCGAAATTGCCGGATGGCTTTGCAGGAATTGTCGAACTCTATGGCGTTTTTGGTTGGTTGGACAGCGAGAAATAAACTAAATCCCGGAAGTCTGGAAACTTCCGGGCTCCAATTGAGAAACTGCTAGTCCTAGTGTAGTGTCTTTCAAATAACTATACATACGCCGAGGCACAATGTGGCCTAAAAAGGCCGAAAAGCGAAGATTTCGAATGTATAGACATTTCGGAGACACTACACTAGCTCTTGAACTTGCGGACATACGCGACGAGCGCCTTAATCTCGTCATCCGTGAGTTTGTCGCCGAAAGGCTTCATGATCTCTTTACCGTCTTCTTTCATTCCCTCCTTGATCTGCTTCGCCATCTTCTCGTCGGTCAGCGCTTCCTGATACTTCGCTTCGGTCATATCTTTGACCTTGGCTTTTTTGCCCGCCTTGGTGTTTCCTTTGCCGTCGTTTCCGTGGCACGAGGCGCAGTTTTTCTTCCAATTTTCGGTGACATCCGCGCGCAGCGACACGGTCGCGGCGACCAACAATGTTGCAGTGATTAGTATTAACTTTTTCATGGATTCGATTTCAGTTTCCAGTTTTCGGTTGATTGAAAGTGTATTAATACGTTGCCGTTGCTGCGACTCTGCAAACTGATCTCAAAATAGTATCACTCCAACTTAATCGCTCCTCGGAGTTTGCCGTTTCTTCGGCAATTTTTGTCCAGCATCTGAAGTGCGGCGCAAGAGACGATGCGTTTCTTCGGACAATTCGATTCGCTCTTTGGAACGGCTTAGAATCGCCACTGAACGCTCGAATAGACGAGATGCGCTGAGAAGTCATTGTTGCCGCCGGATGTTTCGTCTATGTAATCGAAGTATCCGTATTTGCACGACCAACGGATGTTCTCCCGGATTCTGCGATTCAATCCCACGGTGATTGCGTGCTCCTCCGCACCGGCGCCATACGGCTGGCTGAAGGCCGAATTGTCCACATAATTGTCCGCCCGGTAATACACGTATTGGACCTCGATATCCGTTTTGTTGTCCAATGCGTACCCCGCCGCCAAACTCGCGGTCCAGTAGTCATTCTGAGAGTCTGGAATAAGTTGCCCCGCAAAGTCGTCAGCCGGGGTGTCGGTCTCGTCGAGGACATAATTCAGAGTTCCCTGGAAATACAGTCGCGATAGCGGACTCCAGGTGATGCTTTCGCTCAAGATGTGTGTCGTCAAATCCGAACTTTGGATTCCTGCCAAACCGTCTCCCCGCGTGTCCACCGTTGACCACTGAAAATCATACCGGCTGATCAGCGTCAAAGTATTGAACGGACGCCAAGTAACCCGAAGGTTAATGTCGTCCGTCTCGAAATCATGGTCGGTGAAAAATGCCGGAAAACGGAGGAACGAAGAACCATCGTTCGGATTGGTGTCCAGCTCGTGCTCATAATCGTTCTTCCGAATCTTGTGATAGTATTGAGCGCCCAGATTCAAGCCCCGGAGCGGGTACCAGTTCGCGCCTCCAGTGTACTTCTGGGTAAACCGCGAATCGTCCGTGTCCCTTTGAAAATCGAAGTTATCGACAAACCGCGGAACGGGAGAACTGCCCCGGCGCTCGTAAAGCGTTCCCTCGCCTTCCAGCCAATCGCCCCGCGCGTAAAACACCCAATTTGTTATTCCCGTATAACGCGCTTCCAACCTCTGAGATACATCGACAAAGTCCCGGTCGCTCAGGGCGTCCGTCAAGATGCCACCCGGCGTATTCTCAAAATGAGACACGGAATCCAGATTCTGCCGTTCGACCCGCAGTGACGGAACCAGCGACAAAGATTCCCAAGGCGTCGCCATGAGATTCAGATTCAACACGTATTGGTTCATCTTGGATCCCCCCTCCAACTCCCGAAATCCTCTGTCTCGGAACGAAGGATCATAAAACGCATCATAATCCGCGCCAAAGATTCGGCTTCCCGAGAAGTCGGTATCCAGTGTGGTGAATGAATACCCTGATGTGAACAGCATCTTCTCGGTGATGGGTGTTTGCGTGAACGCGTGGACGTTAAATAGATCCGAATCTCCATCCTCGTTCTGAGTCAGAAAACGCTCGATAGATTCTTCAGGACGCGGGCGCATGTTGAGCGAATTGTCTTGGTTGTACGATTCGTATCGCATCCCCACGCCCCAATCGGTCGTTCCAAACGCGTGCTTCAAATCGGCCTGAAAAATATCGCGCGTCTCGTCTATATTCCGGAACGACGGGCTGATCCCGCGCATGCCGAAACCGCCCTGCAACGAGTCTCCCCAAATCGTCGAATCCTTTGTGCCATCGCGAAATTGGTGAGAATATTTGAAAGTCAGGATCGGGCGCTCCGGAAGGGTCAATCCGCCTTCGATCCAAGCCTCCCCCCGGTCAATTGATAATCCATCGTCATAAAGAGAAAACCAGGCTCCGGTTTGCGGAAAGAACCCGCCGCTGCCGTCGTACCAGGAACGGGATCGCCGAAAACCGGCTCGAATGAATCCTTTCTCCGTGTCCGTAAGATCCAGTTTGATGGAATAGTCCCGATTATCGAAAATTCCGCGGCCGTCGATCTTCAGAAGGCCGTTGTCACCCACAAACTTCTCCCAATGAAAATTCGCGACGCCACCGGAAGCCCCGGACGGGATTCCCTGCCGTTTCTGGAATTGGGACTTGTCACCGTCGACAACCGCCCCGCCCACACCGATCTCAAACCAATTGCTGTAATCGGTCGAACCGCCCATCCAATTGCTGAATTCCTTGATTTTTGCCTCTTCTCCAGAGCCGGTGCCGGACTCCGACTCCGCCGCAAAGGGGGCCTCGGCCGTCAAGAGACCAAGACCGGCAATGGCGAATGATCGCCGTAAGATATCTCCAACTGGATTCGCGATTTTCATAGTAAATCCTCGAATTGAATCGTCAGAATCTGAGGGAAGTGCTGACTTGGGAGCCATGCACGGCCTCATGACATCCCGAGGTCCAGCAAGTGCCCCTTTGCATGTTCAGACTGTGCGGAAAACCGCCTACTGTAATTCCGGCGCCAATCTCCTGAAAATGACATTTCAGACAGAGATTTGCGTTGCGCTGAGCCAGCATCTTCGGATTCACCGAACCGTGAGGATTGTGGCAAAGCGTGCATCCTTCGCGAACCGCTTCGTGCTCGAATACATGCGGCCCTCTCTGTGCCGCATGACACTGAAGGCACGATTCGTTCTCCGACATTAGCGAGGTGCCTCCCCCTCCGATCGCCGAACCGCTGTGTGGATCGTGGCAGTCGCCGCAGCTCATCTGGCCGGCGAGCACAGGGTGGCTGTGCGGCAAATGGAATTCGCCCCGTTTGTCCAAGTGACACTGGAAACAGGCTTCCGGAGATCTCTTCGGATTGACAATGGTGTTGTAGGCGCCGCCCGATTCCGAGTGAAGGCTGCCCGGTCCGTGACACGATTCGCATCCCACATTCGCTGCATTTTCCCCGGGCGCTTGGAGACGCGCATGGCTCGCAAACGAAAACTTCGTCGTAATGTCCTCATGACATTGATTGCAACTCTCAGAACCAATGTAAGTCGCGCCGGGAATCTGCGGCGGTGCCATCACCACTCGATTAATGCTGACGCACGAGGCAAGAACTCCCGCCAGAAGCAGCCCGGACAGAATCGCAATCGCCTTGGTTCCGGGGATTCTTGGTTTCGTACCGGCGGCCGACAGTTCCACAAAATCATGCTCTGGTTTCATATTGATCCCACTCTATTGAACACTCGGGAAACAAAGAAGATCCCTTCCCATATTCTTGTCGCTGTAGCGAGTGTTTATCCAGATCAACGTGAAGACTCCACCAATCTTGCGCTTCTCTGAACCGGCTTTGCCTCTTGGGCGGATCCGTCGGGAAAGATTGGCCTATCTTCTTGTGCGCTCCGGACTCGATGAACCATCGTCTGGGCGGGAACCTGCTTGAACATCAATTCTGCCCGTGAATCCCCCGACCAATTCGGACACCGCTTCGGGTGAAAACCCTCAAGCAAGCTCGGTTTTTGTTTTGCGAGGGAGGGTGAGACTCCTGTCGAACCCACTCTTGCGAGGATACCAGGGTTCGGCGGGAGCCTCACCCTCCCATTTTCTGGGGAACCAGCCGGTGGGTTCAAGGGCACAATGCGTGATAGAAGTTCGGAGCAGTCTCGATTTAGAGGTTGAGAATTGCCGCGCATGAAACAACGAAACGGCTTGGGTTGCCTCTCAGCCCCAACTGTGACATACACTTGCGATTCGCGGCTAACGCTTTTATGAGACTCTCTCTTGCCATCATGAAACGGATCGTTCCCGAGCGCGCAGTCTTTAGCCTCTGCCGCCTTCGAGGCAGAGCGGACGTTTTTCCGTTCGGGTTCGCTTTGCTTTCGTTGCTTTTCCAAGCAGTCCCTGGGTTCGCCGCGGTACCTGGACCCCTGGAATTCGAGTCTCTCACACATGCTGCGTATCGTTTTGATGGTTTTATAGGAAACCGAATTCAGGCAAACATTCAAAACTGGTTGATTCCCGCCCCTGAGGCGAATCCCGGGATGGTCACAATGTTTCATTCTCGTGATCGCAAACCAGCCCTCGACCTCGTTCCGTGGGCCGGTGAATTTGCCGGGAAATATCTCGTTTCAGCAATTCAAACGCTTCGCATGACGAGCTCAAGCGACCTGCGGCAGGTGGCTACAAAAGTCATCGCCGCCCTGATTTCCAGTCAATCCGCCGACGGCTATCTGGGTCCGTTTCCTCGAGATGCCCGGCTTACAACAAGACAGGATTTGTGGGGGCACTATCACTGTATGCTTGGTCTCTTGATGTGGCACGAAACAACCGGCGACATCGAGGCGCTTGAGGCTTGCAAGAGAGCCGCCGATTTAATCTGCTCAACATTTCTCAATTCTGGTTTGCGAGTGATTGACGCCGGATCTCCCGAATCAAACACCGCGATCATCCATTGCATGGGAATACTTCACCGTCTGACGGGAGAACTGCGATACCTGGAACTCATGGGCGAAATCGAGAAGGATTGGGAGAAGTCGGGAGATTATCTTCAGACCGACCCAATCGGAACGGATTTTTTTCGCACGGAAAAACCAAAACTCGAGAAACTGCACGCGCTTCGAGGCCTTTTGGAGCTTTACCGAATCACGGGGAAAACCGCATATCGTCAGGCGCTTACCAATCACTGGTGGAGCATCCTCGAATCCGATAGGCGAACCTCCGGTGTCTCGCCATCGGAACAAGAATCCACCGCGAACCCAACGGGACTCGCTTCCGTGGAAACGTGCGGGACCGCCGCCTGGATAGCACTGACAATCGATACGCTCCAAGCGACTGGAGACTCGCGGGTCGCGGATGAATTGGAACGTTCCACTTACAACACCGTGGCCGGGGCACAGCATCCATCCGGCCGTTGGTGGACGGCTCACACTCCATTGAACGGAGCAAGGGAATCATCCGCGCGATCCAACTCCTCACAAGCGCGCCCCGGAATGCCTGAGTTGAACTGTTGTTCCGTAAGTGGCCCACAATCCCTTGGAATGCTCTCCGAATGGGCCGTGATGAAAACGGCGGACGGGTTCGCTGTCAACTATCTCGGACCCGGAATGTTTCAGGGAAAACTCGAAAATGGCACGCCGGTCGCGATCGAACTCAAAACAGATTATCCACTGTCGGGAAGGATTGAGATCCGGGTGGAACCTCTGATTCCGCGCCGATTCAGCCTGAAGATCCGGATACCTGAATGGTCTCGCACAGCCACAGTGCAAATCAACCGCGCCGGTGCTCAGAACGTCGCGCCCGGCCAGTATTGGGAACTAAGCCGCCGATGGAGGGAACGCGATCTGGTGACACTCTCGCTGGACATGAGCGTTCGTGGCGTGCCTCGGCCGCACGCAACCGCGGGCCAATTGTCGATCTTCCGGGGACCGCTTCTACTTGCATACGATCAAAAATATAACTCCGCAGATGCCTCCGAGATCCCAAAGATGGATCCATGGAGAATTGAGGACTCAAGAAGGGCGATTGTTCAATCGAAAGAGAACTCAAGCGTGTTGAGCCCGTGGATTCTCCTCGACGTCTCAGCGAGCCTCGGGAAAACGATTCGGCTCTGTGATTTTGCGAGTGCCGGCGCCTATGGCACATATTACCGTTCATTGCTGCGCACTCAGATTGAGGACTAGCCCGATCGCAGCCTCGGGTCCGATTTGTCGGAACATTCACCGATAGGGGTAGAGATGGCGGATGTAACGCCACCCCTCCCTCCAAACCGGACGTGCGGATCTCCCGCATCCGGCTTTCCAGTCAGTGGGGTCTCTGCGAGACTAACCATAAGTGCAAGAGCCGTGTTCCAGACTAAACAACCCTCGCTCCGCAAACCATCGGTTGGGCCATCGTCGGCTGTCGGCTTGGCTTATCCCGTAGCCGGGTCGTTTCTCCCGTTTGCGCAGCATCGCCCGCAGGCGTCTGCGCAACCATCCGTCCAGACCGTGCAGGCCCGTCCAGTGGCTGTTCCGGAAATAACCATGCCATCCCCGCAGGATCGGGTTCGCTTTGGCGACAATTTCGCTCAGGCTTCTCCCGTTGGTGCGCCCGCTTATCGGTCGCAGTTTCTCCTGCAGTTTCTTCAGGCTTTTCTTCCGCGGCCATTTCTTGCCTCCGCGAAAGTGCCATCCCAAGAAGTCGAAGCCTTCGGTGCCTTCATGGACAATCCGCGTTTTGGTTGGATGCAGCGTCAATCCCACCGCCTCCGTCCACTCCCGCAGCTTCCTCAACACCTCCTGGGCTTCTTCCTGGGTGCGGCACAACACAACCCAATCATCCGCGTAGCGCACTATCTCCCAGCCCCATTGGGCCATCAGGTGGTCCAACGGGTTAAGGTATAGGTTTGCCAGCAGAGGACTAATCACTGCCCCTTGCGGGGTTCCTCGTTCGGTCGGTTGCCAGCCTTTGAGTTCTTCCAACACTCCGGCTTTGAGGCACTGTTTGAGCAACTCCAGGACGCTGCCGTCCACCATTCGCTGCCGCACCAGTTCCATCAACCGGTCGTGCGGAATGGTGTCGAAGTAGCTCTTGAGATCACAGTCCACACACCATCGGTGGCCCGCTCTCAGCAACTCCTCCACCCGCTCCACCGCCTCCCGACACCCGCGTCCGGGTCGAAACCCGTAGCTGTGTTCGGCAAAGTCCCGCTCAAAGATCGGTTCGAGCAGGTGACGCAGCGCCGCTTCCACGGTCCGATCCCGCACCGCCGGAATTCCCAGCGGCCGTTTCTCGTTCGTGCCGGGCTTGTCAATCCAAACCCGTCGCGCTGCTTGTCGGCGGTAGCGTTTGCTCCGCAGCTCTTTTCCCAGCCGGGCCACTTGGCTCTCCCACTGGGCTTCGAACTGTTGGACCGTTTGCCCATCGACTCCGGGAGCGCCCCGGTTGCGCCAGACCGCCCAGAAGGCCGCCTGTAGATTGCGCTCGGAGAGCACTTTGTCCCAGAGTCCATACCATACGGTTGTCGGCTCGCTTTCTTCGAGCCGGGTCAGCATGCGTTGGGTCCACACCGAATGTTCCACCCACCACCATCGGTCGTGAATGTCTGCGGCTTGTTTAGGCTGAGTCGCCCCATGCGAGCGGCGAAATGAAATTATGGGAAAGGTGGCGGTTTGAAAGTGTGTTTTCTTCGGCTGGATTTTCTTCGTTGAATTCTCGCTGAGAGTTATTCTTCCTTCTTCGGTTTTC
>JAQBVM010000501.1 GCA_027623095.1 Verrucomicrobiota bacterium
ACCCCCGCCCACATTCGTTGTGCTTATTTTTGAAACTGCGGACTACGGGCGCCAATGAGAACTACGGTATTGCGATCGTACCCAACGGCAAAATGCCGTCCGGTAGCACTGCGCCATCCGCGGCGCTCACCGCAAACCGCGCTTGCGTGGACGCATCGTACATGCCAATCTTCAGCATGTAAGCCCCGGCTGGCACGTCCGGAAGGCTGTGCGCATCCACGATGCCCTCGCGCGCCTGCCGCGCCAGCGTGGAGTAGCCATCGTTCCGCGGCCGGCCGTCCGCCCCGGCCACAAAGTTCCCCTGTGCATCAAACAATGCACGAGCACCACGCCATCGCCTGCCGCGCGCTGACCGGCCTATCAATTGCTGCGCCTGCACCCAGAGTCTGCGGCCATGCGTGCACTGCGCCTTGCGCGCCCCGGCCTGCGCGAACCTGCAAACCTTTTAAGCCGCCTTTTCCAGATCAACCCTCAATTTACTTGCGAGCACATTCATTCACCTAGGCGCCCGCATTCATGGCGTGCCCATTTCCCATTCGATGAAAAATAATGGTGGTTTGGTAGCAAGGGCGAAAAGCGAAGTCGGTCGCGCCCACCGCGAGCCAGTCATCCGGCCTCTTGTAAATATCCAGACCGCGCCCGAGGCTGATTCCCCAGCCCGTATCGGTGACAATCTGCCGGTCGTGCAACGTACTGGAGGCTTTGTAGGACATCTCGACACCATAGCCGGCGAGGCTGCGCTTGATGGTTTCCAGTCGCCCAAGCGATTCGTCGGACAGCTCCCTAGTAACCAGGTTCACCGACCGGACCGTGCCAAGTCGGACCAGCATCTCACAAAAACGGAGCAGATTTGCGAGCTGATGCTGCCTGATCAGAAAGGGATCCTCGATGCTGACTATACAAGCGCCGCGCATGTAAGCGCCGAACAATGAATCCATCGAATGGCCAGTCTCTCCTTCGGCGATTTCCAGCTTTTTCTCCTCCGGCCTTAGGCCTGCCTCCACTAACGGGCCAGGCCCCGCCCGATTACCGGCAACGGCAACGGGTTGAAAGGGAGAAGGATCCGGTCTCGCATCCGGCGCCCCATCAGGCGCTTTCGGGCTCCACTTGGAAAACCACGCATCCTCATCGGTAAGAAGGCCGATAAACACGTAGTTGTAAATGTCTTCGCTTTTCTGCGAGCCGAAAATTGCGCGGTATTCGTTCACGTAGAAACTGCCGCCAGCATTGCCCTTGACCATGGCTATCTTGCGTGCCGTACGACGCGCTCGTTCCTCGCCCACTTCCTTGCTGAGGCGGTAAAGTTTTTCGCGCCCGGGACTCAACTCGACGGTAAACCTGATGTCCGCGCCGCCTGCCATCAGCACATAGCCCATCCCCGGCCGGGGCCGACCGGTCCACGGGTCGCCCGGCTTGAGGAGATTGCCGGCATCGTCGTGAGGGCGTCCGCTAAACTCGACGCCGTCGAGGGAGAGGACAATGTGGTGCGGATAATCGCCAGCGTAGTAGTATTTCACCGGATCACCGGCTGGCACGATCACTTGATGCCACTCGTTAATGTAAAAAGGACCGCCGTCCCTTCCGGATGAAACACCCTTCACATTGTTGACCATCGCAATCAGCTCCGGATGCTCGCGGCTGGTCGGAAAGGAGCGGATGCCATCAGAAGTTTCGACAATCACCTCCACGGCAAAGCCGTCCCGCGCGTGGACGACCCGGTACTTGCCCTGTTTGACGACGCTAGTGTTTGTGTTGCCCTCGAAGGGAATTAAAGAGTCAGGCATGGTGGTAATTCAGGGGTCCCTCGGGAACCAACTGGCGGGGTCAATGAACCCGACGAACACCGGTTGCCAGTCCGGCTCCTGCTTGGTGAGCACGGCGCCATGGAGGTTGACGACAAACCGGATCGTGCTGCCTCCGCCCCGCACTTGCCGGAGGCGCCTCGCAAGGTCGGGGGTCGTAGTGGCCAAGCGTATCCTGCGCCTGATATCTCCATCGTCCTCCTGGAAGTAGATGGAACCACCCGATTCGAAGTTAAACTTCATCCCGATGTACGGTCGCTCCCAAGGGGTTCCCGGTTCGGTGTCAGCGGGAAGGACCAATTTGAAGGCGGATCCAGGGGTGCGGGGGTCGGCAAAGCTCGGAACTCCGGAGACATTGCCAACCCAGTATCGAGACGATGACCCACTTATAGGACAGATGACCTGGCCATACTCATTGATTTGAAAAGAGCCTCCCGGTGAACCGGCGTACAGCGCCTTCGCGTGGTTGATTGCCTCAGCCATTTTTTTTGCCGCCGACTGGTCCACAATCTTCGAAATCAGAACTTCCCCCGTGTTCCACGGCTTCCAATACGCATGGACAGACCCGGCAACGGTGGCGTTGAGGACGCTCTCTTTGCCTGGGATGCGGTTGTAACGTCCGGTCCATGGTACCGCTCTGGGCAGAGGATCAAATATGAATGGGCTCATGGCAAATTGCAATCTGCGAATTCGAGGCCGGCAGTCAGGGTGAGAAGAACAATTCGTTGCCCGCCAACGTACGCCACGACCTCGCCGGATGGCAGAAGCCGGAGTTTGCGAATCGGCTTTCCCGTCTCGCTTTCACATTGCTTAACGCGCTTCACCAAAGTCTCTGCCTCCGCGCCGCGATTCTTGTCCACGGCTTGCTCGGTCGTGCGGGCGAAAGCCTCACCGCCAGGAATCTTGCGGGCGATGCGGTATCCACCGGCCTTTGAGCGGACCAGCAACTCAGTGCCTAATTGTACTGGAAACACTTTGTCGGTGAACTTGAAGGGCTCGGTAAGAATGGACACGAAAATGAGGCGACCACCCTCGCCGGCAAAAATCACGATGGCGTTTCTCCGCGGCGTAACACGGAATCTGCCAAAACTGCCCCGGGCCTGTTGGATCAGGGCTGGGACGTCCTGCGGATTGGAGGCGATCCGCCCACTGGAGTCCTTCACATTGCCTTGGGAATCACACGAAAATTCCATTCCTTCATAGGCACCCGGATAGTCTGCGCCTTCCTGAAGAGCACCCCAATCGATCTTGTCCTCCGTGGGTTTGGGAGTTCGGGGCGGGCCATCTTTTTCAAGAGGCCTAGACCCCGACTGTGTTGGATCCCAGACGAAATAACGATTTCGTTCCGCACCAGTAACCGTGCTCCAATCCTGCTTCTCGTAGATCATTTCGTCCGTTGTATCAGCCGCGTAGAGGACATGCAGCAAGGCGGCCCGATCCTCGTCGGGTTTCTTGCGAAGGATTCGTCCGAGGGTCTGAATGCGCTGCCGGACCGAGCTTGATGAGGCGACCACGATCCCCACATCCGCGGCGGGCACGTCGAAGCCCTCAATGAGCGAACGCGCCGAAACCAGAATCCGGGCAGCGCCGAATCGGAAAAGATGCAAGCTCTCCGCACGGA
>JAQBVM010000502.1 GCA_027623095.1 Verrucomicrobiota bacterium
CTCCCGAAGCAGTTTTGGGGATCGGACAACTGCACCGGGCAAGTGAACGAATCCAATCAATTCATCACTATTGAGAAGCATTCCGGAACGCCGAGATTGCCTGCACAGAACATCTTCGACGTGGAGGTCCAGAGGGTAGTCATCGTTTGTGAGCGGGATGAGTTCATTGCCGACGGGATTCGCGAAGGTGTGGAAGGACCCCGCGATATTGCGTGCGATCTCCCAGGTTCGATCAAACTCCTCACTCTGTGTCGCGATCCGCACAACGACGGCATACAGCGGTCGGGCTACTTTCTTTCGCGCTTCATCAAGGACTTCGGGGGCATTGGCGAAAAAGGCTTCACCGTTGTTATCGGTGACCGCGCGCATGATGCTCTCCGTCCACGGTTGTCGCACGCGATGGAACAAGACTTGAACGAGACCAAGTTCGTCTGGATTGAGGGTCGAGAGGGCGCCTATAACTCCGACGAATGGATCGAGCTTGCCGCAGGCCAGTCGCAGCATGAACTCTCTGCCCAAACCAAACTCAACGACGGCTGTCTCCGATTCCTTCCAAGAATCCATCAAGGCATCCTGTTGCGGGAGGAATACCGCTTCGGGAAAGAACGCCTCAAGTTGCCGGCTCACGAGCGGCGCTTCGGATTGGTGAACGGCGAATTGAACCGCGATTTGCGAATGCAACCCCAGCAACTCGAAAGCCACAGGTTCGCGGCAGAGCGAGAGGCTTATGAAAAACTGTTCAAACGCGTCACGGGAAATCTCCAAATTGGCAGGGAGCATCGTCTGAAGCTCGACAAGGCTGTTCCGCCTCAGAACTGGATCCGGTTCCGGTTCCTCTTCTTCCTGAATCGGTGGAACTACCTTCTTTTCCTCTCGAACACCGAGCAGACGCCGAAACGAATCCGCGAACCGGCTAAGGCCCGTTTCGAACTGGCCGTCGTCCACAACCATCGGACCCGGAACAAAGTGCCCAATGAAGGGCCGAAACGGCGGCTCCAGATCCACCGGTTCCGGCCACACCGCCCAGCCGCGCCCACGCATTTCCCAGGCATAGAACTGGCGAGTAAGTAACTCGGACCTAGTCGGGGATCCGTTCATTTCGCGCAGGCATTACCGCAGTTCTGGCAGAACGGGACGAAACTCGGCATCGGTGAGCGGTTTCAAGCCCTTTTCTGAAGTGAGTTCAGCGACCGCTTCCTGCACGGAACGATTCACCGCTTCCCGATACATGCTCTGCTGATCCTGGCGGAAGTAAGTATTCGGATGGAATATCGTTTCGTAAATCGGTCCGAACCACGGCACGTTGCAGATTTTTTCGTCCAGCCATGCAAAACTGACCTCCGTTGCCAATCGCATGAGTGACCACAGCCCTGTGAAGACAGTGCCAAGAACAACAATCGAAACGATGGTTCCGTACTCATACAAGACAGGAATCGTCACCGCCGCGAGGATTGAACACGCAAAAAGATAGTCCCAGAAAAAAGCGCGTCTTCGCCGATCAAACAGGCGTGATGAAATGAAGAAGCCAGAGCCGAAGGGGGCAGCGCAAATTTCCGCGACAATACGTTCGCGGCGCAGTTGATGATACAGGCGTCGCTTGGAAAACACCATGCCTTCATGCATGAGAACGAAATCCACGAGGAGATCGGGCACATGCCGTCGCTCAATGTTCTTTTGAACCGAGGCGTAAAAATCGCCGGGAGAGTAAACACAGTCATCAAAGAGGGTGCACCAATAGGAGATCGGCGTATTGCGGCCGATCTTCTCGGCCGCGGCTTCGGCGTGTTGTTCTGCCACAAAGTCGGTGATTGGTTTTAGCAAATCATTCATAAGATCACTGCAGCTCCTGTTGCAGGACGCTGTGGACATTCGCCGGGATCTCGAGGCGCCGCGCCTCGATATGCGCCCTTTCTTCCGGAATAAAAAACTTCACGTTCAAAGGGACGTCGATTTTCCCCCGATAAGCAGGAATAGCTCGGCTGGTCGCCATGGTGTAGTCCCAAAACTTCGCATGAACATGCACGAGATTCGAATCGACCTGGCTTACAAGAATTACGAACTGCTTTCCTGAAGTCAGGAACCCTTTGGAAGTGGCGTAAAAGATTAGTGTTTCATCATTCTCGCGAACTTCATTGCCCATGCTCCATTTGATGGTGGTTTTGGTGATGGTTCGAAGCAAGGCTTCGCGGACATTGGCTAAAGGCGCTCGAAACTCCCAAAGATGCGCATCATACAACTCGGTTTGAGGAATGCTGGAAATGGTCTGGTCGAAAGTCTGCTTCACGCCGCGCTTTCGCGCTGTCAGTGCGGCAGTCTCCGCCTCTTGCGCCTCGCGTTTTACCTGTGGTGCCAATCCAACTTCAATCTGGGACTTGAGAGCGATTGCCGCTGCATCCGTTGGATTTTCGCTAAGCGCCTGCTCCACACTGGCCAGTGCTTTTTTGTAGTCCGGCGAACTGGCGCTCAACTCACGGCGCGCAGCCGTCATGCCTTGCATGGAACGGATATTCACCAGATTTGTGCTAATCGTGATTGAATTCGTCCCTTTCAGTTCAAGGTTCACCTCTGTTGCGACATACCCAGTCTTTTCTAATCTGAACGTATATGATCCGGGTTTGAGTTCATTTAACGTTGTTGGGGTCTGCCCCAATTGCCTCGCCCCGCTGAAAATCGTGGCGCCATCGGGTTCGGAACCGATGTTCACTTGCCCATATTCAAAAACGACATTGACCTGGTTGGTTTCCCATTTCTTTACCGCGACGGACGATTCCTTGATGTAATCGCCTCGCCAGACACGAAGTTGGTAGTCGCCGACCGGCAAGCCAGTGAGAAATGCCGGCACGTCGCCCTGCATGGTCAAAGGGTTTCGGCTCCGGGCTGACAGTGAAAACTTCGCTCCACCGGGAGCGCTCTGAACTCTCACATATCCAAGATTTGGCTTTATGACGAACGGATTTGTCTCGTTCGGATCGATTCGAATCTGGTGCTCTTCCGAAATGTGATCGAATGCAGCGGAAACGCGATAAGTGCCAACTGGTACCGAAACGGTGGTTCCGGAGGAATTGGCCAGTGAAAAGCTGTGGTGAGGTCCGGTGAATCGGATCGTTCGCGCCGCCGGTTCAACCTTCAAATCGAGAACCCCCTTTTCCCACTTCAAATCGAACGGACCCGCGTGATTCACTCCATACCAGACAAACATCTCCTTATCTTGCGGAACAGCATCGGGAATCGAAACGTGCAACGTGCCCCAGCCAATTGGAGCGACGAGGCCCGGACCAACATGCCGCTTCCGGAAAATAGCCTGATAGTCTGCCGAGTTGGGAATCTCTTCGCCCTCAATTCGAACGCTGAGATTGAGAGTCGTTCGGGGTGCGTGTTTTCTATGAAAATCCCATGCCAGGAGAAAGAGACTGATC
>JAQBVM010000104.1 GCA_027623095.1 Verrucomicrobiota bacterium
ACGGGAGTCGTCGGCATCCTTCTCGGCGAAAGTGCGGAGGGTGGTCTGCCCTCATTCGGAGATGCGCCCGGGTTCGCCCGCAGAGACTCGGAACGTTTGACGAACGTCAAGCAATCAGACTATTTTGCCAAATAGCATCTGATGCCAAAGTTATGGAACTGTTGCACTTTTACATTTCAACCGGACACAACTTCTTAGGTCATCATGGAAAACCGCCGAGCGAGCATCCGATGGTAGAAGTGGAGAGATTGGATTGCGTCGCCGGATCCGGGGTTCGAGGTGATCGTTACTTTGGTTACAAGGAGAACTATAAGGGACAGATTACATTCTTTGCGGATGAGGTCTATTCCGCGCTCTGCGCGCAATTCGGTATCAACGATAAACCCTCGTCGGTTTTCCGGCGCAACGTCATAACCCGCGGCATCGATCTCGGCTCTCTGATCGGCGCCGAGTTTGGAATTCAGGGAGCGCGGTTTTACGGGGTGGAGGAATGCAAGCCGTGTTACTGGATGGACCGCGCATTTTGCGAAGGCGCGGAGGCTGCCTTGGAGGGTCGAGGAGGACTTCGGGCGAGAATCTTGACGAGCGGTTTGATAGAAACGACCGCATTGCGCATCCAACCACTGTCCGTTCCCGTTTCATAAACCGTTTACACGGCGCGAATGGGTGGTATAAACCGACTCGTACCTCTGAGCCGAGTTACCTGAATCAATGAGCACCACCTATAAGCTTATCACGACCACGTTTCCTCGGGAGGAGCATTCGTTAAAGACCGGAGCTTACCGGCTCGGCAGCGCCGCTGATAACGAGATCGTCATTGAGGATGCCTCGGTTGCAGCGCATCACTGCGAACTCGTGGTTACGGCGAACACCATGATGCTTCGAAATCTGAGTCCCAAGCACGAAACGTTTGTCAACGATCAGAAGATTGATTCAGCCCAGCTTACGTCCGGCCAGTCGATTCGGATGGGAGATGTGAAATTGTTGCTCGAGGCGGAGACGACCGATTCAGGAGCGGTCGGGAAGGCGAGTGAGCCGATACGTATTGCCGCGGCTTCCATTGCGAAAGCGAAACAGGGGTTGTCCAAACCGATCGTGCGCGCAGCCCTGTTGGTGTTCGGCCTTTTGGGAATCGCCGCTCTCCTTTTCACCTTTTGGCCGTGGAAGGAAGGAGGATTCGGGTTTTCGAAATCTGAAGGCTCTGCGGAAGAGAATGCTGTCGCCGATAGCGAAGGCTCGCATACAAAGCCCGACGTTGAGCCGGCAAACGCCGGACGTTCGACTTTGGCTGACGGCGGCGCTGAGAGAGCGTTGCAGAATCTAAAAGAACAACCCAATGCCTTTAATCCCAATGACACGAATCGTCCGCCGAACGTGGATGTTGAAGCGGCCGAAGTGCATATACAGGGTGAGAGTCCAAGGCTTGCGGCGCCTTTTCTTCAACGAGCACTTCGGAACGCGGAGAGCGCGCGCGGCGCAGGGAGCCCTGCCGCAACCAAAGTGTTGTCCGCGTTGGGCAACCTTTACCGAAGTTTGCGTGAATATGATAAAGCCGAACCGATGTTGGAGAAGGTTCTGAACAGCGCGCAGACGGCCAGCAATCCCGAGCCTGCTGAGATTGCGAACGCGCAGAACAATCTAGGCGAGTTATACTTGGCCTCCGGTGAAAACTCCAAAGCGGCTCCGCTACTTGAGAAGGCGCTCGAGGCTCGGAAATCAAATTTGAAGCCGGACGCGCCCGAGATTGGAGTCAGCCTAAACAATGTTGCGGCACTTCACGCTTCAAAGGGTGATTTCGCCAAGGCGAAACCTCTTTTGGAGGAAGCTTTGAAGATTTTTGAGGACCATTTTGGACCCGATTCACCTTCGGTTGCGCAAGGGCTGAATAACCTCGGTGAACTTCAACGAGCCTTGGGGGACCATGCGGCTGCGGAGCCGTTGTTGGAGCGGGCGTTGGACATTAAGGGGAAGGCGCTGCCACCGGACGATGCGAGTTTGGCGGCTACGTTGAACAGCCTTGCGGCCGCACATTCCGCCCAAGGAGAATTCAAGGAAGCAGAGCCGCTTCTCGAACGCGCTTTATCAATTACTGAGAAAGCGGCCGGTCCGGATCATCCGGATACAGCGGCGAGCCTGGACAATTTGGCGGGACTTTACAAAAAAATGGGGGACCCGGCTAAGGCGTCGCCTCTGTTCGACCGGTCAATCCAGATCGCCAAAAAATCTCTGGGAACTGAACATCCGCAGACTGTGATGGCTCTGCGAAATCGAGCCGAATTGGAGCGGTGCCAGGGTGATCCGGCGTTGGGGCAAAGCCTTACGAAAGAGGCTTTGGAGCACAGTTACAAGCTTCTCGGCGCAGTGACGCAATTTGCCTCCCGCGAGACGCGAATCGAGCTTCTGGATCGTTTCACGCCCTGCGACCTGGCGGTGGCGCTCGGTTCGGGAAGGGATACGGCCGAGGCGGTTCTCCGGTACAAAGGGTTGATTGTGGATTCCTTGCTCGAGGATAGCCTAATCTCGAGGGCGGGAGAAGTAGCGAAAACCGAGGGGATGGTTCGCGCCCTTGAAGAAACAAAGGCCGGGTTGAAAGAGCTATTGTTTGAGGTTCCCCAGGACCTCGGCACCGCTGCGGTGGGACACCGGCAGGCGGAGTTGGAAACGTTGCTTGCGCGGCTTGAAATCGTGGGGCAGGCATTGGGGAAATATTTGCCGACTCTCGGAAAACCGAATAGGGCGCTGAACCTGAAACTCGAAGACGTTCAGGGGAAGCTTGGTGCGAATACCGCTCTCGTTGAGTTTATTCGATATTCGGAGTGCCACGGCGCCGAGAAACCGAAACCCGCATACGGCGCCGTAGTCATTCTTCCTTCTGGTGAGCCGGAGTGGATTGCCTTGGGAAGCTCGGAAGCAATTGAGGCAAATCTGTCCAGGTATCAGCGAATGATTCGCGGCATCCCGGACGGCGACACGGCGGAGAAGCTTTCCCAAGATTTAGAGCCGGTGAAAGGTAGTGGAGATTCTGTAGAAACCGGGAAACAATCGGGGGCGTCGGATTCGAGCGCGGATTCGAGCCCGGATTCGACCGTCGAACTTCTCAAGCAGGTGTATGGGCAAGTTTGGGCGCCGGTGGAACGGGTATTGCCGCGAGGAACAAAGTCGGTGATTATTTCTCCAGACGGTGGGTTAAATCTCATCTCGTTCGCGGGATTGGTTGGTGCGGACGACCAATTTCTCGGTGAACAGCGCTTGCTATACTACGTATCGGCGGGCAGGGACCTGATCGCACAAAGAAAAATGGCAGAGAACGGATCGGTACTCATTTTTGGGAATCCCGATTTCACGGTCGGAAGTTTGGGAGGGAGCGAATCACCCAAGGCCGCATGGGAGAGAATCGACGAGAGCGCACGGAGAGATTTGCAACTGCTGCATTTTCCGACTCCGATTATCGCCGCGCAGGAAATTGCCCTGGTCCATTTTCAAGCTTCGAAAGCAAAGGATCCGACTGCTCTCTTTATGGGACCGAGAGCAAGCGAGGCCGAACTATCGGCGGTAATTGGCTCGCGTGTTCTTCACTTGGGAATCCGGGGATATGTTCTGGCCAGCACTAATGATCACAGTAGAGCTTCGCATCAAGATCAGAGTGGCCGAGTGGAACCGTTCTACGGCCCGGCATTCGTCAAGACAGCGGCTCACGGAATCCTTATGCCGGAGTCCGCCGAACATTTTTTCGGCAAACCTCGACTCCAGAACCCGCTTCATCGAAGCGGGGCGCTGCTGGCGGGCGCCGAAGCCTCAGTGAAGGCCTGGAAACGTGGCCAAGTTCCCGTTATGGACAACGATGGGATCATGACCGCCGAAGACCTTGGCAATCTCAAACTGGAGGGAGTCGGGTTGGTGGTTCTTTCCGCGTGCGAAACCGCGGCCGGATCGATCGAGACGGGTGATGGAATCTTGGTATTGCGCCGGGCACTCGTTCAAACAGGGGCGGCAGACCTGTTGGTGGGGTTGATGGCCAAAGGTGACGACTCAACCGCACAAATGATCGGCGAGTTTTACGAACGGTATCGGGAGCTCGGGGACGCGCCATTGGCGTTTGCGGAGGTGCAGCGCAAATGGCTTACGAAACTCCGAGCCGAACAGGGGCTTCGGAGCGCGGTGAGTTCTGTCGGTTCGTTTATGCTGAATGCTTCTGGAACAAATCGGTAAGCGTCGATATCTCCAGCAATTCATCATCTTCCTTGTGGAACCATGCTTTCTGACTTGGCCGAGAACGAGCGGTTGATCCTCTTTCGTTTCCGCTAATGCACTTATCTCCTCGCGAAATTGAAAAACTGATGTTGCACAACGCCGGATTTCTGGCCCAGAAGCGGCTCGCGCGCGGCCTGCTCCTGAATCATCCGGAGGCTGTCGCGCTGATCGCGGCGCAGCTTCTGGAATTGATTCGCGATGGGAGGAGCGTGGCAGAGCTCATGAATCTGGGACGCCAGTTTCTCGGCCGCAACCAAGTCATGACAGGAGTGCCCGAAATGATTTCCGAGGTTCAGGTCGAAGGAACATTTCCAGACGGGACCAAACTCGTCACGGTTCATCATCCCATCGCGTCCGCGTGCGGCGACCTGAAGCTGGCGCTCTATGGAAGCCTCCTTCCAGTACCGGATGCATCGCTTTTCCCGGAATCCACCAAACCTGCATTCGAGCCCGGCATGTGCGAACCGCTGGAGGGGGAAATCACGCTGAACGAGGGAAGGGATGCGATCGAATTAGCGGTGACGAACTTGGGCGACCGTCCGGTTCAGGTAGGGAGCCATTATCACTTTATTGAAACCAACGCCTTCTTGGAATTCGACCGCTCCCAGGCTTACGGACGGCGTCTCGACATTCCGGCTGGGACCGCGGTGCGTTTCGAGCCTGGAGAAAGAAAAACGGTCCGCTTGGTGGAGATAGCCGGGAACAAGATCATTCGCGGAGGAAACAATCTCGGTGATGGCCCGGTATCCGAGGCGGGCCGGGCCGCCGCCATGGAGCGTGTCAAACAGCGATCCTTTGCCACGAATCCGTGATTGTGTGATTACCAATGTGCTCGTGCTCGATTACACAGGCATCGTTAAGGCAGATATTGGATTTGAGGTGTGCCAACCGGCCCGTGAGCGTGCGTTGACCCGAAGATATTTTTTATTCTGAAAGCTTGATTGATCCCAATGCAGCGCGAAGACCTGGAACTCGATCCGCAGATTTCGCCTTCCGATTGGGTAGTCTGGCAATTGATCGACTCGGCATTTCCCACCGGTGGCTTCGCGCATTCGGCAGGCTTGGAGAGCGCTTGGAAACACGGGGAAATTCGAAATCCCGACGAACTCTCGAGGTTTGTGGAAACCAGTCAGACTCAGTGCGCTCGATCCTCTCTTCCGTTTGTAAACACCGCGCATCGGGAGCCTTCCCGCTTGTTGGAACTGGACGCGCTCTGCGAAGCGTTTACAACCAATCACGTTGCGAATCGCGCGAGCCGGTCGCAGGGACATGCTTGGCTGGCTGCGATCGAGAAAACCTTCGGGGCCGGTTCTCGAACCTCCCTTCGGCGGCCAGACGGCGCGCGTCCAGCGGTTGGAACATGCACCGACGCGCCAAGCGGGCGATTCGCAATGCATGCGGAGCTGGACGGCAACAAACCAAATGGGAACCTTGCGCCAATGTTGGATTTCCTTCGAGCCGATATGGGGGATTCGTTCCGCAGCCACTTTTCGCCGGTCTTCGGCGCGACTGCAGCCTGGCTGGGGATCCTTCGGCCTCTCGCTCTGCGCATGTTTCTCTTCATGCATCTTAGAGGCCTTATGGCAGCGGCGATCCGGTTGGGAATTAGCGGGCCGATGGAAGCTCAGATCCTGCAGCGAGCGCTGAGCCTTCGCGCCGAGGAAGTTTTGCTTCGATGCGGGGAATACATGCTCGATGAGCTCGCGCAGACCGCGCCGTTGCCAGATCTTTGGCAGGCGAGCCAAGACCGCCTATATTCACGCCTTTTTCGAAGTTAACTCGTCTTGGTATCATTCATGAACTCATCGCACTCTCATTCTCATGCGCCGGGCGGACACACTCACGAGCAGATGGACCACCCGGGCCGTTTTCAAGACCGCGACCGGCCGCTCGGACGGGATTTTGCTCAAAGAGGATTCACGGTTGGCATCGGCGGTCCGGTCGGAAGCGGGAAAACGGCTCTGTTACTCGAACTGTGTCTCCGCCTCCGGGACCGACTTAATATAGCAGTCGTCACGAACGATATTTTCACAAAAGAAGACGGCGAGTTTCTTATTCGCCATAACGCTCTCGACGCCGATCGAATTCGAGCCGTCGAGACGGGCGGCTGCCCGCACGCCGCGATCCGCGAAGACATTTCGGCGAATTTATTCGCGCTGGAGGAACTGCATAAAAAATTCGAAGCGGACGTTCTTTTGATCGAATCCGGAGGCGACAACCTTGCCGCCCATTTCAGCCGCGAACTCGCCGACTACACGATCTACGTGATCGACGTGGCCGGCGGCGACAAGATTCCCCGAAAGGGTGGTCCCGGCATCACCCAATCCGACCTTCTCGTGATCAACAAAACCGATCTCGCGGCAATTGTGGGGGCCGATCTAGACGTGATGAAAAGGGATTCCGTTCGAATGCGCGGCGAAGGACCATTTGTGTTTTCCCAAGTGAAACATGGGGTGGGTGTGGAAGAAATCATCAGCCACGTTTTCCACGCTTGGCAGCATGCGCGAGGAATTGGGCACACTCATTAGCATTGCAATGATCCTCCGGTATTGGCGCACGGCCTTCCGGGCCGCAGCACGTTTCTTTGAGCGACACGCTCGACCGGATCTGAGGTTTTTCCATCTTCTTGTGTGCTGCGGCCTGGAAGGCCGCGTTCCGGTTTGATAAGTGTCGCTGTAGTGTTAGTCCCATTCAGCGCCAACTCGGTGCTACGCATCTCCCACCGTTTGGGGCCTTCGCGGAATGTTGATCTGGATCAAGGAATGCACCGGCCGGGCTCGTAAGCTTTCAGCCAAGTTCTCGGTCAGAAATATTTAAACCACAGTATCGTTGTGAATCCGATCAGTCCAAATCCAGGTAGTTCATCCGTCGAATCTCCACCACCAGACAAGGGCGCGTCCAAGGTGGGCTGGGGATCGTGTGTGGCGACGATCACGATGGGCATTCTGTTGTTCGAAGCGATCTCCGGACTGGCTATTCGGTTTCTGCCGTTTCACTCGGCGATTCAATGGAGTGTGATTGTTCATACGATCCTCGGAGTGATCGCGACGGTTCCCGTTGTCTGGTACATGGTGCGGCACTGGATCGATTATCGAAACTATGCGATGTCCCATATTGTGCTTTTGGGAGTGACGGGATTTGGGAGCCTGGCGGTCTGCGGCGTATCCGGATTCATCGTGACCTGGCAGGGCGTGTTCGGAGTCAAGACGTCGGCTTTCTGGCGCGAGGTGCATTTCTTTTCGACGTATCTGGTGTTGCTCACCGTTCTCCCGCACGTCGTGTTTTCGTTCTTGCGAGTTTGGAGGGAAGGCCGAAACGGCGCGCTAGGATCGTATATTTTTCAATCGTTCGGCATTTCGATTGCCGGGATTCTTCTGATAGGCGGCCTGCACGGGGTTTATTCTGGACGGAAGCACGTCAACGAGTTTCCTTCGGATTACAGCTTCCTATATGGAACCAACCGTCCCTTCGCTCCGAGTTTGGCTATGACCGACACGGGAGGCGCGTTTGCAGAAGAATCGTTGGCGGGTTCGAAGACTTGCGGCACTTCGGGATGCCATAGCCAGATTATGGAGGAATGGACGCCGAGCGCGCACCGATACGCGGCAATGGATCCCGCGTTTCAGGGAATTCAAGATGTCATGGCCAAGCAGAACGGGCCGGAGTCCACCCGTTATTGCGGAGGTTGCCACGATCCCATTTCTCTTTTCTCGGGCACGAAAAACATCTTTGTCGAGAATCTCACGGGTTTGCATGGTTACCAGGAAGGGATTTCGTGTCTCGCCTGCCATGCGGTCCGTGAGACGGACGTGAAAGGCAATGCAAACTACACAATGACGCAGCCGAGTGAGTATCTGTGGCAATGGAACGATTCGGGAATAGCGCGGATCGCCCGCGATTTTCTGATTCGGACCTATCCCGAGGAGCACAACAAGCTAAGCAAACGGGCTTTCAAGAAGCCCGAGTATTGCGCCGCCTGCCACAAACAATTCATTGATCAGGAGATTAACAAGGTGGGGTGGGTTCAATTGCAGAATCAGTATGACAATTGGGCCGCCAGCCATTGGAACCACAAAGGCGACGCTTCAAAGACGATCGAATGCCGGGAATGCCATATGCCGTTGGTGGATTCGACGGATCCGGCCTCCGGTGATGAAGCTGACTATAATCGAACGGCGAACGACGCAAAACACCGGAGCCACCGATTCTTGGGAGCCAACCAAATGATTCCCCGAATGTTGAACCTCGAGGGAGGGGAAACGCACGCGCGCCTTGTTGAGGAGTGGTTGCAGGGCAAAATCGATATTCCCGAAATCGGCGATAAATGGTCGAAAGGCCCGATCGTGAAACTCGGTTTGGAAGTTCCCGATGAAGTTGGGGTGGGAGATCCGATTCCGATGCGAGTCGTGCTAGGTTCCAACAAAGTGGGGCACGACTTTCCCACAGGCCCCCTGGACATTATCCAGAGCTGGTTGGAAGTTCGTGTCACCGATGACAATGGGCGGGAGGTTTACAGCTCCGGGAAGCGGGATGCGAAGAATTTCATTGAACCCGGCACATTTCTCTTCAAAGCGGAGCCTGTTGACCAGCAAGGCAATCTGATCGATCGGCATAACCTTTGGGAGATGGTCGGAGTTCGGTATCGTCGCGCGTTGTTTCCTGGGTACTCGGACGCTGTTAAATACACGATTCCTTGCCCATCCACGGTCGTGCGAAGTGATGAAAAACGGGCGGACGATACTCGTGAAGAAAGCGTGGAAGTTCCAGGCGTGTCCGATTCGGGCGAGTATCATATCACCGTGATTCTTCAGTACCGAAAGATCGATCAATATCTGCTTGATTATCTGCTCGGCGAGGGAAAGGTAACCGCTCCCGTAACCGAGATCACTCGTGCATCCACCACGGTAAAAGTAAGGCAATCGAAAACAAACGCCGCGATTCCTGCTGTTCCGCCCGCGCAAACGCTCGTTCGCGCTGAACCTTGATTCGATTCCCTTGCCGCCTCCGATCAAACCTCCGCTGAGTCCTCGACGCCGGCGATTGCGCTGGACTGTGGCGGTTCTCATGGTGACTTTCGTGGGAGGGTTCGCATTTCTCGCGTTCACCTACTTGGCAAACCGGCCCCAAAAGTACCGGCCCGACGAAGAGAATCGAGACATCACGAGAAGCCTTATGCGGAATGCACCTGAGCAGGCGCCCGTTCCGCGGTTCACAGATGCAACGGTTTCGGCGGGTCTTTCCTCGTTCATTACGTTCTCGGGGACGCGAACGTCTCAGTTGCCCGAAGACATGGGACCGGGTGTGGCGTGGGGCGACTTCGACAACGACGGAGATGACGATCTTTTTCTGGTGAGTGCGGGCGGTTCTTTGGAGAATTCGACAGACCGGTTGTCGCCGTGCGAGCTCTTTGTGAATCAAGGAGACGGAACCTTTCAAAAGAGCGCTGAGTTTCCTGAGACACGCATCCGCGGAATGGCCGCCGCCTGGGGCGATTATGATGGCGACGGATTCCTCGATTTGGCTGTGAGCGGCCATGAGGCGCTTCGACTCTTCCATAACATTGCCGGTCCAGGCGGGCGGAGGTTTGTCAGCGTAGCCGATTTCGAGGGATTCAAAGGGTTTTGGGCAGGGTTGGCATGGGGAGATTTCGACAACGACCGTGACTTGGATTTGTACGTTTGCGGATACGTGAAATATAAGGGCGATGCAGCAGGTTCAACCCGCAAGTCAGAACAAATGGGAACTTTCGTGCCCTACTCACTAAATCCGGCTTCTTACGAGCCGGAGAGGAATCTATTGTTCGAAAATAGCGGAGATGGAACGTTCCGAGAAGTAGGCCGGGAACGTGGAGTCGTTAACGAAGCTGGAAGAAGCCTCGGAGCGCTGTGGCACGATTTTGATGATGATGGCTGGCTCGACCTGTACGTTGCCAACGATATTTCCGATAATGTTCTTTATCGCAACGTAAGGGGTGGATTTGAGGATCTGAGCCACCCGGCCTGGGTTGCTGATTACAGAAGCGCCATGGGATTGGCGGCTGGAGACTGGGACCGGGATGGTGATGACGATTTATTCATTACGCACTGGGTGGCGCAGGAAAACGCTCTTTACGACAATTTGTTCGATGATTTTAACAGAAAACCGGAGCAGACGAAGCGCGGCGCAGCCGGGCCGGATCCCGAGGCGAAACAATACAGTCTCCGTTTCATGGATGTGGCCGATCGAGTTGGTTTGGGGCAGATCGCCCTGCAATATGTGGGATGGGGAACCGAGTTCGCCGACTTCGATTGCGACGGTTGGATGGATCTTGTGGTGGCGAACGGAAACACGATCGAAGCGGAGGGGACGCCGAAACGATTGAAGCCGCAGGAAGCTTTCTTGTTTTGGAATCAACAAGGAGAGCACTTCTACAATCTGGCTGAAGAGAGCGCACTCTTGTCCGAGAAGCATGTCAGCCGGGGGCTGGCTTTGTCCGACTACGACCACGATGGGGACATGGATATTTTGATTGCGCACCTGGGTGAGGGGGTGCGGTTGCTGCGGAACGAGATGGAAAAGGGAAACTGGCTGGAGCTTCGGCTTCGCAGCCGGCTTAAGAATGGCGCTCCGCTTGGATTAGCGGACGGCGCTCGAGTCGTCGTGTCCGGGAACGGGGCTCGGATGCGTCGAACGGTTTCGAGTGCCTCGTATCTTTCGCAAAGCAGCCGGATTCAGCATTTTGGATTAGGAAGCGCGAAGAAAGCTGCGCGAGTGGAAGTTTACTGGCTCGGCGGGGGGATCGATGTGTTTGAGAGCCTCGACTGCAACGCTAGGTGGGAGATTACGGAGGGAGATCCCGTTCCTAAGCGGCTGGCAGGCGGGCAGGGCGCTGGGGAAAACAGATCGGCGGCTGATCCTTCGATTGCCGAAAAGTCCAGCCCGAACAAAAAACAAATCGCCGAGTTTTGGAGACTTCAGCGAGCGGCGGTGAACGCTTTGAAAGCGGAAGGCGACCTGACAAACGCGATAGCGCTTTTCAGAAGCGCCTTGCGGCTCGATCCCAAACATGAGGATTCTCGCTATTACCTCAGCCAATGCCTGGTGGGGCTGGGAGATGTCTCCGGAGCGCTAACGGAACTCGAAGCGTTAATCCGGATCAACCCAAAAAATCGGAAAGCCTACCAGCAGTCCGGAGCGTTGCGGGCCCTTCACGCGGCGTCACGGGAAGACTTGAAGCTGGCCGAACAATATCTCGAGACCGCCCAGAAGATCAATCCGGAGGAAACAGGCGTGTTGTTAATTCTGGGGGAGATATCGGTCATGCGGATGGATTTTGCGATCGCCAATGAGCGCTTATCCCACGCCTGCAACAGCAACCCCAATGCGGTGGGTGGCTTTTTTTTGAGGGCATTTCTCTCATGGAGAGAAGGCGACGCCTCCAGCGCTTTGACTCTTCTTGCGGCAGCCAGAAAAGCTCTCGGCGCCGATTGGAAACCGAAAGGAACGACGTCCGAAGGCGATGTCGAGACCAAGCAGCATCAAGAGACCAGTCCACTCGCAAGATTCTGGGAGGACTGGGATGGGGGCTCCGATCCGGAACAAGTGTTCGGTCCTTTGAAGGAGTTCCTGAACTCGCTCGATCGAAGGGTCGAATAACGATCTGCCTTTGCCAATAATGAGTTTTCTGGCCAAACGCTTGATCAGGCAGAGCGATAATGTGAGGCTGCGGCGCGGCGCACGTACTGGCGAAGCGCAGCGTTTCATCGTCCACAACTTCCAATACGCCGTCTTTGAGAAGTTGCTGCCGCTTCGCAACCAAGTATTCATGACTTGTCGGCGCGTCAGCCCGGTTGGACAAACCGCCTGCGAACACGATGAGGCTATCCTCGGTAAATTCACCGGTTTTAGCAAAACCACTCCAGATATTTGACATGGGCCTTGGTGAAAGCCGCCGTCTTGGATATGCAGGCAAGTGCGGTGGTCCACTCTTTAGCCTTGTTTTGTTGCTTCAGACGATCCCCGCATTCCTCAGCTATCGCCGATGTAAAGAGTAGAACGATCCCCGTTGTCGCTTTCGCCAATGAGCAAATACAACCCGACCGATTCAAGTTCCTTTCGTTGGCAGGCAAATTCAAGCTGAGCGCGCGGAACAAAGACCACCTGCACCGTAAGGCTGGAGTCCCCAAGATCAGCATAATCGGCTGAGCGTAGATCTTTCGTCCGATTGAAATTCAGCGCTTTCTGTCAGCAAACACGCTGACCGTAGAGCGGACCAAAGCCAGCGCGAATCTGATGATCTGATTCTTCCCAGCGGCAAAGGCGGGAGGTTGGCCATCTATCGAACCGATCCGCAGAACGGATTCCTATTGCTCAAATCGCAAATCTCGATGCGTTGACCGGTAGGTGGCTGAGCGTGGCTGCTGGTCGCAAGATGGATCGGTCGGGTCATGGGAACGCCCGAACCTCCCACGCGGATTGGGGTGCGCTGGCCCTGCGGAAAAACTGTCGCTACAGATGTTCCGCCGAGCGAGCGTGAGATTGAGTTGGATCGCGTCGGAAAACTCAACGTAGTTCGATAGTGCACTCGGTCAGATTGAAACTATCCTCTCATGCTTATGAAATTTGTGCTTTTGACATTGAACCTGTTCCTCGGACTCGTGCTGGCTGGTTGCAAGTCGAACGAAGCAGCCAGCGGGAATATTTCCGCGCCGCCAGCCGATTGGATCGAGTGGCAGACGCAACGCAGAGAGTCTCTCGCAGGCCCGAACGGCTGGACGACGCTGACCGGTTTGCATTGGCTGGTGGAGGGACGGAACTCGGCGGGCAGCAGTTCAACCAATCAGGTCGTTCTCCCGCGGAACCGAGTTGCCGCGAGTGTTGGCAGTTTTGTTCGATCCGGACGCTTGGTCCGCTTCGAGGCCGCGCCAGGCGTTCTGGCAACTATTGCGGAAAAACCGGCGCATGCGATGGAATTGCAATCAGATGCGGCACCGGATCCAACCGTGCTGCAAATCGGCATCCTCTCGATCATCGTCCTTGAGCGTGGGGAACGGATCGGTCTGCGCGTCCGCGATCCGGAAGCCCCGGCACGCGCGCTTTTTCCTGGAATCAACTATTTCCCCTACGATCCCGCGTGGCGCATCGCCGGCAGGTTTGAACCAGCTCCCGCAACGAAAAAAATGCGTGTCCAGGATATGATTGGCGAAACGCAGGAGTTCGTCGTCCCCGGAACCGTAGTCTTTACCTACGCCGGCGTTGAGCATCGTCTCGTGGTCGTTGAGGAACCGGGCGAGGAGGATTACTTTGTGATGTTTCGCGACCGCACCGCCGGCGCCTTCACCTATCCAACCGGACGTTTTCTCTACGTAGCCAGGCCCAACATGAGCGGTCGCGTGACGATTGATTTCAACCGCGCATATACTCCGCCGTGCGGCTTCACACCTTTCGCAATATGCCCTTTGCCTCCGCGCCAAAATTGGCTGCCATTCGAGCTGCGGGCGGGCGAACTAAAGCCTCCGGATCACCATTGACCGTTGGAGTCTCTATTCGATAGGGAAAGCGCTGTTGCCATCAGCGCTGGCTGGCAGGGTTCGCGGGTCATTTCCCCTGATCGGAATCGACTTCACCTGCTTTCGGGTCCGCATCCGAACTACCGTTACCTCTCGGCCTCCCACTTAATGAATGGCACGCCTTTGGGAGACGATGTCCACACCGACTGGCCGCCCGCCGCGTACGAGGTTGCGGCGGTTGCTCTATAATTCGGGGAGTGGCGCATCGCGGAATTGATCCGTGACCGCCCAGAGGTTTTTCGGACTAAACGCGGCCCCGTATTTCAGAAACCGCACGCTTCCGTCCGCGAAGGCGTAATTTGAACCACCGCCGCGCTCGCCGCGCGCTTCCCGATGTTTGGCGTGATCCACTTCAACCAAGTGATCGCTGCCGTATTCCGGTGGCCAAATATCCATGTAGGAATCACCTTTGGAATTTGCCTTCCGTTCGCCAAGGATAATTGTCTCGGTTGGCTTGGCGATGCTGGATAACTTGAGGCTTGGAAAACCACCTGTTTTGTATTCTCCGAAGAATTGATCCCAGTTTCCACTAAATGAATTCACCACGAAGAAGTCGATAAAGCCGTTCATCAAATAGCTGTTCGTGTTATCTCCACGGTCCACTGGACAGCGCAGCAGCGCGGCGTCCGCATAGTACGGTTTAAGGACATCCACCCAGGCAGCGCCCTGCCGGGAGCTGCGAGGAGGGACGCGGTCATCGTGGGCGTCGGCGTACATTTGAAGCGCCAATTGAAGCTGGCGCACGTTGTTTTGGCAGGCCGTTCGTTTTGCCCTCGCCTTGGCTCCGGAAAGCGCGGGCAACAACATTCCGGCCAGAATCCCAAGGATCGCGATCACCACCAGCAGCTCGATTAGGGTGAAACCTCGCGCAACGGAACTGGCTGATGATCGCCTTGCCTCTTGTCTCATCCTCACTTGGATTCTTCTTTCTTGTTGCCGGCTTTGGCCGGGGTCTTCGTCTTCGCCTCAGCAAACTTGGCCTTCGCTTCCTCCGAAGTCAGCTCGCCTTTTTTCACCTGTTCTTGAAGTTGAGCTCCCAGTGCTTCAAGCGCCGGGGATTGTTTGGGCTTGCCTTTGAATCGCGACTCCTTTGTCGCCACCGCGAGTCTCACCTGGGCTTCCTCCAAGGTCAGTGCGCCACTCGCCACTTGTTCTCTTAACTTCGCTCTCAACTCTTCGAGATTGCGCGTGTTGTTCTTTTCCTTACCCCCGCTGCAACCGGCAGCCAAGAGGGCCAACCCGAGGGAAAGGGTTGAGCATATTGCTCTCATTCCATTCTTCATTTCAGCTCGCCTTTTTGTTTCGGTTGATTTGTGAGTCGGTACGGCTCCATGGCTCGTCAGGGAACGAGGAGCTCCACCTGCATGATTTCGAGATCCACATCGTCACTTTTAGAATAGCACCACCACTCCGTGAGTTCGAATCCGACTGAGGAGGCGGCAAAGGCTTTGTTCATGGCCCGAAAATGTTCGAGCGGGAGTTCGATACTGAATGGGGCCGTGTCGTCGGCGGAGCTTCTGATCCAGCGGGTCGTCTCGTACTTACCCGCGAAACCTCCATTGGGCCGGTGAGTGCTCAATCCAAACGAGACGTCCGCGTCGGAGCGCACCCAACCGTGGATTCGGAAAACTGCGCCGGGCGTGAGGCGAACCGGGCTCGTTTGACTGCGGGAGACGGAGAGCACGATGAGGTGCGCTTTGGTGGGCCCGTCAGCGGCCTTTTTCTTCCCCATCAGAATGGGCGCCGCCCCCAAGCGACCCGACGCCTTCCTCAAAACGGCAGCTTTCTTGTATTTGGCCAGCGCTTCGATTTCGCTGAGTTCGCCACTCTTGACGGCGACTTTCAGATCTTTCGCGAGCTCATCCATGTCCGAAATCCAGGTGCCGCGGGTTGCATCGTCTGGGAGATTGCTTTTCCACAACGACTGAGCCGGTCCCCGGCGTGTCAGCCCCAAGTCTCCGTGGCCATCGACGGACGCTGTGATCTCGAAGCCGGCGGGCACTTCCGTGGTGCTTCCATCGACGAGTCGTCTGAGCTGGACTCTGCCTTCGTTCACCACGAGTGTTGCAGAGGTCGACGCCGCCTCGACATTGAGCTGTGTCCCCAGGACTTGGAGTTCCGCGGCTCCGTTTTCGTCTTGAAGGTAGCTGTCCAGCGTCAGGTAGCGCCGCAGGGCGGCGCGTAACGCCGGACTTTCCATCATGCGAGCCTGCAAAGCTTCGAACGCTTCGGCTTCGATGGTGCCATTCAAATAGTCTTCCACCCATTCCTTCTCCTGGGCCGATAGATTCTGAAGACTCGCGTGTTTCATGATCTCAGCCTGGTTCGGAATTAAGGATTTTCGATTCGACGCACTTCATCAACTGATGATCGTCCACATCCGTCCAGGTGGGCAGCAGGGATCGGAGGAAACGTCGCAACGCTGGCTCGTGGCAGGCCAACCGCTGCACGAACTGCTCGTATCGCTGATCTTCCGAGAGGCACTCTTTTTCTGGAATTGACATCGTTCCACCCCATTACTGCCGCTCATGAAATAACCTAACGGCCACCAAGAATTACTTGAATAAGGCGGGATCTTCCCGTCAATCTCCGTCGCAATACACAGTATCCGATGATGACTTTCTTTAGGATCATTTCTTGGTCGTGGCTAACCGCGGTTTTCTGCCTCACGGAGGTCAGAGTTTTCGCGGGCGATGAAGAGCTCACCTGGCCGCAGTGGAGGGGCCCCACTCGGGATGGAAAGGTACCGGGAGAGAATCCCTGGCCTGATTCACTCTCGGAGGACCATCTCACTCGCATCTGGCGCGTCGAACTCTCGGAAGGCTATTCAAGCCCCATCGTCACCGAACGCCATGTTATCGTCCTTGAAACCAGGAACAAAGCACACGAGGTGGTCCGCGCGCTGGATCCACTCACAGGCGAAGAGTCATGGCGCCGCGAGTGGGAGGGAGGCATGGACGTCGCGGAATTTGGTGTGCGGACGGGAAGTTGGATCAAATCGACACCGACCTTTGATGCAGGGCGATTGTATGTCTCGGGAATGCGGGACGTGCTGGTCTGCCTGGACGAAGCAACGGGAGTTGAGATTTGGCGGGTGGATTTCTCGCAGCGCTACGGAACCCCGATTCCGGAGCTGGGTTTCATTTGCTCCCCGTTGGTCTCGGGCGATTCTGTGTACGTCCAGACGGCGGACTCGACGGTTTGCCTCAACAAATGGACCGGCGAATCTCGGTGGCGCAGTCTGATCGAGGAAGAGAAGGGCCACGGATCCTATTCGTCTCCGGATATTCACCCGGTTCTTGGAAAGCCCCAATTACTCGTCGCAATGATCTCAGACATTGCCGGCCTGGATCCGGATACCGGGGACGTCCTGTGGCTGAAGCGACTCGACAGCATCGAGCTTGGCTGCATTCTGACTCCCGTCGTTTTCAACGATCAAATCTTCACCAGCACCCGCAAAAGCCGGTCGGGGATGTTCGGACTTTCAGAAACCGGAGGTCCGTTTGAAGTCACTGAAGTCTGGAAGAACAAGGCGACGGTCTATATGTCTCCTCCGATCGTTCTGAACAAATATGTCTATCTGCATTTGAAGTCATCCCGAATGGCCTGCCTGAATCTCGAAACCGGAGAGGAGCAATGGACCTCCACGAAATCAATGGGATTTTACTGCAGCATGATTTCCCACGGTGACCGAATCCTGGCGTTGAGCAATGAAGGAGAATTGTTGCTCTTTCGCGCAAGGCCCGATCGATTCGACCCGATCGATTCCAGAAAAATATCCGAGTCGGAGACCTGGGGGCATCTCGCCATCACCGGCAGCAGGCTTTTCATCCGGGAATTGAATGCAATCACCGCGTATCAGTGGAAATAACGCTGCTGCTGCCAATTCACCGATGAAGTTCCCTTCGGGCAGGTGGGCAAAGGTTTGATCGGACCGAAGTGCAAGGGTCACATACGGCGGGAATATGTATTCCAACGAAGGGGAATACTTGCTCGGCTGATCCAGACTAAAAATCTCCACAGGAAACGCTAACAGAGCCTGAGAGCGGACGTTTTCGAGCCGTTGAGACGACCGCCCTGAATCGACTGCATCAGGCAATTCATTTGCCATTTATCCGCACGAACCTCCAAATGCATTCGTGTCCCGCCAGTCCTTGGACACGAGCGCTGCGAGATCGTGCGGGAACGCATGAGTCTGGAATGCGTCCGGTAGCGTCCATTCTCGATGTCGAGTCTTTCCGGCTCCACCGGTTGACTGCGAGTTGTGCTGGGTGCGATTGCCGAGCGAGCGCCGTGTGGCGGTTGTGCTGGCGCTCCTAGAACCAACCTCTACGCTCCCCGCCGATGAACAGTAAAGCGATTCGCGAATTCCTCGGATGGTGCAGGGTGCTCGATTTAGGAATGCTGATTCTCGGCTGGATCAAAATGGTGGCATTCGGAAGCTGGGCGAACAAGGTTTACGCGATGATGTTCGGACTTGAAGAGGCATCCGTGCGATTGGCGCGTCTCCAGCTTCTGCTGAACTACATTATCGCCATCCTGGTTTTCAATCTGGCCCCTTACATTGCCTTAAGAGTCATGGCTCAATCTTCTTGATCACACTGGCTTTCGATCTTCCGCGACGGTGCCGACCGTGCTGACTTGCTTCCCACTTCCAGGATGATTAGGCTCTTACTATGAAGAGTGCCACTCGCAGAGTTCGGCTGAATCGCCAGTTCACAGCTATCGTTCAGAGGGACGGAAATTGGTTCATCGCCTTTTGTCCTGAAGTGGCCGGCGCAAATGGCCAAGGACGGACAAGAGCGTCGTGCCTGAAGAGCCTGGTCCAGGCAATTAAACTGATGGTCAAGATTAACGAGGAGGAACTGGCCGGACATTGCGGCGCCGATGCGGAGTGGACTCTCGTGACCGTCGCATGAAGCGTCAGGAGCTACTGCATCATCTCCGGGCGAACGGGTGCGAGTTTTATCGGGAGGGCGGAAGCCACTCGGTTTGGTGGAACCCGCGCACACGCCGCAAAGAAGCGATTCCGCGCCATTCCGAAATAGGCAAACATCTCTCGCGGAAGATTTGCAGAACTTTATCCGTTCCCGAACCGTCCGGTGCTTGAGACTTTCGCAATCCAGTCCGCTGGTGTCCAGTAGTGATTGTTCGGAAACGGATCCCAACCTTGCATACAAGTTTCTTAAGACAGGCCGCGCTCGGCGAATGGAGATACGCACCAGGCGGCAAGCCTCTGGCTTGTTGGCAGAGACAGGAACTCGTTTATAGCAGGGATCGCTGGACTTACCAGTTGACGCAAAACTTTGTATATTGTATTAGCATTAGCGTGAAACGGCAAATGGAAATGCTACGCAAGACCCTACACGCATCGATTGATCATGCAATTGATGGCATCATCAAATCAGGAATCCAAACTAACAAGCCATCAGGCGAAATTCCGAGGCATGACCCAATGACATCGCCGCATAGATTCTTTACAGCGCAGGACCTGATTGCGGAGGTCCAAGAGAAGCTTAAAGATGATTTTACAATTCACGATGTCAAACACTTGGTTGAAACGAACAACAAGCGTGTTCATCTTTCCTTCTCTGCGTACTCAGCGGCATTGTCTTCATTGGCAAAGCAGGGACATTTGGAGCTGATTCTCCCTGGATCGGGAAGGCGTCCTGCAAAGTATCGCAGAAGGATTTAGCTTTTAACACTGTACCATCGTACCAGCGCCTCAAAGCGAATTGGATTGTCGAACATGAACCAAATTGAGATTAATTCGCGACTCAAGGATAGCTGTCGATCTTCGAGTCGTTCCGGGAAAGCTATACAGTTTGGAATCATCGAAAGACCTTAAGACTTGGTCAGCCACTGAGCCAAGTTTTGTCGCCACCGATGAGGTGCTAACCCGTGAGTTCGAAGTCCAAGAAAAAGGAACGTTTTACCGAATCGTTGAAATCCCGTAGAAATCGAAAAGGCGTCAGGCAGGTTCGCTCGGATTCAGAGGTTTCTTAGGAACTTCTTTATCTCGTCGTAAGTTCCGATCTTTTATTGGGATGAGGACCACCGGATTTTGACGGTTCACCTTGGTCGGAATGAGCCGGAGAACCTGCCGCCCGAAAACAATCCCAACATCCTCGTCGTTTTTTGCTCGTCGGCATAGTTCATCCAGATTGGTCCGCGCCTCCATTAGGGTCATTGTTGTCATGGACTACTTTTACTCGTCCGATCCGACCCGGTCTAATCCGCTGCGATAATCGTCCTTTGCGTACATGCTGGCATGCCGGCTGGCCGACCAACTCAAAGCGCTCGTACTTTGACCGAACGATTCGGCTTCCACTCCGGCGTTGTTGAGCATGGTGACGAATAATTTGCAGAGGGGTTTGTTGTTGACCTCGTCGTGAGTAATGAACTGGCCATGTTTGAACCCGCCGCCGGCTAGGAGAATCGGCAGATTCCGGGCATGGTGGGCGTTGGCGTTGCCAAGGTTGCTTCCGAAGAGAATGGACGTGTTGTCCAGTAATGTCGAACCGGACTCTGGCGTGGATTTCATCTGCCTCAAGAGAATGTCAAAGCACTTCACAAACTGGGATTCGATCCTCCGCAGTTGTTCGATCTTTGTCTGATCCTGTCCATGGTGTGAAAGGTTGTGATGGTTGCCCGTGACGCCATCGACCTTCGGCACGACAAAGTGATCTTGGATCATGACACTGATGACTCTGCTTGAGTCCGTTTGGACAACCAGCGGAACCTGAAATGAATTCCGCGCGACCGGTTCCTTTTGATCGAGCAGGAGTCTCTTGAATTCAATAACGCCCGAGAATTTCCGTCCGTCGGCGGTTACACCACTGGCATCGCCAGGCGGACCGTCTTTGTAAGACCTCCCATTCATGAAGCCAAAGGTTGTGGCACTTCCTGCACCCGCATTCGCCCGGTATCGGGTTCGAAAACCTCCGATCGGATCAAAACTCTCCAACGCGAATCCAGGCGGGTCGATGTCACGGTGGCATTTGTTGCAAGTGTCACTGTTCCGGTGGGCCGCGAGAATCTCGCGGATGGTCGTCTTGCCGCGGGTGTCGGGCTCGATCGATCCGATACCCGGCGGCGGCGGTGAGGGCGGCGTTCCCAGAACGCTGGTCAGCACAAAGCTGCCGCGCATAACCGGCGAGGTCACCGTGCCGTTGGCGGTGGTCTTGAGGATGGCGGCCTAAGTTAAGACACCGCCGCGGGGACTGTCTGCGGAAAGTTTTACCCTGCGGAACTCCTGACCGGCAAGCGTCTTGGCATCCGATAGCTTGCCGGCTTTAGCGATGTCGAACAGCTCGTTGTCGGGCATGCTTTTCCACAGGAAGTAGGAAAGCCGGCTTGCCAGCGCGTAGTCGTCCAGTGTTCCTGCCTCTCCTCCAAACAAAAGGAACTGTGGCGAGCTGAGCATCGACCGAACGGAGAGTCTCAAAGGCCATTCCCGACCGCTCTCGATCGCTGGGTTTGCGAGCTGTGCAAATGGCTCCACTTCACTTTTGGCAACGGGGCGTCGAAATGCTCTCGGTGCGAATCGCCCCAGAACTTCGGTCGCCTGCTCGATGGAGTTTTCCCAACCATTGAGCCGATAGGGTCCATCTCCGGACTTGTCGAGGGACACCGCCTTCATGCCGGGAAAGTACAGTCCCTGATCGGCGGCCTCCAGGTAGCTTTCCATGTGAACTACGGGGGACTCGCAATGCAGTAAAGCTTGGACGCAGTCCGGATCAGCAAGTTGCCCTGGCTAATCGCGGGAGACGCCAATGACAACTCGCCAAGCGAGTTCTTGCGCAAGAGCTTGAATACCGGTCCTGCTTCGACCACGAAGGTGTCGCCCTCCTCGCTTAGGAAGAATAACTTGCCGTTGTACGCCCAAGGCGAAGCGGTGAAACTGGTCCTAGAACAAGCGCATTAGAGTCTCGAAATCGCCAATCCGGAATTTTGTGAAAAAAATCTCG
>JAQBVM010000105.1 GCA_027623095.1 Verrucomicrobiota bacterium
AGAGACGAGATTTTTTTCACAAAATTCCGGATTGGCGATTTCGAGACTCTAATGCGCTTGTTCTAGGCCCAGTCTGACCTTGGGCCACGCTTTGGTCATGCGCGGGTCTCCTGGCGCGCTCGGAGCACGGCTGGTTCCCACGGACCAGCCGTGGCAGCTACGCCGCGCACAAAGCGTGAGAATGAATCCTCCACATCCCGATTGCCGCACTTGCCGCGGATGGTTCTCCGCAGACCCCCGCGCTCCGGTGGCGTATCCGAGCCACCCTCGTCCCGAAGGGATGCACGAGAATAGCCCACCGTTTCAACGGTGGGTATCCAGGCCAAAGGGAATCGAGTCCCGAAGGGACGAAAGAATCCCATCGCCGTTGCCACGGTGATCTTGAGAACGTCTTCCGTCCCTTTGGGACTTGGTGAGGTGTTAATCGTGTTTTCCCAGCGTTGAAACGCTGGGCTATTCTCGGTTGCCCCAGCGGGGCATCTCGAAGTCGCGTTGCTCATGCGCCGTGCTTCGCCAAAAGCTTTTGGATGTTGCCCATGATTTCCGCGATGCGTTGCTCTTTTTTGAGGATGTCGGCGGCGAGTTGTTCCGGCGGCAGGTGCGTGATGTCTTCCTTGGCGCGCGGATTCTTACGGTCGAGGTTGCAGCCGTTCGCCAGCAACTCGGCGGCGGGCACTTTCCAAGCGCGCTCGTTTTCCTTTCGCTTCGTGCCAGGACCAGGCTGGTCCCACCACTTGATCAAGTCGGCGAATTCCTCGAACTGGATGGGCGCAGTTTTGGTGTAATTCTTCCGGCCCTCAGGCAACGGTTGTTCGTAATACCAGACTTCGCGCGTCGGCCCGGAACGGTCGAAGAATAGCAGGTTCGTCGGGATGCCGGTGTAGGGCGCGAACACGCCGTTGGGCAGCCGGACGATGGTGTGCAGGTTGAATGCAGTGAGCAGTTCTTCCTTGATGCGGGCGCATACGCCATCGCCGAAGAGTGTGCCGTTGGGAACGACGACGGCGGCGCGGGAGAAACCCTCACCCGACCTTCGGCCACCCTCTCCCATCCGATGGGAGAGGGAAGGGGTGAGGGGTGATCGATGTTTGCGTAACTTCCGCATAATCAATTGCAGGAACAGCAGCGCGGTTTCCGCCGTTTGCTTGTCTTCCGGGAAATTGCCCTGGATGCCTTTCTCCTCCTCGCCGCCGAAGGGCGGATTTGTCAGGATCACATCCACGCGGTCGCGCTCGCCAATGTCCGTCAGCTTGAAACGGAGGGCATTGCCAGGATCAATCCCCGGCGCGTCGAGGCCGTGCAACAGCAGATTCATCTGGCAGAGCAGATACGGCAGCGTCTTGGGTTCGCAGCCGAAGAGCGATTGCGTCTGAAGGATCTTGCGGTCGGCGACGGTCTTGACCTGTTGGGAAAGGTGATTGAACGACTCGACCAGAAATCCGCCCGTGCCGCTGGCCCGGTCGAGCACGGTCTCGCCCAGGCGCGGATTCGTCACGGTGACCATGAACCGCACGACGGCGCGCGGCGTGTAAAACTCGCCGGAATCGCCCGCCGCATCGCGCATCTCGCGCAGCATGGACTCGTAGAGCGCGCCGAGTGCGAGCGGCGAAATGAATCCCGTTGAGCTTGTTGATGACATCGCGCAAAAGGTAACCACTGACCATGCGGTTCTGCACGCCCTTAAACACAGTCGCAATCACCTCGCGCCGGTCATCACCGTTGGAACTCGTCAGCGTGCGCAAGTAACGGAACAGGCCCGCGCCTTTCTTCGAACCGGGCAACGCGGTCTCCTCATTGTTAATGAAGGCGAGCAATTCGTCGCCGGTAATGCCATCGGATTGCGCCGCCCAATCGCGCCAGCGGTAAGGCGGTTCGATGGCGGGCTTGAACTTTTTCCCGGCGAGCTTGGCCTCGCCCTCGCGCTGAATTTCCAGGTCGTCCAGAAATTTCAGGAACATGATCCAGGTGAGCATCGGCAACCGGTCAAGGTCGCCATTGAGCCCCTTGTCTTTGCGCATGATGTCGCGCGCGGATTTTAGAAGAGCCGCGAGGGATTGCGAGGTAGTGGGGGTGGAAGCAACTTTCGGCATGGCAAATCACGTAACGCAGGCGGCCCCGCCTGCGAGTTCGGGCGGCGTCCCGCCGCTCGAAGGTGCTTGTTTAGGAGAACGATCCTGCACCGAGACGGTGATGGAACTCGCAGCCGGGGACGGCTGCGTTACATCGGCGGGCTGCGCTACATACGCGCTGCTCCACTTCCAAGCTTCCGGGGCGGCACAGAGGCCAGCGTTCACCGGATTCATCAGCGTGTAATGCCAACAACGGTGTAAGTCTTCATCATCGCGGATGAGATGGTCGTAGGACTCGCTTTGCCAGAAGGGAGAGACCTTCGTCGGCAGGCGTTTGTTAATCTCATGAGACGTGAAGGATTTCCAAGAGTGCAGGATATCGCTCAACACGTGCCCGGGCATCGGCCGGACGACAACGTGCGCGTGATTCGGCATCACCACCCACGCACGCAATTCGTAATGCTGCCCTTCAAAGAACTGGATCGCTCCGGTCACCAGGTCCGCCAGAGCCGAATCGCGCAGGTAACACGTGCCTTGACCGGCATCGAGGTACTTGTCCACGCGACTGGAATACCAGCGAAACAATTCCTCCTGCTCGTGCCAGGTGAGCGGACGCTTGGCGGCCTTTGCTTGTACAAGGACTGCGTCCCGCTCTTGCTTGAATCGGATCAGCACTTCCTTCGGCAACGTGCCCGCTTGCCGGAACGTGACAAAATACGTGCCGCCCTCGCGTTTTAGGTGCGGCAGCACCCCCCCGCAAATGGAATCCTGAGACCAGATGATTTGGTTGCTCGGCGTCAGGCATGGCGGTAGCGCAGGCGTCCCCGCCTGCGAGTGTGGGCGGCGTCTCGCCGCCAATAGATGTTTGTTGAGGAAAACGACCACGCACCGGAACGGTGCTGGAACTCGCAGCCGGAGACGGCTGCGCTACGTGTTCGCGGCAGGCGTTCGAGGTCGCCGTTGAGTCCCTTGTCCTTGCGCATGATGGCACGCGCGGATTTCAGTAGCGCCCTGAGGGATTGGACGGTGGTTGGCGGCATTAGATCTTCCACACTTTCTGATACGCGAGATCCGCCAGTTTTGCCGTCCGAGATTGAATATCGGCGGGCGTGAGGTCGGATAGGTTTTTGAATTCTTGAGGAAGGGACACGCCCGCATTCTGAAGGAACTTCTTTTTTTCCTTGAATGCTTTGTTGTCGAGCTTCGTCTTCAATTCATTGATTACCGTGACTGCAGACTGAGTGTCGGTTGCCTCGAAGAGTCGGCGCCCCAATGATGCATACATTTCGGAAATTCCTCCCGAGGACCGCTGGGAGGTAACTGCAGTGAACAAGAAGTGAAATTTTTCGATGGCAATTACTGCATTTTCAAAATGGGTCTTCTTCAGCTTCTTCTCCTTGAAACTTCGCATGAGCGAAAGCACACATGGAGTCTGTTGCTGCACACGGAACATTTGAAGTGCCTTCAGTGCAGCAACAATTCGACGGTCTTGATTAGACCACTTCCAAAATGCAACTTCATGAATTGCTCTGTATCGCGATGCATCAGCCACCAATGCATCAAGAATGGCTTTCGCATCATTCTTTCCAACGTTGCGCTTGAGCACCTTGAAAAGTCGCTTAGCTGCCAAATAGTCGTACCGCGAAAGCCAGAAGTGATGCAAGAAGGTATCAACTTCAAGGTCAGCAGACGAGCCTTCTATTGTTTCGAGAAGCTTTCCCCATTTTATCTTCGGCTGGTCCACTGAGGCGCCTTTGGCCTTCAGGTGCTTCGATATGTGGTTCTTAACGAGGTCCGCCAAACTAAGATCCTTTCCGCGAGTGTTCAGTTTTTCGAAAATGATGTAGGCGTCGTCTTCATCATCCAGTTTCACGAAAATGATCTTCAGGTCGAGGACTGAGTTCCGGATCTTGATGAGCTTCTCCTGTACGAGTTTCTTCTTTTGTTCATCCTTTATCGATGTGTCCGCGACCGATGTCACCTTCGTCGGCGGTGACCCGGCAGACGTAATCGGGGTAACCCTCACCCCCAGCCCCTCTCCCATCCGATGGGCGAGGGTGGCCAATGAGATCGGTGTTCAGATTGTTGAGCGCGGTGCGCATCTCGGAGGCGTGGTCCTGGTCCACACAAAAGACGATGGTCTTGGCGAAGCGATCGGTCTTTTTCAGGAAATCGGTGAGATGCCGCGCGACGGCTTGGGTGCGGGCACGCAGCGCCACGCGGCGCTCGAAATCGGTGGTGGTGTAAACCTCGTCGGGTATCTCCCGCCCGTAACGGTCGAGGTCGTTCTTGCTGGGCCGCCAGCCAGTGGCGTCCCATTGCGTGACGATGCGATGCACGCGATATGGCGCAAGGAAGCCGTCATCGATCCCCTGCCTGAGGCTGTATTGATAAATTGGATTACCAAAATAGAGGTAGCTGTCGCGATTCTCATCCCGCAGTGGCGTTGCGGTCATTCCAAGTTGATATGCGGGCGCGAAGTATTCGAGGATTTCGCGCCAGTTGGATTCTTCGCGCGCTGCCGCGATGACACTCGTCAACGAGGATGAGGTCGAAGAAGTCAGGCGCAAATTCCTTGTAGAGCCCTGGGCGATTGGAATCCTTGGCAATGGATTGGTAGGTGGAAAAGTAAAGTTCCCGGCTATGAGTGACCACTCCACCTTCGAGTTTCCAACGGGCATCGCCAAACGGGGCGAACGTTTTGTCTTTCGGATCGTCCACGAGGAAATTTCGATCGGCGAGGTAGAGTATTCGGGGTTTCCTCGTAGGATCGGCTTTGGAATTCCACTTTGAGGACCAGAGCTTCCAGCAGATTTGGAATGCAACCACGGTTTTGCCGGTGCCGGTTGCCATTGTGATGAGGACACGGCGTTTGCCGTGGAGAATCGCCTTAACGGTTTTATCGATGGCGATTCGCTGGTAATAGCGGGGATCTTTGCCGGTCGTGAGATTTGCGGGGGAGAGCAGCCTTTGGGCAGTGGATTCGTCAGCTAATTGATCGCCTGCGCGGAATCGGCGCCAGAGATCGTCGGGAGTGGGAAAAGCCGGGATTGTTCGTTCCAGTCCGGTGAAATAGTCGTGCTCAATAATTGTGAGTCCATTGGTGGCATAGGCGAACTTGAGACTCAGGATTTCGGCGTAGTCCTTCGCCTGCTGGAGTCCGGAAGCAGCCTCTTCGGTTTCATCCTTCGCTTCCACAACCGCAATTGGGAAATCACGAGTGTATCGAAGGATGTAGTCGGCCCGTTTGCCTTTTCGCCGTATCGCCTTTGATCCGCGAACAACAATCCGTCCATCCGTGAAGAATCGCTGTTCTGCGATGGAGTGCGGATCATTTTCCCAGCCAGCCGCTTGAAGCTTTGGGGTGATCAGGGTTCGGCAGGTATCGGCTTCGCTCGGCATCGTTGGTTTGTTTGAGTTCAGCAATTGAAGCAGATAGGAGAAATGAAAATGAAGTCGAAGGGGGATGGGCCAGAAAAGGCAGAACTGAAACGGTAACCCTCCGAACCAAAGTCCCTTATCGTTCCAAATCCAGGAAAATCGATTTGAATCCCCGGTCCTCTTTCTACGTCTCGCATGAATTGGTCTCCGTCGGAAGCGTATTGAAATCATAAGGTTGGAAAACAAGAAAAAAGAGTCCGACACGACGAATCTGCGAATCGGGGATTCAGAGGAGATGTCCCTTCGGTGAAATTAGTCTGCCGCCGCGAAAGCTTGGAATCGTATTCGCGCCGGTGGTAGCGTCTCGTTGCGATGGCGAACAAATACTACGCGGAAGGTCGGGAGCGCGCAGCGCGTGTTCATGACCTCTTCTCCACGATCGCCAAGCGGTATGACCGCATTAATGATGTTCAGAGTTTTGGCATGCACCGGTTCTGGAAACGTGCGTTGAAACGGGAAGCGGCACCAGTCGCCGGAATCCGAGCGCTGGATCTTTGCTGCGGGACCGGCGATGTAGCAACGGCGATGGCGAAATCCGGCGCGGAAGTCGTGGGGTTGGATTTTGTGATGCCGATGCTCGAAATCGCTCGCCAACGGGCCGAAGTCTCGGGTCTTTGCGAAGGGACTTTGATCAATCCGGAAAACGTGAATCTCGGAACTCGGAATGGTTCGGTGGTGGTGGAGACGGGATTGGCCTCCAAGTTCGGGATGGTTGCTTTTGTTCAGGGTGATGCGACGAGAATCCCCTTTGCCGATGGTGGATTTGATGTGGTGACCATCAGCTACGGGCTTCGCAATCTGGCGGATTTCAGGTTGGGGCTGAAAGAATTCCTCCGTGTTCTGAAACCGGGCGGGCGCTTGGTGATTCTCGATTTTGGCAAGCCGGAGAATCGGTTATGGCGCGGGATTTATTTCGGATATCTCCAGTTGGTCGTTCCGATGTTCGGCAGGCTGTTCTGTTCTGATTCGGATGCGTACGCTTATATTCTGGAGTCCCTGAGGCATTTTCCCGAGCGAAAGGGACTCGAATCCATGTTGCATTCGCTAGGCTATCAGGCCCTGCGAACGACGGATTTCCTGGGGGGCGTCATGACGCTTGTTTGTGCGGAAAAAAGCCGGCCCTGAAATCTCATTCGCCACGAGAGATTACCAATCTTGGCAGAATTCCAGGGTTCGGCGGGAGCTTCACCCTCCCATTTTTGGGGAGTCTGAGCGCAGGCGAGATCTATCGCGCTTGCCGAACGCGGATCGTATAAAGCCGCGCGGTATCGTTCATCGAAATGAACCGGACACTCTTTTGTTCATTCTCGCTCAGAATCAGCGTCTGAAACGGTGTTTCATCTGTGACAAAACCCTGCCCGTCTTTGAATTCGCAGTTAATCTGCACTTGAATCCGCCGGTTTTCACGGTTGCGAACATTTGCAACAACCTCAAGACGGCCATCCTCATGAATCCGCTGCTGTATTCCGGAACTTGTGACAGATCGCTGTGTCGCCGCGTCGAGCAGGACAAAGGTTTCCCGATTTTCCAAGTCGAATTTGGTCGTGTTGACGGGCGCAGAGGCTCCGCCCGTCTTGCAGCCAGTCAAGAGCGTGATTGCTAGGGCGGTTCCCAAGAGAAAGGTGGTGGTAGATTTCATATTTTTTAGGTGCGGGATTGATCGCTGACAAAAACTACGGTGTCCCGCTCAGATGAGACGTTCATCGTCGCCGTCTTCTTCAACGAGGGGATTGGCTGGCCTGTCGAATCGAGAAAGTTGATCGTCGCCGTGTGTGGGCCGGGGCTAAGACGGGCGGCGGCAAAGGATAAATAGAGCGGCAAATTGTCCCAGGCGCGCACATCCGCCGTCGGGGTTGTGGCTGCTGACACAATTTTCGATGCCAGTCCAAACGCCAGCAGTCCGAGGCCCGCTTCTTGAGTGCCTCGGTTCGTAGCCATCACGGCTCCGCCGATAAGCGCGACGTTGCCCACGGCGTCGCTGCTCGATTTGAAAACCGCTTTGTTCGCCAGGATATGATCCATGACCCGCCCCCCTCGAGTCACCGCTTGGAAGTTTAAATCATCGAATGGTTGGACCTGAAACTGCGTGCCGTCGATCGTGATCGAGACATTTCGAGCCACCGATTTCCCCTCGCGAAACCGAAGCTCTTCTGCATGCTCGCCCGTTGCGTACTTGCCGGGCCCATGACCGAATTCGATAAAAAAGAGGATGTTTGATTCCCGATCGTAAGGTTTTAGAGAGATGTTCTTGCTCAGAGATTGAGCGCGTTTGAGAGCGTCGGATCCGTCGCCGGCAAGCTTCACAGAGGCGAGTCCATCCAGATAATCGAGCAAGACATAATCGCCCGAATACTCCTTGCTTTCACTATCGCTGTCTTGGATCTGGGCGTTTCGAAAACATGCTCTGGCATTATCGGGTTCGCCGTCTATCCAGTAAATAATTCCGCGGTAGAAGTAGGCCATGACACGCTCGTAGGGTTCGCCTCGGAAAGTCTTTCGAGATTCGGAGGAGAACAGACCGCGGGATTTCTTCGCTTCCTTGTCGCCCGCCGTGCTGGAGCCGATGGTTAACAAGGCATCGTCGAGGAGCTCACGCGCCTCCCCGAATTTTCCGCGGCGCATCAACTCCAACGCCGTCCGGCATTGCCACAGCGAACGGTCTTTCTCCGGGCCGTTCGCAATCGCCGATCGACCGTCCACAATCGGGTCGCCGGTGCGAATCCACGACGTGGATTGCTTCGAAGTAGCGCAGCCGGAACCTGTGCAAACCGCCATGATCCCGATCGCGACAAGGGAAAGGTGACGGGCGCGTTGCGGGGAGGGTGTCATCAACGATACGCCGCGTCTTCGAGCCCTTGTTTCTTGATCTCAGCCTGATCCTCCCAAACGATGTCACTCGTGCGGGCATCGATCAGTTGAAAGCTGTAGAGGATATAATCACTTATGCCAGCGGACGTGCGTGTGGTCATCCCCTGCAGTTTTCCGGTAAGAAAATAGTCCGCGCCCTTGAACTCGACTATGTTTGGATCGCTGCTGGCGGTGACTTGACCGGATCGCTTGAGGGCTTGCTCTTTTTCAAGCGCTGCCATCTGTTCTCGAGCTAGAAAACGAACCTTGTTTCGAGCCTGGATATTGAGCTGTCCGCGAATTCGGGTCAGAAAAATGTCTTTGTTAATCGGAAAACGCGTATCATTGATCACCGGTTCCAAGACGACTCTCGGGATCGATTGCGCTCTAGCGATCTCTGGCACTCCCAAAATGCTCCGCGCCATCTTGTCGGCGACCGCGACCAAATCTTGAGACTCAACGCCGGTGCCGGCGACGAATCCGCGTTCATCCGCCCGCATTTCAGTAACGGGAACACCGGAAGGATTCTTGACTCCGGAAGTCGCGCACCCAAGAAGGATGGCGCTTAAAGAAATGAACAGGAGGCTAGGGCAGTTTTGTAGGAGACGATTCATAGATGGAAGATTTTATTCGAAATGCGGGTCAAGTTTTTGGTGTCTGATAATTGTAACGCATTAGGATTCAGGGTCGTTGAATATACAGTAATCGCGGCACTTTTGGATATTTTTCTATGGCCTGCTCTTATTAACAATGTTCTGAACATGTGTGTTTCTCATGCCGGACCAATATGTATCGACGTTCAATCCAGCTCAATATTCAGCAGAAGCTAGGATTCGCGCAAGTAAATCGAGAAAGGGGATGTGTAAATATAAAAATATCGAAGGAACGTGTTTTTAGAACTGTCGAATCGTGCTTGTCATCTATTCTCATACACATGTAATTTACTGGCAATGAAGAATGACAGTGTACGGAAATATATCGCCCTGCGGGAATCCCTCCAGAAGGATAAAGTGATGCTGGAGGAGCGGTTGAGTCAGATCAATCGCGCCTTGTCAGGTGGTGGTTCAAGCGGGCCTGCTCCGAAACAAATGTCGGCCCCAAGCGCAAAGAAAAGACGATCTCGAAAAAATAAAATGTCGCTGAAGGCGGCCGTCGCCGAAGTCACCAAAGCCAAAGCCCTCACGAAACCTGAAATTCTGACTGCCATCGATAAACTGGGATACCAGTTCTCCGCGCCGAATCCGATTAATTCCCTCAATACGGTTCTCTACAGCAACCGGCAGTTCAAAAACGTGAAGGGGTGGTTCTCACCCGCGTGACGATTCCTCGGCTATAGAGGTTCCAACGAGCGGGTTCGTAGCGGGTTTTCGGGTGGTTCAGATCCGGCATAGACATGCTAGCAAAGCGAGTCATTCCGTGTTTGGACGTTCATGCGGGGCAAGTGACACGCGGAGTGCAATTTGGCAAGGCTGAAGAAGGCGGGCTTCGAAATGTCGGAGATCCGGTCGAACTTGCGGTCCGCTATGATGAGCAGGGAGCCGATGAGCTGGTTTTCTTCGATATCACGGCGAGCGCGCATGGCCGCCAATCGATGGTCGAGATGATCCAGAGGGTCGCGGAAAAATGTTTTATGCCGTTAACGGTTGGTGGAGGAATTCGCAGCCTCGCGGATATGCAAACCATGCTGAAGGCCGGCGCCGATAAAGTAAGCATCAACTCTTCCGCGCTCGCTGATCCCGATTTGATCCGGAGTGGCGCGGAGAAATTCGGGTCTCAATGCATCGTTGTTTCCATCGACGCAAAACGGGTTCCGCAAGATCGTTGGGAGGTTTTTTCGCACGGAGGAAGAAAATCGACGGGTTTGGAGGCGGTTGCGTGGGCCCAAGAGGCTGTTTCCCGCGGCGCTGGAGAAATCGTCTTGAACAGCATCGATGCAGACGGCACAAAGGCCGGATTCGATTTGGAGATCACGCGGCGGATCAGCGAAACGGTTTCCGTTCCGGTCGTGGCGAGTGGCGGTGCCGGAACATTGGAACATATGGCGGAAGTGCTCCTGGAGGGACGTGCGGACGCCGTGCTGGCTGCGAGCATTTTTCACTTCGGCCAGTTCACCGTTGCGGAGGTGAAGAATTATTTGGCCGGCAGAGGAATAACGGTGAGATTGTTATGAGTTATGGCGCCACAGAGCGCAGCCCCACCGAGAACGGAATAATAACGGGTTAACCGTGTCTAAGACTGAATATGGCCCTTTTTGAACATCTAAAGTTTAATTCGGACGGTCTCGTGCCCGCGATTATCCAGGAAGCAGCAACGGGAAGAGTCCTGATGATGGCCTGGATGAATCGGGCTTCGCTGGAAAAAACGATCGCGACAGGACGCACTCACTTTTGGAGTCGTTCACGCCAGAAGTTTTGGATGAAAGGAGAGTCAAGCGGTCACACGCAGACAGTGAAGGATATCGCATTCGACTGCGATGGAGATACTCTGTTAATTCAGGTCGAGCAGGCGGGCGCCGCCTGCCATGAGGGTTTCCATTCCTGTTTTTTTCGTTCTTCGTTAAAAGATGGAGATTCGATAAAGGTGACAGAGGAAAGGCTGGTCGAGCCTGAAAAGATTTATGGAAAGAAATAGATGGAAGATTTCATTCCATTTGGCGGGAGGTTTTATTTCTTCAATCTGGCGATGATGCTTTTTAGCCGTGGGATGGATTTCCTGAGCACGTGGATCGCAACGCCAAATTTGATTCTGGAGGCGAATCCAATTGCGCGATATCTTGGATGGCGGACAGGAATCGCGTTGAACATTATCATTTGTATCGGTTTATCGGCATGGCCGCTTCCCGCGATTGTCATTATCACAATGAGCTTGCTGGTTGCAGCGCGAAACTTTCAATTCGCCTGGCTGATGCGGTCCATGGGAGAAGAGCGCTACTCGATTTGGTTTTCCGAACGGCTCGCTCATGTGGGGCTGGGTCTGTTCCTGTTATGTCTGTTTGCCCAGACGGGTGCCACGGCGATGATTGGCGGGGCTCTGATGTATTTCAGTCGTTGCACATTCGGTCCCGACCAGATCCATTTAATCCCGTTTTCCGTCGGCATGGGAATTCTCACGTATGCGTTTGCGGTTACGGTATTCACGCTGCTAGCAATCAGACGCATCCGCCGACGGTGCTTTTAGGGGAAAGACTTCATGTATCAGCCATCACGCACTGAGTTCTTGAAGCTTGCAGCTTCGGGCAAGGGAAACCTGATACCAGTTACCCGGCGGTTGCTCGCGGATTGCGAGACGCCGCTCTCCGCGTATCGCAAAATTCGTGGCCGCGGTGAGTCATTCCTCTTTGAGTCTGTGGAAGGTGGAGAGCATCTGGGGCGCTATTCGTTCGTGGGATGTAATCCGCGGGCTGTGATTCGCCAATCCGGGAGCCGTGTCGATTACTTGGAGAACGGAAAAGTGATTCACAGTTACTCCGTCTCTGCGGACAGCGGACCCGACGGAGTCGAAACCGTTCGAGATGGTCTGGAGGTTGTGGATCGGGTGCTCAAACAGTATTGCGCGCTTCCCCTGCCGCATTTACCGCGTTTTACGGGAGGGGCTGTCGGTTTTATTGGATACGAATTCATTCATGACATTGAGCCAATCGTGCCAAAGCCGCTGCACGATCCGCTTCAAACACCCACGATCTATTTCCTAATTGCGGACGAACTTATCATTTTCGACCATGTTGCTCAAACAATGACGATCCTCGTAAATGCTATGCTCCCGGAAGGGGCGGCTGCGGCGGAGATATTCGATGAGGCGGTCATCGAGATCGAACAGATCGTCACTCTTTTGGAACAACCTTCTGAGCATGTTGCCGTGACGTTGGCGGATGAAGTGCCACCGATCGCGTTCGAGTCCAATGTAGCCAAGGAAACGTTCGTCGCGAATGTGATCAAAGCGAAGGAATACATCGTATCCGGAGATATTATTCAAGTTGTCGGGTCACAGCGATTCTCGACAAACGTGAGCTCTTCCCCTTTGGACATCTATCGCGCCGCACGGTCGATCAATCCGTCGCCGTACATGTTTCTCCTCGAGTTGGACGGATTTAGTTTGGTAGGAGCTTCGCCCGAGATTCACGTTCGGTGCGAAGATCGGCGGGTGGAGATTCGTCCGATTGCGGGAACTCGGCCTCGAGGAAAAACGATCGAAGCGGATCTCGCCAATGAGAAGGATCTGTTGGCGGATCCGAAAGAGCGGGCGGAACACGTGATGCTGGTTGACCTGGCGCGGAATGATGTCGGCAGGGTGTGCGATTTCGGAAGTGTCGAAGTCAAGGACTTGATGATTATCGAACGTTACAGCCACGTGATGCACATCGTTTCGCAAGTCGAAGGAATCCTTTCCAAAGACCGTACGGTATTCGATCTGATGCGCGCGACGTTTCCAGCCGGAACTCTTTCTGGCGCGCCCAAAATTCGGGCGATGCAGATTATCTCAGAGTTTGAACAGTCCACTCGAGGGCCGTACGGCGGTTGCGTTGGTTACTTCTCATTCGGCGGAAATTTGGATTGTTGCATCACTATTCGCACGGCGTTGATTAAAGACGGAAAAGCTTACGTGCAAGCCGGGGGTGGATGGGTGAACGATTCCGTTCCCGAGTCCGAGTTTCAGGAAACGGTGAACAAAGCAAAGGCAATGCTGAAAGCCGTGGCGCTCGCCGAAAGCTTTTCATCCGGCCGCGAACGCGTCTAATTTCCTCGCGCGAATCGAGTTGCATGGATAGCTTGGCACGGAAATCGGCGCAGACTAATCGTTCTTTTTCGAGAGTCGGACGGGCGCCGATTCGACCGTAAAACGGGAAATGTCTCATTTTACCCAAATCAAAACTCGGATGGTTGAGAACGAGCCTCTTCTGATCGCTCTTCGTGATCTGGGTTTCGAACCGGAGGAGGGGAATCTTGAGGTGCGGGGCTATCAGGGAAACAAAACAAAGGTGGAAATCCGCGTAGCGACTAAGAATCGCGACTACGACATCGGTTTCAGAAAAGTGGACGGTGTCTATGAATGCGTGGCCGACTGGTTCGGACTTCCTGACATCGATCGAAAAGAGTTTCTGGATCGCCTCGCGCAGCGTTACGCTTACCACGCCGCGAAGATCAAGCTTGAGGAACAGGGTTTCGTTCTGGCTTCCGAAGACATCAATTCGGACGGAAGGATTCACCTGGTGCTTCGAAGAATGAGGCAAGATTAACGCTCTCGGCTTATGGAACTGCAAGAAATTGATGTTTTTATCGAAAAGAACGGACAAGTGCGGATTGAGGTTCGAGGAGTAAAGGGCTCCCATTGCTTGGCGGAAACCGGAGAACTGGAAAAAACACTCGGCGGAGGAATTCTCAGCCGGGAAATGACGCCGGAGGCGAGCGAAACGGCAGATGCCGATGCGGAAAACGAAGAACAGCAGGGCGGCGGTTAAGGAAAATCGCGATGAATAAGAGCGCATCAGAGCTCCAGATCTACGGTTTTCTTCCGTTGAGCTATTCCAATGGACCGGGGTGCAGGGCGGTGGTTTGGGTGCAAGGTTGCACTTTGAACTGTCCAGGTTGCTTTAATCCTGAATCGCACGCTTTTCGGGGAGGCCAGACCGTTGCGATTCTAGATCTGCTGCATCAGATTTCCGCGCTCCAGTCGTCTATCCAAGGCGTCACCATCAGTGGCGGGGAGCCGCTCCAACAAATCACGGGCGTAACGGCGCTGTTGCGTGAACTAAAGGCGGAAACGGATCTCTCCGTGCTTCTGTTCACCGGCTACACTTGGGATGAAGTGCATCGTTTGGATGTTGGAGATCCTCGTCGAGTGCGAAGAACGCGCCGTCCTTCCTTCGAGGAAAAACGAAGGTCGCCGACAGTCAACGGCGAACCGTCAGGCGGGAGTCCCAAATTTCTCAGGTATGTCGATATTCTTCTTGCGGGACGTTTTCAAAGGAATCTGCGCGTCGCGCGCGGCTTGTTAGGTTCCGCGAACAAAGAGATTCATTTTCTCACGGATCGCTATGGACCTGCAGACTTGGAGTCGGTGCCGGAAGCGGAGCTCGTTATGTCGCCATCCGGAGAGATCTTGAGCACAGGAATCGACCCGTGTTTCTGGGAGAAGCGCTAAGATGAACATGGAAAAACCGCTTGAACAAGAGTTGGAGGTTTTTCTTCGCGCCCGTTTTGTCTTGATCGTGTTAACCACCATCGAAGAGGAACGCGCTCTTCAAATTGCCAAGAATGTGTGTGACCGGCTGAATCGTCCGTGTCTGAGCTGGGATGTTTCGGACGGCTTTTGCGCCGTCACAGGCACGACGGGATCGGTTCCGTCGGCACGAGACGCGAAAACGGCTTTGGAACAGATCGACAAAGCCGGGGGTGATGCGTTGTATGTCTTGAGGGATTTCCATGAGTGCTGGAAGAATTTCGAATTGAAACGAAAGCTCCGAAGTGTCACTCAACGGCTTCGATCCACCAAGAAATCGATCTTGATCACAACCCCGGTGAATGGAGTGCCCGACGAACTGCGGGACGAGGCTGTCATGATTGAGTTGCACCTTCCGGACGCTCCGGAGCTCTCGGCAGTGCTGGATCGGCTCACGGAAACGCCCGGGGTTAAGGTCAACCTCACTCGTCTGGGACGCGAGAAGCTTGTGCAAGCAGCTTTGGGACTGAGTGCGTCCCAGGCACGGAGGGTATTTGCAAAGGCGATCGTTTCCGAAGGTGTCCTGGATGACCGGGGAATCGATCTCGTCGCCCTTGAAAAAAAACAGATCATATCCGAGAGCAAAGCGCTGGAGTTTTACTCCGTCACGGAGAGTGTCGATGACGTTGGAGGTCTGGAGGTGCTGAAGGAATGGCTGCAACTGAGAGAGCGTGCTTTTACGCGGGAAGCGCGAGATTACGGATTACCCTCTCCAAAAGGAATCGCGTTGATTGGAATTCCGGGCACAGGCAAGAGCTTGACCGCAAAAATGATTGGAGGCCTGTGGCGGCTTCCGCTCCTTCGTTTGGATGTGGGAGCCCTTTTTGGCGGACTGGTGGGTGAGTCCGAAGAAAACACGCGCCGCGCTCTTCGGCTGGCGGAGACGGTTGCGCCGTGCATCGTTTGGATTGATGAAATGGAGAAAGCGCTCGCGCAGGGAGGCCTCGATGGAGGAACCAGTCTCCGGGTGTTCGGAACCATATTGACTTGGATGGCGGAGAAGACAGCCCCGTGTTTTGTAGTTGCCACGGCCAATGACATATCCCGGTTGCCACCCGAACTGCTGAGGAAAGGCCGATTCGACGAGATCTTTTTTCTGGATCTTCCCACCGAAACGGAGCGCCGTGAAATATTCCGCGTTCATTTGGCAAAACGAAAACGAATCCCGGTCGATTTTGATCTCGATCGACTTGCAAGGGCATCGGAGGGCTACGTGGGAGCCGAACTCGAACAGGCTATTGTGGATGCGATGTATGTGGGATTCAACGAACAACGCCGGGAGTTCACTAGCGACGATATCGCGAGAGCGATTGGGCATCAGGTGCCTCTTTCAGTATCTCAGCGAGAGACCATCGCGGCGCTTCGGGCCTGGCTGCACGAAGGCCGCGCGCAATCCGCCTCACGAATCGAAGAAACGGAAATCGAGTCCTTCAGTGGACGTTCGAAATCGGTGTGATCTGCCGTTCGCGGCTGAACCGGACACCCCAATTCAGAAGTGGCGTTAAATCATGGATGCAAGGCGACTTGAAAAATGCCGGAGCTGGTTGTACAGTGCGAGCCCGTTCATTGGACGCTTTCAATCCCGCTTCGCATTGTGGAGACTGTCCCGAAGCCGCACGCCAAACTGCATCCGGCTGCTGGCTGATGCTCTGACGATTCATGGCGACCAACGCACGCGAAATTCCATTCTTTCAATTCTTTGGCGCCTTCAAGCGCATCAGGTTGATGCGGTCTGTGAGGTCTGGTCGGAGAAACGCCATTCGGTGCTCGCCAGTTTCCTGAAGGAACGAAAATGGATTCCCTCGAAGCCAACCGACCTTCGAGTGCTTTGCGCCCTGAAGATTGACCAACTAAATGGGGTCTTGAAATTGGGGACATCCGTGGTTCCGGCTTTGATTCATGCGGCTCGGGACGTCGATCCCGAAATTGCCTCGCGGGCCGGCGCTATTCTTGAGCGATTGGAGGATCCCGAGCTCATCGAAGAGTTCTGCGAAAGGCTGACTCGGATGGAATACGGAAATCTGCACAAGATTGCCGTTCGGAAAGGCTTCGCGCCAAAGAATCCTGGGAAACGCGCCTTGTTCTTTTTCTTGACCGGACAATACGAGCGTTACGACGAGTTGGATTTCGATAAAGCAATGCTGCGGGCCTGTTACGAAGCCGGTGAAAGCGATGTCCGGCATTCGATCGCAGATCGGATCCGGACCAGTGGACGACCAGATCTGACAGAGGTCCTGCATGGTCGGAGGGAAAAGCGGCAGCTTGCGGAAATGACGCCTCGGGAATGGGAAACGGTCGTTACTGTTCTTCGCGAACGACGGCGGTACACCGATCTATGGGCGCTCGCGTTTGAGAGTCCTCCAGAATGGTCTTCCGAGATTCTCGGTATTCTTAAAAATGCGTGCTTTCAGCCCGAATCCGAATGTGATGCCGCCCTCTTCGATAGGCTGCTCAAACTCCGTCCTGGAGAAGGAAAACGTTCACGACTCTACGTGCCGGTTCCCTGGTGCAAAACCGTTCTGAATACGGAAGAACACGGGATCCGTTCCTTGGCGATGTCGCCCGACGGCAAAACACTGGCGGCAGTGAATAGCGATACTTCTTCAATCCTTTGGATCCTGCGGAATGGCTGGTCCAGAATCAACCTCACGCGGCGGATTGGCCTTGCCCTGAACGCCGCTTTCTCCCCGGATGGAAAATCACTCGTAGTTGGTAACACCGACAATACCGCTCGGGCGTACGAAACCAGCGGTTGGAGAATGATCGCTACTTGCCGCGGACACACCGACCGAATCAGCGGCATCGCCGTTTCCACCGACAATGCCACGATTGGAACGGCGGGTTACGACAATACCGCCCGACTCTGGGACCTTTCGGACGGCAAATGCCGGAGTGTGCTGCGGGGACATGAGCAGTCGGTGCTCGCGCTGGCGTTCTCCCCGGACGGCCAGACGGTGGCGACGGGCAGCCACGACGAATCCGCCAGGATCTGGTTCGTCTCGGGAGGGGGTTTGAAGTTTGTTCTGACGGGAAATCTTGGTTCCGTCTGTTCGGTTGCGTTCTCGCCGGACGGAAGAACCCTGGCAACCGGCAGTTCAGAGGGAACCGTCAGGCTATGGCATTGCGCAACCGGCGAGATCAAGGCCGTTCTTCAGGTTCAGAAGGGATCGATTATGACTCTGGCGTTCTCCAGTGATGGCGCGAGGCTCGCCGCCGGTAGTTTGGACAAAACAGTCGCCCTTTGGGATATTCCCAGTGGAAAGGTTAAGGCGGTATTGACGGGGCACACGGACGAGGTTCATGCAATCGCTTTCTCACCGGATGGCAAAACATTGGTGAGTGGCGGGAGGGATCGAACTGTCCGCATTTGGCAAATCGCCGAGCAAAAAGCATTGATTAGCATGACGAGAGACGACTTGCAGCACATTCAACTTCAGGCCGCTGCATCAATGAACCCATTTGATGCCCGTCCCTGGCATTTTACCGCAGCGCTGCTCCGGCATCGTTTCCGATTTGACATTGAGTTGATTGAAGTTGCGGAACGTGTATTCGGAGAGTTCGAAATCGAGATAGAAGATGCAAAAACAGCGGGTTGATGAATTAGCGCGATGAACGGACTCGCTGAGAAGAGGAATCGGCGCGCGAGTTGGTTGCGCTGCCATACGCCGGTTTTCGGATGGATCATCCGGCGGATTGCGGTTCTTTCACTATGCTTGAGCCGTTCACCCTATGCGCGAAGAATGCTGGCGGATGAGGTGCCCCACAGTTCAGACCAAGGATTAAATGCCCTGATTCTATTCGTACTGCGGTGGATCACGGATTCAAGTTCAATCGCCGAAATCTGCGCCTCCTGGACCCAATCCCGTCATCCCGCATTGGCCCGCCTCATTACGGATCAACAGTGGAATCCCGACGGCTCCGCAAGTGTCCGAGTTCTCGTTCAGTTGAAGGCGAACTCTCTCGATGCGCTCGTCTCCGGAGATGCGGACGTAGTAAAGCCGTTGATCGATGCGTGTGACGATCCTGATTCTGAAATCGCCATCAGAGCTCGCGAATGCGTCGTGCGGCTAACGAATCCCAACGCGGTCGATGCATTGTGCGCCCAGTGGGCTGAATGGCGGGATCCTGTCAGTTCAAGGGTCGTTTGTGTGAATCAGTTAGTTGCACGGGCCCCACCGTTGGTTCACGTTTTGACCCTTCTGAGGAACGCGAGAACGGACCTCTTGAGCATCGCCGCGGCGAGTCTCGTTGAGCCGATTGCCCAGGCGTTGTTCGATCAAGATTCAGAAATTCGGAATGCCGCGGAGACTGCTTTGGGATGCCTGGAAAATCCCGAGGCTAAGGACATGGTATGTCAGTTGGTTATTGATTTTGGCCTGCCGGAGTACCGAAAGATTGCCGCGCGAGCCGGTTATCTCCCGAGCGACCCCGCTCAGCGGGCTCTCTTCTTCTTCCTCACGGAACAGTGGGATCGTTACCTCGAATTGGATTTCGACCAAAAGTTCCTTGGAATGCAATTCGAGAACGGAACCGCGAAAATTCGGAGCCGCATCGCGGAGACCGCGCGCCTAGCCGGACGGACCGAATGGATCAAGGTAATCCACAGCGGCCGCCGCAGCCGCCGGCTGAAGGAGTTGTCAGACGAAGAATGGGACGCCGCAGTCACTGTGATGGAGGCTGGGAAACGCTGGATTGAGATGTGGCACCTGGCTCAATCGGCGCAGGCGGATTGGGCTTGGCGGCTGATCGATCGATTGAGACAGAGCGCTTGGACACCCGCAGAACCGAGTGATGTCGCGCTGTTTTCTAAACTCGGAGGCCTCCTCGATAGGTGCGAACGACACTCGGGATTCTCGGGGCGTCTGATTCGCTCTGGGTATGTGATTGGCAGGCATACCGGCAAATTAACGTGTATGGACCTCACAAAAAACGGCCTCACGGTAGCTGCGGGCAGCGAGGATCATACGGTTACAATTCTGGATGTCGCTGGCAAGACATCGCCGAAAACCATGCGAGGACACAGCGACTGGATTCTCTGTATCGCCACAAGTCCGGACGGCTGCATCACAGCTACAGGAAGCGCCGACGGGACCGCGCGACTTTGGAATACCAGCAATGGCGATTTGAAGGGGATTCTTCACGGTCACACGGGAGAGATCCGATGCATTGGGTTCTCTTTGGACGGTTCCATTCTCGTGACGGGCAGCACTGACAAGTCGATTCGCCTATGGAGCACGCGTGATTCGAGTTCGATCCAAACTTTATTGGGGCACGTCGATTATGTGAGCTGTTTGGCCCTCAGTCCGGACGGGCGGTTGCTGGCCACAGGAAGCTACGACAACGAGATCCGTCTCTGGACGCTTCCCGAAGGGAATCCGATCGCCACAATGAAAGGCCATCGGGCGATGGTGAATTGCCTGGCTTTCGATCCATCGAGCACAACGTTGATCAGCGGCGGGAAGGATCGAAACATCGTTCTCTGGCGAACGCCGGACGGAACATTATTGAGAAGGCTGAAGGGACATCGCGAAGATATTTCGTGTGTGGCGGTCAGTCCGGATGGAAGCGCGTTTGCGAGCGGAAGCTGGGACACGACGATCCGGCTTTGGCGTCTGGTGGATGGGGAACTGTTGGACACGCTGGGAAGGTCCAGAACAAATGACGGTCATTCAAGCTGGGTAACGTGCTTGACCTACAGTCCGGACGGAAAATTTTTGGCGAGTGGAGGATGTGACAATACCGTTCGATTATGGAGCGTGCCGGGTGGAGCCCCTCTTCGAGTCCTCGAGGGACATCATGACCGGGTGATAGCGGTTCGATTTACGCCGGATTCAATGGCGCTGATCAGTGGCAGCCGGGACAAGTCGATCCTTCTGTGGCGTTCAGAACTTGCCCGATTGCGCCGCATTCCGATTGGAGAGACCACCGTTGAGGACCTTGATTGGGTTGAAAAAACGCTATCGAACTCTCTCCTCGTCGATGTGGAACGCGCCTGGATGGAATTCTTGGCTGCTCTGATGCGTTGGCGGCGGCGATTCGATATCCACCTCGGCGATGCGTCGAAGATCTCCGTCGGTGAATTTGATATCGAACTCGAAGCCTGACTCGCATCCTTGCCACTCGGCTGCCACCAGCACCTCAAGTGGGCGCATCCGAATGAGGACACTATCGAATCACTCCCTCCTCCATCGGATGGATGCGGGCCTGGAGTTTGGACATTTCAATCGGGTTTTTGGCAGGCCGGATGCGGCGGCAATTCGGAAAAATCACGCGGCGGCGGGTTGTATCATCCGTTCTCTTGATATACGTTCGTTTCCGTCTCTGTGTTGGATTGCCTTTCTCTCCGCCGGATTTCCGCCTCTTTGGACTCTCGCAATCGTGCTCGGGCACTCTTGGGGCTTCCCAAGTGCAATCGCTGGGCGATGGCCTTGACCGAAATGCACGCACCTGAAAGTCCACCTTTAAGCAGGCTTCGGCGAGGGTTTCGAGGAAATCCTGACGATCCATCTCGTCGTGGAAGATGTTCTCCCGCCGATCGCCCCGGCTCATGGTGTAGTAAATGGCCCCTGGATATTCTCCGCGCACCATGCGTGGCATGCTCTTTCCACTAACGCCAACCATGCGCTTGAACGTGCTGGCTTTGATCGTGTGCTTTATGGAATCGAGCCATTTGGCGGCGATGTCGAAAAAGGATGCGTTGGAATCCACCGATAGGGAAAGGTTCTCAACGCTCTTCCGAAGTTCCGCCAAACGACGTTCCGCCAGCTTCCTATTTTTCGTTTTGAGAGAACGGCGAATTTGCTTGCCGCCGCGTTTTACGAGTGCGTAGTATCCGCCCGTTAATTCGAGTCGGTAAAGATCTTCTCCGACCTTGTTGAAAACCGGTTGAACCGATGACCCATTAGTCTCAGGATGATTGGAAGTAATGTCTGAAACAACCGACGACAAGTTAAGAATCAGGTTCGAGTTCGATTCGTTGTAAGTTGTTTGTAGGTAACGTTGATGGCGAGATAGCTCAGTCGGTAGAGCAGAGGACTGAAAATCCTTGTGTCGCCGGTTCGATTCCGGCTCTCGCCACCAGTTTCTGCATCCGCTACTCGGCA
>JAQBVM010000503.1 GCA_027623095.1 Verrucomicrobiota bacterium
GGGCGACCGCGCTTGTACCAATGTATTCCGGGCCATCGCCGGTTGTCAGCAAGCCCTGCGCACTCCAAAGGCTGCCAATGCCGAGCACATGGCCAATTTCATGGAGGATAACCGCGTAAAGACGTCCATCGGATTCAAGCGAATCCAGGTCAGCCGTGTCAAAATTCATGGTCCCGGTAATCGTGACGGCCGGAGATCCGCCTCGAACCGTGGTTGGCGACGCATTCCCCAAGACGCCCCCGACACCGTCGATGGCGGTCGCATTCACCGTGATGGAGAGGTCATCCACACCGCCGCTGTCAATCAAATCTTGAGTGATGATGCTTTGCCAGCGATTCGCGGCGCTATAAAAAAGGTTCTTCTGATCATCGGTCAACCCCCCGGTGAAATTGAGTTCGATTGTATATTCTCCATTTCCCCTGCCGACAGTTGAGGCAAGATTGGTTTCTGCAAAGGTTTTGGAAGTGCCATCACTATCGGTTAGAACGGTTAGAGGATTATCCGAGAAAAGGTTAATGCCATTGAACTTCTTGTTCATCACATTGTCGATGAAGTCCTCAAGTGCGTCGAACTCCTGTGTGTACAGTGAAACATCCGCGGAATTCTTCGTGGCGTCTTTCGCCATGATAGAGAGCTCGCTCATTCGGTCCAGAGCCTTGGAGACCTTTTGCAGGTATCCTTCCTGGGTCTGGAGGAATGAGACCAGATTCCCCGTGTTCTGTACAAGCGCATCAATCCGCCGAACCTGGCTGTTCAATTTCGAAGATTGAGCCAAGCCGCCCGCGTCATCCTCCGGCGAAACAATTTTGTTTCCCGAAGAAAGACGCGATAGCGCCTTGGTCAATAGTGAATTGGACTCGGCCAGGAACCGCGAGGACTGAATCGCCGACAAGTTGGTGTTAATAAACATCAGACACTTCCTTGTGTCATCGCCGCAACAAGCGTCCCTGCTTGGTTCTCCAAGCTACCTTGCTATCTGTTTCGTATTCTTTTTAGGTCATTTTGTTCCTAGTGATTGTTTTCTACGAAATCAATCAGCCTGCGCAATCCACAGTTGTCCTGGTGGGGTGACAGTCTCTGGAGCCCTAATCTCGGATTCTCCAGCATTCAGCCATCCACAAATGGTTTCTGAACCGCAGGTCGTATTGCGCGTTTCATTTGCCATTGTTCGTTCGCTGGTCATTTTACGCCTCAGGGTTAGTCAGGGCTCTACAGAGTATCGCCCCACCCCAGCTAAGGAGTTTCCGTCTGCAATCTCATTCTTTCTCGAATGCTTTTCGAAACCCAGTCAACCTGACCGCCCACCTTCTCTTGGTGGGGCGACAGTCTCTGGAGCCCTGAAACCGCAGGTCGCAGGTCGTATTGCGCGTATCATTAAACGTTGCTCGTTTGCCGACCAGATTACGCCTCGGAGTTAGTTAGGGCTCTACAGAGTATCGCCCCACCGAGTATCGGAGGTTCAACCGGCGCAGACTTGGCGCGACGGCAGCTGTAGAGCCCTGATTCACTCAAAGTCTCTGTTCCTAGACTCGACTGAAACAGGGAAAGATTGAGGATTATTTTTTTGGAGAGCTATTTCCCTTCGGCACTGCAACCACACTTCGATCGAGATGGGTTGGAGAGCCGATGTCCTCGGAAGCCGGGGTACACGGTTGCGAAAATCTTTATCGGACTCGGAGACCGGCCTTTGTTAAACCTGCGGCACGGCGAGCCCGGCCCCTCATCTGCGGTTACCTCAGAGTGTCGTTGTCATGCTCTATGAATACACGACATCCAATTCGGCCCGCCATTGTGACGGACGAATTCGATTCCACCCGAATTAATAGCGGCACACGCTGATCATTGCCGCAGCCGATAGAACATGCTGGAAGAACTCAGATCGACCGTCAACGTGGTTCCTGTCACGCCTTGGACGGGAACCCAATTGAGGCCACTCAAATCCGCACTGCTTTCAAGCGAATAGCCGATGCAATCTTCCGGCCAAGATAGAACGACTGCACCTGAGACACGTTGAATAGTAATCCGAGGCGGCCCCGAAGCGGCCAAATCTGATGAAGGATTCGGTGGAATGCCAGCGGCAGCCGGGCCACCGAGATCAGCGATCTCACTGTCAGTCAATTTTCCGTTCAGGATCTGAATGCTGTTGACATAGAACGTGTTCAGCTGGTTGTTCTCGTCCGAAAACAGGCGAACTATCGAATCTAGCGAATGCCTTCCATCCAACTGGGGTGGGGTGAGCCGCTGGTCTTCGAATTTGACGCCGTCAATATACTTGCTGATGACAGGCGAAGCGGACGCAGCATCCACAGCGAAAGCCAATCGGTGCCACTGGTCGAGTTTTAGAAATGTGCGGCCGTCCCCATTGTACTGACCGATAAATCCGATTCCACCAGTGCCCTCTCCACCGACATCGTTCCAGCGAGCAAACAGCTCGCCGTCCGTTTGAGGATCTCCAATCTGAATGATGGATGAGAACGGACTAATTTGGGGATCCGGAAACATGATATCCATGACCAAAGTCCATTGGTTAACCTGGGATCCCCCGCCGTTTGGAGAAATGCAATGCTGCAACAAATATCCGGGTTGAACATCCGTGGAATCCTCGACTCGATTATACTTCATTACGCTCGCGGGTGCCCCGTTAATATCGGACACGCCGAACACCGTAGTCGTTCCAAACTCCGTTCCAGAAGCAAGGCCGTCAGCCACTGAATCGTCACCATAGGCCAGATCAGAACCGTAGGTGGCAGACAAGTCCCCATTATCAAAGTCCCACTGGCCCGTCGCTTTGATGACACGCGCTGTGGTGAAAGTCCATGTTCGTGTGGAAACACTCGCCGGACCGCTGCCATCCTGAAAAGCAAGCGCCAAGCGATTCTCGGAAAGATTTTCCAGATTCGAGACCGGATCATAGGTGACGGTCACCGTGGTCCCGACCCTCGTGATCGTCGGAGCGACAACAGTCTCGTTCAGCTTCAGCTCCACAGTCGAAGTGACCAACTTAGATTCGGAGTCCTCCAACACAATTTCAATGTGAGGCCTGAGACCTGTCCCTGTTTCGCCTGGTCTCGGAATAACCGAATTAACATAAGGACGGGTCACAGCCTCACCCTTTAGAGCCCGGAAGGCCCTGATCGAAGCGGCATTCTTCGGATCATTCACCAAAACTCGTGTCTCGTCGTCCATCACCGAGAAAAACTCCATGCTTCCGCCCCCACCGCTTTGGAACCAGACAATTCGAAATGCATAAATCCCGGCGGTTTCAACAATGAACGAAAAAACTGAATTCTCAGTACTTCGACCGCCATCAAACTGCCCCAAGATCGGAGAGAACGCGTCGCGAGGGTTGGGTGTGCCAACCGTCACTTTGAAACCATCATCGCTGTTGACG
>JAQBVM010000106.1 GCA_027623095.1 Verrucomicrobiota bacterium
CTAGATCGACCATATATCTTTAACAACTGTGCTGCGGCCTTCCAGGCCGCGGGCCTGTTCGAGAAGTGTCGCTGTCGTGCTAATAGACATCAGAATCCTTTTGCGCGCGGAGCATCTTTCGGTTTTCATCTGCCGCATGAAGAAAGCCTCCATCCGATTCCTTGTTGCGTACTGCGCATTATTTCTGACCGCCGCCTTGAACCTGCGCGCGGAGGTCTCGCCGCCAATTCTCCTCTGGCCCAATGGCGCGCCCGGTGAGAAGGGAGATATTCCTGAAGAAAAGGACACGTCCAATCCAGAGTCGCGGAAGACGGGAGGACAATACGTGACTCGTTTGGGCAACGTCACGGCCCCCACGATCACGTTTTATCGGCCGCCTGCGGACAAAGACACGGGCGCGGCCGTCGTTGTTTTCCCCGGGGGCGGTTACAACATTCTCGCCTTTGACTTGGAAGGATCAGAAGTCTGTGAATGGCTAAATTCAATTGGAGTGACCGGCGTATTGCTTAAATACCGAGTGCCGAGGCGAGCCGGTCTTGAGAAGCACACGGCGCCCCTGCAGGATGCGCAGCGCTCGCTTGGTTTAGTGCGACTCCGGGCGGATGCGATGGGGATTGATCCAAAGCGCATTGGCATTCTTGGATTTTCGGCGGGTGGCCATCTCGCGGCCGCATTGTCGAATAACTACGGAGAACGCTCCTACCTTGCAATCGATCAATCCGACAGAGTGAGCTGCCGTCCGGATTTCACGATACTGGTGTATCCCGCCTACCTCACGGTAAAGAGCGACGGCGACAAGCTTTCGGAAGAATTGCCGGTAAACTCGAAAACGCCGCCGACATTTCTGGTTCAAACGCAAGACGACGGCGTTCGCGTGGAGTCGAGCCTTTTTTACTATCTGGCTTTGAAGAACGCCGAAGTTCCGTCCGAATTACATCTCTATCCAACCGGCGGACACGGATACGGCCTGAGACCCTCTGCTCACATGGTTTCACACTGGCCCGAGCGCGCCGGGGAATGGATGCGGGCGTCTGGTTTTCTTGGCAAGTGAAGTTCCTCTTACGGCAGGTGAAACACTTCCTCGAGGTCGTGGCAGACTGGGGAGTTGTCTGGGTGAACCTCCATCAGGCCGGCCATATAATCCCACCATTTTTGAACGATCGGATGGTCCGGAAGGGTTGCGGCAGAAGATGGGTTTTCCTGCTTTTGAACAGCGAATAGGGTGAGGGTTTGCGGATCCAAGAAAATCGAGTAATCGGAAATGCCAGCATCATGAATCGCTTTCGAAAGTTCGGGCCAGATTGCATCGTGCCGGCGTCGATACTCGGCTTCGCACCCGGGCTTGAGTTTCATCTTAAAAGCGTGGCGTTTCATCGTAATTGACGGTTTGGACCACAAAAACCCGAGTGCTGCGAAGCCGCAGCTAAACCCAGCCAACCACGGATTTCACGGAAATATTCCAGAAACCGCCCCTTCGTCTCCGTGTCATCTGAGAAGGGTGTGGGGCGATCAATTCTCCGGCCATTCTCAAGGAGACCCAGGGTTCCGTCAAATCTTCCGCCAGGTTTTGGAGTGCGGCAACGGAGCCTGCGCAGTTGCCGCTTTTGACATGGAACCAAGTTGTTTGAACGTCCCGGGTACTCGGACTCGCCGATGCGAAAGCGGTGAATCGCTCCGCTCGTCACCGCAGTCCAAGACGCTGCCGCGTCCATTGAAGGCTCGCCACATTCTTAAGCAGTGGATGCTTTTCATGTTTGCAATGGTTCATATGGAACATCTCGGCCCTCTCTCGTTTCACGGAAGAAAGACGACACGAATTCCGACTCATCGCAACTTGGTCGTTATTCGGTGAAATCCGTGTGATCCGGGGTCAACCTTCGCTGAAAACGTCGCTCTAGTATTAGCGTGTTTAGCATATTTCGTTCTTTGGTTCATCCCGTTCGGCTCGTTTCCATGTTTTCCGAATTCCTTTTACCGCGCGAATCAAAGCATCGATTTCAGAGTCGCTCCCGATTGTGACACGCAAGTAGTCGCGCATTTTTGGAGTATTGAACCAGCGCACCAGGATTTTTTGTTCCCGCAGTCGCTCCAGCCAGCGCTCAGCGGTTCCAACCCGGGGGCGCGCCAGCAAAAAGTTTGTTTGACTCGGACTGACGGCGAAACCGAGTTTTTCCAGCTCACCTGCCAAACGTTCGCGCGTCGCGATGATTGCATGAAAATTCTTTCGGTAATAATCCAGATCCTCCAGAGTCGCCAACGCCGCAACTTGTCCGAGACCGTTCACATTGTAGCTGTCGCGAATCTTGTCCATCGCTCGAATCAGCACTGGGTTTCCCACAAAATAGCCCACGCGCAAGAAACAGAGCGAATACGCCTTTGAAAAGGTGCGGGACACAAGAACGTTCGGAAACCGCATTGCAAGGTCCATCGCGTTTTCCGCCGCGAAATCCACATAGGCTTCGTCCAACACCACCACTCCGCTCTGTCGGTGGCAGATCGCTTCCAACTGCCGTTTCGAGTAGCCCCTTCCACTCGGAGCGTTCGGCGTCGTCACAAATGTGAGCGCCGCGCGGGAATCCCAGGCCCTATGCTTTTGAAGAACGTCCAAGTCCGGAAAGTCGAAATCCTCTGTCAAACGAACCTCTCGCAGGTTCGCTCCATGGATCGAGGCCAGCACGGAGTAGAGAGAATAACTGGGCTCGAAGAATTGCACCGTGCATTTGGAATCTAGGGGGCTTTGGCCGAACTCCAGTCGTCGAGACACACTCTTTAGGTGACGCGCTCCGGAGGGTTCGACAAATGCCCGTGTGGCGAGCGCCAACAGGTCATCCGATCCGTTCCCAACAATGATGTTGTCGGCGTTGCAACGGTGAAATCGGGCGAGCGCTTCGCGCAACGGTTGGGCTGTCGGATTCGGATAAAGGCGGAGCCGTCCGTCGGTCGCGGCCTTAATTGCGGCCAGGACACGCGGTGACGGTGGATGGGGGTTCTCATTGGTGTTCAGCTTAATGAGACCTTTAATGCGAGGCTGCTCGCCTGGAATGTAAGCGCGCAGTTTTCGAACGATTGGCCGAACAAGCCGATTCGGGGATGAAGTCTTCAAAATCCAAGAGTTCCTCTGAGAGGTTTCCCTGCGTTCCGATTAGCGGGAGCGTTTTGATCTTCCTCGCACTCGCGTAGCAGCTGATCGCGCGTGCGCGTCGAGTCCCTCGACCTCCGCGAATTTCCGCACGCTTGCCAGCGCCTTCTTCAAGGCCGGTTTGTCGTACCGAACCACACTGGTGCGCCGTTGGAATTGATCCACGGTCAACCCCGCAAACGACGCTCCCGCGCCGCCCGTCGGCAGCGTATGGCTCGGTCCGGCGACATAATCGCCCAAAACCGTCGGCGAATAGGGGCCCAAGAAAATGGCGCCTGCCGTGAAAATCTTCTTCGAAATCCGCGCGGGCTTTCGTGTCATAATCTCGCAATGTTCCGGAGCGATCTGGTTCGTCAAATCAATGCCGTCGTCAAGGTTTTTCACATGAACGAACCACCCATTGTTCCTGAGCGCGGTCTCGATGAAAGCGTTCCTCGACAGCTTGGGAAGTTGTTTTTTGATTTCTTTTTCAACCGCCTTGAGCAATCGAGCCGATGGGCTGATGAACCATACCCGTTCATGACCGGAACCATGTTCCGCTTGAGCCAATAGGTCGGCTGCGATGAATCGAGGCTCGGCGGTTTCATCGGCGAGCACCAAGACTTCGCTCGGGCCCGGGAGCAGATCGATGGCGACTCGGCCGAAGAGCAGCCGTTTCGCGGCGACCACGTACGCGTTGCCCGGACCGAAGATCTTCCGCACCGGCCGGATGGTTTCGGTTCCAAGCGCCAGGGCCGCGATCGCCTGTGCCCCGCCGATGCGATAGATCTCGGTTGCCCCCGAGATGTTCACCGCAAAGAGCAGCGCTTGATTGATGGCGCCGTTTTTATCGGGTGGCGTACAGACAACTATCTCCGGGCAACCGGCTGCTTTGGCAAGCAGCACGGTCATCAACGCTGTCGAAACGAGCGGCGCGGTTCCGCCCGGGATATAGATGCCGACCCGCTGAAACGGATCGAATTTCTCTCCCACACGGGCACCCTGCGCATTTTTTCCGAACCACTTTTTGCGAAGTGATTTGCGGCTAAACGATTCAATATTCTTCGTGGCCAGCGCCACCGCTTTCCTTAGGGTGACATCGGCCTTCAAGGAAGCGCCGACAAGTTCGGCTTTGGTGATCGCGAATTGATCCGGACTCAACCGTGCGCCGTCAAAACGCTCTGTAAATCGCGCCACTGCTTCGTCTCCCGCCGCTCCAACAGCTTCGATGATCTCTCTCGCGCGCTGTTCGATTTTCGGATCAAAAAGGCTGGAGGGCAACGCCAGCTCACGGAGTCGATCCGAGTAGTCAGCGTCTTGATGCCCGATAATATTCATTGCGCCAGGACGCTAAGAGAACCCATTGCAAAAGTCAAAGAACTCGATGACAGACAACCGACGCGGGGCGCTCCGAATGAGAACACGCCCGCCCTTCGCAGACCGACCGAGGCGGAGGTGAGGACAGCGCCGACTGTCGCTTCTCTTGGTGGGGCACTCTGTGGAGCCCTGACTCTCCTTGAGGGACGGGTGTCTCGCAATATTGAGCTGTGGAAGCTCCGGATTGCTTGGATGTCCTGGTGTTTCCATTGCGCCTTCTCGTTCGGGGTTTTTGCAGCAAGGTTGATCAGGGCTCCACGGAGTGTCGCCCCACCGGACGGGAGGGGGCCGAAACTCGAATCTAACCAGTTGCAGCATTGATTCTTAATAGCTCTCCTCGGATCATCAGCCTTCGTGCTCCTCTCCTCAATCCGATGAAGAAGCAGCCGTTCCGGTGTGTCCTCGTTCAGATGCGCCCACCGGCGCGTTCCGCCGCCCCATCCGGGGCGGACGCGTTGTTTCTGCGGTTAACGGAAGGTACGAACGAGGAAGCGTTCGTCACCCGCGGTTGCGGTTCCGAGAAACCATCCCATGCCGCCAAGGGTGGCGGATGGATCGGATTTTTCTTCGTGCTAGAAGCATACGAGAAATCCACCCAGAAAAATGGCGAACAGGAGGCATCCGAGGACAGTTTGCCATGCGGGTTCCAACGTGTTCGCATCGTTAGATCCTGGTTTTTTGAATGGGCCGCTTATTCCGTAGAGGTTCATATGCCATCGATACTATCGACCCCCCTAGGACAAATACTGTCCGAGGCATAGAATAAATCCTGTTCAGAATATCGTTTCCAATGCGCCTCTGGAATGTTCGGTCGGGACTTGACGGCACAATAGCCGCTTGTCCAAAGGTTTCATCCTATCCTTAATTCATTGTCGGAAAGACTCTTAGCACACCAGCGACAATTTTTCGCGGAACCGCTTGAAACGGGTTCGCTCGGTAGCGGCAGGCGTGTCGTTGTGTTGCTAGAACGGTCCTCGTGGCAATCGCCAATCGCGGTTGTAAGGAGCCGTTTCCTTTGAGGGCAAGGAGATATCGGGCCAATCACGGGAATGTTCGCTCCGTTCTTCTTCGGGAGCGTAATAGCGAAGATTCAGTTGAATATCCTCCTCGCCGCCTCCGCCGATGAAATCGTGATACCAGGCGCCGGTTTTGGTTTTGCCCGGAAGAAGGGCTTCGTCGCGAATGCCTTTCTGCCAAAGTTCCGTGTAAAGTTCGCGGTCGGAAAAATGATTCGTATGCATCACATAGAAGCCGCCGCATGCGAGTGTATGCAGCAATTCCCATAGCCTCGCTGTAAGCGTTTCGTCGGTGAGTTCGTCGGGCGGCAGGAGACTCACGCCGCTTCGATTGAGCTGGTCAATCGGGCGCTGCCAACCTTCCGACTCGACACCGGCGAGCGTGTCCATTTCCTCGCAAGCTTGATCGTCGAATTCCCCGTTCTGATGTCGATTTTGCTCCGCGCGGATTGCGGCGTCGGCTGCGGCAAGGCCGAGCGGATCGGGATCGGCATCGGCATCGTCGAAATCGTCGCCCAAATCTTCGTCCGGAATCTCGGCGAGATTCAATTCCCCGGGTGGTTCGGGCAGCCACCGATCCCGGTCAAATGGCGGATCCACATGGGCAGGAATGGATTTCAAATTATGCTTCGCGGCAAACTCGAGGCGCTGTTGCTCGGTCGCAAAGTATTGGAGCCAGATTATGGGATCGGTCCCGTTGTTGCCGTCGGTCATGTCCATCCGGCAATTCCACTCCACCTCGGGCCCAATGTCGGCCACCTCCTCGTACAACCATTCGTCGTGCAGCCAGGTATAGAGCTCGCGGTCGCTCAGGTGATCGCTGTGGTGAAGGTAGAAACGGAGTCCGGCCAAAGTGTAGATGAACTCCCACAGCCGTCCTTTCAATTGAAAATCATCCAGTGCGGCGGGCGGAAGCGGGTTAAATCCAACGCGGCGAAACAGTTCACTCGCGGCAACCCATTCGCAGTCTTCTAAAGGATCGATGTGGTCAAATGACTCCGGCATGACTGAAAGAATACATTCTCGGCCCCGGAAGAAAAGCGCATTGGAGCACTCTCACGCGAGGGCGCCACAGAGTGTCACCCCGCCTTAGCCGCAATTCAGGCAATCACTTCCTCAACAACGCGCGCGGGTTTTACACCCGTTAGTTTCTGCTGCAATCCCTGGAATCCATACGCCAGTTTCGTGTGATCGAATCCGAGCAAATGCAGAATTGTCGCATGAAAATCGCGCAACGGCACCGGATTTGAAATTGGGAGGTATCCCATCGGATCGGTTTCTCCAAAGCTGTAGCCTGCTTTCGCGCCTCCTCCAGCCATCCAAAGAGTGAACGCTTCGGGATTGTGATCCCGTCCGACAAACACCATCTCTGTACCGCCGCGATTCTCGCGCATCGACGTGCGGCCAAACTCGCCGCTCCATATCACGAGCGTGTCGTCGAGCATCCCCCGTTGCTTCAAGTCCTTCAAAAGAGCCGCAATTGGCTGATCCACCTGCCGGCACTTGTCAACAAAGCCGCCCGTTAAGGATTCGCCCCGGTTCGATCCGTGCGAATCCCAACCCCAATCAAAAAGCTGGATGAATCGGACGCCGTGTTCAGCCAATCGGCGCGCCAAAAGACAATTGTTCGCGAACGATTCTTTGCCGGGCGCCGTGCCGTACATTTCGTGGATAGCCGCCGGTTCTTTGGAAAGATCCATGACCTCGGGAACCGCTGTCTGCATTCGAAAAGCCATTTCATACTGGGCAATTCGCGTCAATGTTTCGGGATCCCCAAAATCCTCATAAGTCTGCCGGTTTAGCCGGTTCAAACTGTCCAGCGCCACACGCCGAACATCCCGGCTGATCCCGGATGGATTCGACACGTTCAAGACCGGTTCCCCTTGGGATCGGCACTGTACCCCTTGATATACGGACGGCAGAAAACCTGAACTCCACAATGCTTTTCCCGCTCTGGGTGGTCGTCCGCCTGAGAGCAGCACCATGAATCCCGGCACGTCCTCGTTTTCGCTCCCGAGCCCCCAGGTGACCCAGGAACCCATCGAAGGATACCCCATTCGCGCCTGACCTGTGTGAACCAGCAATTGCGCCGGACCATGGTTGAATTGTTCCGTCTGCATTGTCTTGATAAAGCAGACATCATCGACTTGCCGGGTGAAATGGGGCAAGCGATCGGAGATCCAAGCCCCGCTCTCGCCGTGGCGTTCGAACGGGTACTGCGGCCCCAACATTTTGGGAGTCCCCTGAATAAACGCGAACCGTTTCCCTTTTAAGAACTCTTCCGGGCAATCTTTGCCATCCAGCTTCTTTAACTCCGGCCTGTAGTCGAACAGTTCCAACTGGCTGGGAGCTCCCACCATATGCAAATAGATCACGCGCTTGGCGCGCGGCGTGTGATGCGGCCACACGGGGCTCGAAGGGTTTGTGGATTGATGTTCCGGAAGCGCGCCCGGCGAAACCGCCGCGCCTCGCGTTGCATACCAGATCGCGCCAAGACCAGTCGTGCAGTTCTGTAAAAAATGCCGGCGGGTAATCCGTTCGACCCGGCGTTCTTCCGCTTCTTTCAGGATCGCTTCAACCTTCATTTTGTCAGAACTTCATCGAGATTCAGCAGGACACTCGCAACGACCCTAAACGCGGCGTTTTCAGGTGTATCGGCTAACGCCTGGGTTTGCTCGGGTTGAAATTGATACCTTTCTTTAACAGTGGCAAACAAGGAGTTGAGTTCGCCCAGAGTATCCGCACCGGGATCCCGGCTCGTTGCGATCCGATATCCGGCGGCTAATTTTTCTCGTATCGAAGCCTCCGGCTCCTCTGCCATTCTCTCCGCGAGCCCCTTGGCGCATTCGGCGAAGGTCTCATCGTTCAACGTCATGAGCGCCTGCAATGGTGTGTTCGACCGCATCCTCCGGGGCGTGCAGAATTCGCGGGATGGAGCGTCGAACGCGGCATACATCGGGTAAGGAATGGTGCGCTTGGTATACGTGTAAATCGAACGTCGGTAGCGATCTCCGTCTCCAGGCTTGGCTGTTCTCCATTTGTCGCTGGCTTGAAACGGAGCCCATACCCCATCGGGGATTGGCGGATACGACGGCGGGCCAAACTGAGCTTGACTTAACAATCCTCCGATCGCCAACGCCTGATCGCGGATGATCTCCGCCGGAAGCCTGTGCCGCGGCCCCATCGCGAGAAGTCGATTCTCGGGATCACGTTCGAGCAACTCCGAGCGGACCTTTGAACTCTGCCGATAGGTCCTTGAGAGAACCATCTCTTTCAAAGCCTCTTTTACACTCCACGCGTTTTCATTCTGAAAGCGTAGCGCCAGATAATCGAGCAATGCCGGATTCGATGGCGGTTCACCGGAGGAGCCGAAGTCTTCCTCGGTTGCGACCAGCCCAATGCCAAACAATCGCGCCCAAAAACGGTTCACCGCCACTCGCGCCGTCAAGGGATTCTCAGAACTGACCAGCCAGCGTGCCAATGCAAGCCTGTCTTTACCGAGACCATCCGGCAGAGGCGGAAACAACTCCGGAACATTCGACGTCACCAACTTATCCTTGGTAAGGAACAGACCCCGGATAAAGACGTGTGTCGGCCGGGCAAGGCGTTCGGGCCGCTCCTTCAACACAGGCACTGGTGCGGACCTGATCTCTTGGCGCCGCTTCTGCAAACCGGCCAACTGCTCTTTCCATTGCCGAAGCTGTTTGTTCGAGAGCAGATCGCTAAAAACTGGTTCATCGGAAACCGCCAAATGGCCGCGGCGCGTCACCAAAGGAAATGCCCCGAGCGCAATCCTGCGATGTTCCAACTTCACACGAAGCCGCGAACCGGCTGGAATATCAACCGGTGACTCGGGAATGAGCGCTGCTTGGCGCGGATAATGGATCCGCGTATAGGCGGAAAACCCCTGGCTCGATCGGCTGTTCAGACTGTCGTCGGGATCAAAGAATGGATCAGGTTCATCTCCCCAAACATGAGCAAGGGCGATTGGCCGGGAACCCTGTTCACCGGGAACGACGAGCTCCGCCGTTACATGGGATAACACAAAACCCCACTCTGAATCCGGAATAGCCGTCTTCGGATTCAACGGCATTCCTGTAAATCGAATCGCCGTCAACCGCTTCACCTCATTCAAGAGAGGCGCTTCAATTGTGATCGCTGTCTCTTTGGCTACCGTGTTAACCGTGTAAAACTCTTCGTGATCCGCAACAGTCTCAGCCGCGATCTCCGTTGCCGTGCTTGATGACAGTTGAAGGTTTTTCAGCGGACGCCAATTCCTCGTCTCTGCCAAGGGCGCGTACTCCTCCTTCCAAATTGTTTCACGGATATCGCGGATGGTGCGGTCCAATTCCCCCGCTTTCGCGTAATCATCCTTGGCGAGCGGCGCTTGCAGCACGGGCCATTCTTCGTCGAGATCACAGTCGGCGGTGTTATTAAAGAACGCCGCAAACTTGTAATACTCATCGTGCCGAAACGGATCGTACGGATGATTGTGGCATTGCACGCAGCCGAATGTGATTCCCTGCCAAGTCTGCCACGTTGTGTTGACCCGATCCAAAACCGCCGCGATCCGGAATTCCTCGTCATCCGTGCCGCCCTCTTCGCTGCTTTGTGTTGTGCGATGCGCCGCTGTGGCGATCAGATCGGCGATACCGGGGTTCGGCAACAGATCACCGGCAACCTGCTTGAGAGTAAACTGATCATACGGCAAATCGCTATTAAACGCGTCGATCACCCAATCACGGTACTTCCAGATCGTACGCCTGCCATCCTGCCCCAATCCCTTCGAATCGGCATATCGGACCTGATCCAGCCAAACGCTTGCCCAGCGCTCCCCAAACTGAGGCGAGGCGAGAAGACGATCAACCGCATCCGGGTAAGCTTCCTCTCCCCTGCCCTGCGCATCGGCCAGAAACTCCCGTCGTTCCTTCGGATTTGGAGGCAAACCGGTCAGATCTAAACTCACCCGTCGCAACCAGCGTTCTGGAGGCGCATCAGGGGCGGGCACAATACCTTCTTTCTCCAATCTCCCGAGAACCAATTGGTCTATCCCGTTTCGCACCCAAGAACTGTCTCTTGGCGCCGGCAAGGGCTGCGGAACGGGTTTCACAAATGCCCAGTGCTCACCCCATCGCGCGCCCTGCAAGACCCATTTCTTCAGCGTGTCAATTTCATCGGGCGATAAACCGGCCGGATGCTCCTCGACCGGAGGCATGCGATCCTCTTCGTTGCCCGTCGAGACGCGATAAATAAGTTCCGAAGCGGCGAGATCTCCAGGCACAACCGGCGTTTTTCCTGACTTCGCAGCCCCCAAGACTTGGTCCCTATACACGAACGAGATTCCCCCAGCCTGCTTCACGCCGCCGTGGCACGCGATGCATTGTTCGTTGAAGATCGGGCGAATATCCCGGCTGAAATCGACACGTTCATCCGCCAGGGACGAAACGCAGGCAAAGAGGGGAACAGAAAACATCAATAACCGCATCGAAAAAACCTTGCTATCGTGGATCGAATTCAAACTCAGTCGTAAATCTGACAAGGCACAAATATCTCCGGATCTAGGCTCGATGCAAACCATTTCCATATCGCTTTCGCCCAGCCAAAGAACCGATTTGATCCGGAGCACGGCATCTGCAAAACTTGGCGAATGCATGCGCTCCAATCAACACGCCTCCGAATCTTCTTCATTGCCACGTTATTCATCGCCAGCCTTTCGACCGGCGTGGCTCAGAGCAACCGTTTCGCCTTCCGACAGGACGGCAATCGGATCATCCTTTCGCACGGCGGTGATCCGGTTGTCACTTACGTGTTCAGCGACACCCAAACCTTGCGTCCCTATTTCCAGGACGCCTGCGCTCCGGGGCGCATTCAAGTCACACGCAACCATCCGCCGGTTCAAGGAACCGACGCGACCGATCACGCGACAATGCATCCGGGGATTTGGATGGGATTCGGCGACATTGGAGGACACGATTTTTGGCGAAACAAAGCCACGGTCGTTCACGATCGATTTGTGAACACACCGGCGGTTTCGAATGGGATCGCCTCATTCGGCACAGCGAATCGTTTTGTGTCGGAAGACGGGGAAACCATCTGCACACAGCTCAACGATTTCTCATGGCGCGTCGCGGACGATGGTTTCTTGATGATCTGGGATTCAACGTTTGTCTCTGATACAGGCGACTTCGTCTTTGGCGACCAGGAGGAGATGGGATTGGGCGCGCGTGTGGCAACAGCGATCGCGGTAAAAAATGGAGGTGTGATCCAAAACAGCAATGGGCAGAAGAATGAAAAGGAATCGTGGGGTAAAACCGCGGATTGGACTGACTACTCCGGCATCCTTGATGGGAAACTAGCCGGAATCATGATCCTGACCGATCCGGCGAATTTTAGACCCTCCTGGTTTCACAATCGCGACTACGGAGCATTCGTCGCGAATCCCTTCGGCAGAAACGCTTTTACACGCGGTGAGAAGAGCGCCGTCAAGGTGCGGAAGGGCGAACGATTCAGAATCCGCTTCGGAGTTCTCTTGCACAGTTCTCCAATCGACCGCCCGATCGACACCAGCAAAGCCTATTCGGCTTTCCTGCAGCACCTCGCCCGATGAGAATTTCATTACAGAATTGTAATATGGAATATTGAAACTTTTAGCCCACCATCCGCGTTCTAATTACCAGTAAATCGGTCAACTGAGAATTACACTATGAGCACAGGAAAACTGGAAATTGAATGGAAAGACACCCCGGATGAGAGCGTTGCGTCAGTCCCGTTAAATACGGCCGGATCGGTCGGGAGCAAACTGAAGAACCCGACCATGACACGCGAAATTGTGACGGCCCCAGGCGCCTGTCGCTGCCCCCATTGTCAATCGATCATTTACAGCCGCAAGGCCAAACTTTGCGGCGTTTGCAGCCTTCCCATTCCCGAAGAGATGCGATTCAATGTAACCGATACAAACCGAGTCCAAACGCTTTTGGACATCGAAAGGCGGCATCATCGCGAATGGATCAACAAACGTCTAAAACAGACGCTCGCAGTTATTTGATATGCAAGCTTCATATCGAATGCTCGAACCTTTCCTTTCCACATTGATGTTGGTTACTCTTGCGCCGAGCAATGATACATCACTTCTCAATTCCAATTATTTCAGTCGCCATCTCGGCCGCTGTGGCTCAAAGCCCGACAGTCTCTCGCATCACTCCAAACGTCCTTGTCCCCGGTAGAACGACATCCATCTTCATCGAAGGTAAGAACTTGGATTCAGAAACCAAGTTATGGATCAGCTTTCCAGCCACAGTCACGGCGAAGCCTTCGCCTGGGAACAAGAAAGAAACAAGTCGTATCGGATATGAGATCGGTTTCCCCGCCGGGAATCGGCGCTTTTCGTGTAACCACCAGCAACGGCGCTTCGGCCCTCGAACTGCTCCCGATTGACCGAATGGAAAGCCTCCCGGAAGAGGACGACAATCACAAACTCGACTCTGCCCAGACATTAAAGCTGCCGATTGCTGTGACCGGCGGTTGTAACGAACTCCAATTCGACTATTACCGTGTTCACTTGGCAGCGAGCCAGCGCCTTTCGGTCGATGTGGTAGCACACCGAATCGGGTCGGAACTCGACCCAGTTCTCCGCTTGCTCGACTCCAAAGGCAGGGAACTTGCCTACTGCGACGACGCACCCGGAATCGGCGCGGACGCGGAAATTACGTACACCGCGCACGAATCGGGAAATTTTCTCGTGGAGGTGCGAGATATCCGCTACAATGGCGGCGAGAACTATCCTTACCTGCTTCGAGCCACTGATTCCGTTCTTTCTCCTCTTCCCTTTCTCCCGATCCGCGATTCTAATTCCGATCCCACAGAAATTGCTCCCGCGGTTCCCACCCTTGAAGTCGAACCGAACTCGACCTTCGAAACGGCCACACACATCACGCCACCCGCTCTGATTAAAGGCCGATTCGCACGAGAACAGGATCGGGACATGTATGTCTTCCCCGCCCAAAAGGGGCAGCGCATGAGATTCGAGGGCCGGACCCGAAGCCTGGGCTCAACGTGTGACCTATTCATGACTCTGCTGAAAGAAGATGGCTCTGTAATTAAGGAAGCGGACGTTTCGGGCGCCGACGAGGGCACCTTAATTCATAGTTTCGACGCTACGGGTTCCTATCGTTTGCAAGTCGAAGAACTGAACCAATTCGGTGGAAATAATTCCGATTACGAGATCGAAGTTGTTTTGGTCAAACCGGACTTCCAACTGAGCATCGACCAAGAAAAGTGGGAAGCGCCCGAGAACGGAGAGTTCGAGATTAAGGTCAACTGCCAGCGGCGCGATTACGACGGCCCCGTCACGCTCTCACTCCAATCCAACGAATCCGGCCTCGTCCTGAGTAACAATCTCATCGCTGAAAAATCGAATGAGGTCACGTTGCGCGTGAAACTTCCAAAGTCCCTAAAACCAGGACAACTGGTGCACTTCTCGGTTCTTGGTTATGCGAAGATCGGAGACGCCTTCTTCGAAACGAAAGCCTCGACCGGTCCAGCTTTAAAGAAGTTGTTTCAGGGAATGCTATATCCGATTCGAGAACTGGACGGTTTCGCGGCGCTCGCGGTCACGACCGCAAAAAAGGAATCCAACGAAGAACCCAAATTAGTGGAGTAGGCTGGATTCCCATCCGTCCAATGAGGTTTTCACTCTCCCCATGAACTTGATATTGCTGCGCCTCACAGACCCGCGCTCCGGAGCGCGCCTCTGTGAGGCGCAGCAGTTCAGGGGTTGACAACGCGAAGTTGATTTCGATCCCGTTCGGTCTTCCGCCAGTTCATGACGCCGACAACAATCAAGATGATCAGGCCGGCAATGTCGAATACCGCCAGCCGCAATCCTCCGAACTCGATCCGCTGATCCGGAAACAACGCCAAGAAAGCGGCCAAATAGAGGGCCATCCTTGGAATGATCGACACGGGCGAGAATAGATATCCAGCGATTCCTCCGGCCAAAGAGATAATCCCAACGATCGCCGCCGCGACTGCCCAGACCACATTCGTTAAAATCAAATCATGCCCCGCCGTGGCCAAAAGCAGAAGTTCAGGACGATACACAAACATGAAAGGAAGCGTGAAACCGACAAGCGAAAACCGAAACGCAGCAAGCCCCGTCTCCATGATATTTGAACCCGCGATCGAAGCCGTCGCATAGGCGGCCAGGGCAACCGGAGGAGTCACCATTGACATCATGCCGAAGTAAAAAATGAACAAATGAGCGGCCAACGCCGGTACACCAAGCTTATTCAGCACAGGACCGATCAGCGTTGCCATCAGCAGGTAACAGACTGCCGAGGGCAATCCCATCCCAAGCACGATGGAACAGACCATGATCGCGAAAAGAGCAAGAAAAAGACTCTCTTTCGCCAAAGGAATTATGGCATTCGGAAACGCAGTCCCCACCCCTGTCAGGGTAACCACCCCAATGACAATTCCAACACAGGCCGAAGCCGATACAAGCGCAACACCGCTTTTCGCGGACTTAACGAGGGCTGCGACGACCATCGGCCGCCACTCGCGATTTGCCAGGCCCGAAATCAGAAGCCCTGTCAGGGCAAAGACACCGGCATTCGACCATGAGATTGGCTGCTCGGAAATGCTTGATATCCCGAATTTTATTGCGATCCACAAAACGGGTACCAGGCACCAGGTGATTCTTCGATTCACCGCCGCCACCTTGGTTTTGGGATTCACGAGGATTAACAGCACAATGAAACCCAACGATGCCGTAACCGCGAACACGGGAGATTTTCCCGCTACGAGGACGCCGATCAGAACCGCCAAAGCTCCAAAAAAAGCTGCGCCTTCAGCGCTGAACAAAGCCGCCATGGCGGATGGTTTCGAAGCGGATTCAGCATTTCCCCCACGCGGCGAAGGTATATCCGTCCCGACCTTCTTCGCGTAAAAATGCACGATCAGGAAAATGGACAAATAGTAAAGGATCGCGGGAATCAGGGCGGCCTTCGCGATTTGGACGAAGGTCACAGGCGGATCGACGATTTCCAGCATCATGTATGCCCCAGCTCCCATGACCGGAGGAACCAAGGCTCCGCCAGACGCCGCCGCCGCCGTGATGCCGGCGGCTATATGCGGTTTGAAACCGCTGCTCCGCATCATTGGAATTGTGAACGCACCGGTCGTGACCGCGTTTGCAACCGCGCTGCCTGACAAGGAACCCATCAGCCCGCTACCCAGAACCGCCACTTTGGCAGCGCCACCCGACCGATTGCTAAACATGCGCTGCGCGAAGCTCACGATGAACTGGGTTGCTCCGCTTACTTCCAGAAAAGCGCCGAACACCACAAACAGATAGACATAGGTAAACATCACCCGCAGCGCGGTTCCGAATACGCCTTCACTGCGCAAAAATGTCTGCGCGGCCACCCTCCCGATGTCGTACCCTCGATGCGGAAACAGCCAATCCGGGAGTTGGTGGCCGATCAAAGCGTACACAATGAAAAATCCGGAAAGAATCGGCAGCGCAAGACCAATCGACCTGCGGGTAGCTTCAAGCACCAACGCAATTCCCGTAACCGCCACGAAAATATCCATGCCGGTGTAAGCGCCGGCCCTCCTCCCGAGAGCGTCTCCCGCCCAAATAAGGTAGGAGCAACAAAGGACGGTAAGAAGCGCAAGCAGCATGTCCACCAACCGCAAAGCAGCAACCCCCTTCCAACGGTCGAGAATTGGAAAGTCCAGAAAGCAGAGCACCAATCCGAGCACCGCGAAAACCGCCAGCTCGGATAGCGGATTGAGCAACTGATAGTTCACCTCCGACAAGGTGAAGAGCGAAAGCACAACCCCCAGCACCGGGATCAGCGAAAGCCGAATGCGCTCGATCATATACAAGCCAGCCCCCTATCGTCCGGCAGCTACCTTCCTGCCGGCCATATTCCGGCTTCTTTGTAAAAACGGATCGCCCCAGGATGAAATTCCGTTCCTGTGTTGCGAACCACATTCTTCTCGTTGATCGCTTTTCCCGCTTTATGTTTCTCCGCGACTGTGTCTCGGTTCTCAAAGAGAGTCTTCACAAACTGATAAACAAGTTCCTCATCCGCTGTTCCCGATGTGATTAGATGCGCGGAACCCACGTCCATTCCGTTGAACGCCGCATCCTGTCCTTTGTAGGTGCCCGCTGGGATCGTGGCCGCGTCGAAAAATGCGTAATCGGCAATCAATTGCTTTTGCTCCTTTTCACCATAGGGCACCAGAAGTATCTCCATCGTGGACGCCGCACTGGTAATCGATCCCGTCGGAACGCCGCCTCCCAAGAATGCCGCCACAATGGAACCGTCGCCAAGGTAATCGACAGACGTTTGCTGACCGGCGTACACGGGCTCGAAATCCGCATAGGTCAAACCGTGGGCTTTTAGAATCGGCCGAATGAAATACTCGAATCCAGCTCCTTCCGGTCCCATTGAAACCCGTTTGCCTTTCAGATCTGCGATTTTCGAAATCCCCGCATCCTTCCTCGTCACGAACATCGCCACGTTCGGAAACAGCGTCATTACCGCCTTCACGTTATATTTCTTTTCCCATCCCTCTTCGCCCCTCACCGCGAAGTATGTGATGGAAGAGTTCGACACCGCAAATTGCATCTCGCCGGACTCCAAACGCCGAATATTCTCCATCGAGCCTCCGGTCGATTCAGCCGCCACATTCCAATTGTTTGTACCCTTGAACTGATTGAGCACGTCACTCACGGCACCGCCGATCGTGTAGAACACCCCTCCCACCGGAGCCGTCCCAATGCTGATAAACTTCCGTTCTTCGTTTGATTTGCCGCATCCGGCAAGAATGGCGATCGCTGTGATCGCGGCTGCGATTGTAATGGGTCTGCGAGAATTCCGAGTCATGGTCATATTGGTCTCTAGAGCGCTTTTTGTCACGGGCGCTCGAGGCGTCTGAGAATCATTCATTCCAGGACTGCGACGATAGAGCGCAAAAATAGTCCGTGTACGTTCCACTTTCGTTCGCAGACTCAACCACACCGAATTGCGAAAAGGAAGGAATTTATCGCAAATCCGAGTCGCTCGGGGGATTCCGAAGTTGTTGAGTGTTTGAGCATGCTCTCTTTGCCTAAGAAAACGGTGGGGCGACACTTCCGGGGATACGTTCCGTACCCATGAACTCCCAATGTTGAAGCGGCGTAACAGCCGCGATCCGGTTACCCCGAAAATGGGAGGGTGAGGCTCCCGCCGAACCCTGGAATTCTGCCAAGATGGGGTTCGACAGGAGTCTCACCCTCCCGCACAAAACGAGGAATGCGTTTGAATCGACGTTTTCATCCGAAGCGGTGTCCTTTTTGGACGCGGGATTCAGGGTCAAAAAGCGCGCTAAAAATTGGGAGGAGCTCCCCATGAGCGCTCGCGCTGCGGTCCGCACTTCGAATTCGCTTCGGGATAGCCATCTCGCTCGGCGAAAGATACAGTTCCCCATGATCCTCATCCTCGCTTCGATTGAAAGGCCCGAAAACAAACGGATTTTGTTCCCTGCCGAATTCCGCAAACTCACGCCTGAATTGCAGTCTCTCAAGTAAAACCCATGCCACGACTGATCTACACAACATTCGATGGCGTTCGTCACGCCTACTCGATCCCACCTGGAACCACCGCTATCGGACGTACACCCAACAACGATCTTCAGATCGATGAACTTGAACTCTCAAGCCATCACTGCACAATTGAGCTTCAGGAGAACGCCATCATCGTGAAAGACCTTCAATCCGTCAGCGGCACCTTCGTCGATGGAGAGCCCGTCACGGAGGCTAAAGTATCTCCCGGGCAAATCATTAGCCTGGGATCATTCTTATTGACGTTGAACGGAGACGACGACGGTTCGATCCGATCGCTCCGCGCTGAGCAAGGCCCAGTTCAATTGAAGGACGGATCCTACAGTTGCCTGCGGCATACCGAATCACGGGCGAAGTACGAGTGCGAAAACTGCTTTGATCTGGCATGTGAGAAGTGCGCCTGCGCAATCGGTCAATCCACCGGCGCGCCAAAAGCGAAATGCAATTTTTGCGGTGGAGATTATCGGTTAATCGACTGGTCTGGTTTGGAAAAACGCGCCAAGGATGTCCTTGTGGACCTCTTCGTTCCACAACGCGTGAAGAAGGCGATGAACCTATGGGAGCAGCATAAACATCGGTTGCGCCCGAAAAAACCGGGAGAATCGTAAGAAGCCGAACGTCATCCGGGTGCAATGATGAGGCGAACCTCCAGCCTGCTTTTAGCCGCCGCCGTTCTGACAGCCGGGATCTGCTTTGCGCAATACCAGCCGCAGTCGGGATTTAGTCCGCGTGGCGCTGAGTCAGGCCGGTTCACCCGGATCGAAGGCGGAGCCGTGATTGATGAGGACACCGTCCGCACAGCGCGCGAAACCGTTTCCCACAGCATGGAAACGCCCCTCTGGACGAATGCCCCCGGTTTCGAGCGCGACGTGTTCACGTTCGCCCGCGTCCTCTTTCAGTCCGATGCGACGGGTTCGCGCCAGGGATTCGGACGCCGGCTCGGCTGGTGGGTGGACTATCCCGACGCGGACCTGAACCTCTCATTTCGGCTCCAACAATTGACCTCAATCCGGACCGATCCGGATGCACGCGTGTTGAAGATGACCGACCCCACACTGTTCGACTATCCACTGCTCTACATGGAGCACGCCGGTTACATGCGTTTGAGCGAAGAAGAGGTCGCGGCGCTTCGCACGTATCTGGCCGCGGGGGGCGCGCTATTGGTCAATGACTTTTGGAGCTCCGAAGAATGGGATGGGTTTGCCGGTCAGATCGAGCGGGTCATGCCAGATCGTTCCTGGGTGGAGTTGGACACGGACCATCCGTTGTTTCACTGTGTCTTCAATCTTCGAGGTCCGATGCATCGGCTGCGCGTACCGACCATGCAGTTTTGGAATCAAGACCATGACTCCGATGATCCGGAATCTCCGCTGCATCGGATATTTCGCGGCGAGGGTTCGGAGGAAATGCGCGTCCGGGCTCTTCTCGACGACGCGGGGCGACTTATGATCGTCGCGATTCACAACAGCGATGTCAGCGACGGCTGGGAGCGAGAAGGCGAAAACGATTCTTATTTCGACCGTTACTCCGAGAAAATCGCCTATCCCCTCGGTGTCAACATCATCTTCTACCTGATGACGCATTGACCCCGCGATCCGTTCCAAGAACGCTTCGGATGAAGCTGTTGTCCACACCGATTCGCTGCCAGCATCGGTGAGGCGGCCGCGAATCCTTTCGACCTCGTAAAGGACTCTTTACTTGCCTTAAAGGTAAATTGCTGACGAGATTTCCTCCTATCGGAAACAGCAGGCTGCTGACGAATGAAAATACTGCTCACGTTCACCGGGTTTCACGACCCATTCGCCGAAGGGGCCATTGACGGCGAGATGGAGACCGGTCCGGTACTGACAGCGATCTCGGAACGTCCGTTCGATCGGGTGTATCTCTTCACCACGCCTACCACGGCGGAAATATCTTCAAAGACCAAGGTCGAATTGGAGAAACGAAACAAGGGTGTGATTGTTGAAATCTGTGAAGTGCCGCTCAAGGACCCGACGAATTATTTAGGAATACTCAAACAACTCCGCTCCCAGTTCAAAGAGATCAGCAAACACAACCCGGACGCCGAATACTTCATTTGCGTGTCGTCCGGCACTCCGCACATGCATGCCAGTTGGTTAATGTTGGCAGCCAGCGGAGAAATCCCAGCCCGAATTTTGCAGACACGAGCTGCCAAATTCGTTCACGAAGGACGCGGACGGGTCACGGAAATTGACTTCAATAATCCCCAGTTTCCCCAAATAAAGCCTTTCGGCCCTCTGCCGGAGGATTCGGAGTTCCGTGATTTTCAGTCATTGTGCGCGGAACTCGGCATTATTGGGAATCACGATCTCTTTCTCCAACAATTGAAAACTTCCTTCACCATAGCGGAGTATGACTCGCCCATTCTGCTGCTTGGGGAGACTGGAGCAGGAAAAGAGGTATTCGCTCGTTTAATTCATTATGCGAGCAAGCGGGCCGGGAATTCTTTCGTGACCGTCAACTGCGCCGCCTTCGCGGAAACGCTGATTGAGAGTCAGCTTTTCGGCCACCGAAAAGGAGCTTTCACGGGCGCCGACCGGGATCACAAAGGGTGTTTTGAGGAAGCGGACGGTGGAACGCTTTTCCTCGATGAACTCGGAGAGATGCCAACTCAGTGCCAGGCGAAGCTGTTGAGAGCTATTCAATACGGCAAAATACAGAGGCTGGGTGACAGCAAAGAATCGACGGTGAATGTTCGAGTAGTTGCCGCCACAAACGTGGATCTAAAGCGTGCCATTGAAGAGAAAACCCTTCGCAGGGACCTTTATTATCGATTCGGAGCGATGATTTCAATCCCGGCTTTGCGTGACCGGCGTAATGATATTCCCATGCTAGCCCACCATTTCTTGGAACGTTGGAATCAGAAGCATCAGAAGCAGCGCCGGTTGTCACAACAGGCCATTATTGCGTTGATGAAGCATCCCTGGCCGGGCAATGTTCGGGAGCTTGAAGGGGTAGTCGTTCGATCCGCTCAACTCTGTTCGGGCAAAGTGATCGAACCGGAGAATCTGCTTTTCGATGAAGTCCTGACCTCATCCGGCCTCGATGCGCTTCCCGAGCCGCAGGAGGGATTTGTCCTGAATGATTTCTTGTCCGAGGTCCGCGGGCGGCTGATTGAGAAGGCAATGAAGAGATCCGATAGAAACCGAACCCAAGCTGCCAGCCTTCTTGGGATTACCCCCCAAGCCGTGAGCCAATACCTAAAGAGTCGAGAATGAAACAAACCTTTGCTAATTCTAAAGCCGCCTTTAAAAATTTGAATGTCCGAAGAGGCGTTATTAGCACTCATTGCCTTGGAAAGGAAGAAGTTGCGCCGACCGGAACGTTTGGCACATCGCAAGCGAATGGTCGGGCAATATGCTCGCGCTTTCAGAAAAAGGCATTTGCGATGAGGGACTCATGAAATCATCGAACTTTGAGTTTCTTCGCGTCGCGTTCCCGGAGCTCGCCGACCTCGGCGGGTTTGCGGAAC
>JAQBVM010000107.1 GCA_027623095.1 Verrucomicrobiota bacterium
ACAATCGAGCCGATGGCCATTTAAATACCTTTGCAGGGAAGTTTCACATACCTGGCAGAGAAATGTGGAGGGGTGAGAGCTCTCTGATGACAAACCATCGATTCCAAAAACTGCCGATGCGCTACAACCTGGAAATTGAGTTTAACAATAGAAATCAGGGCTCGACCTTTCGATTCACCAATTCTCCCCACGGTGCTCGTAGTGCCTCAGATTAGTGTACAATGAATTGGCCGAAAATCTCGCTTGTCACTCCCTCGTTTGAGCAGGCGCCCTATCTTGAACAAACGATGCGGAGTGTACTCGAACAAGGTTATCCCAACCTTGAGTACATCGTGATGGACGGGGGGAGCAAGGACGGTTCTGTTGATGTCATCAGAAGGTTTGAATCGCGGCTCGCCTATTGGCAAAGCCGACCCGATGACGGGCAATACGCAGCGGTTCTGGAGGGATTCAAACGCTCCACTGGAGACATCCTCGGCTGGATTAACTCGGACGACCTATTGTTGCCGCACAGTCTTCAAACAGTTGCTTCGATTTTCCTCAATCACCCTCGGACGGAGTGGATCACCGGACTTCCAACTGTGATTGATGAGTCCGGGACGGCCACGGTATATGATGATACGCCTCTGTGGTGCCGGGGTCTGTTTCTGCATAAACAGTACAAGTTCATCCAGCAGGAAAGCACTTTTTGGCGGCGGTCACTTTGGGAAAAGGCGGGCGCGACGCTCCGGACGGAATCGGCGCTCGCCGGCGATTTGGAACTGTGGGTTCGTTTCTTCCGGCACGCAGTACTTCATTCGGTCCGCTATCTCTTCGGCGCTTTCCGCAGACAGCCGGATCAGAAAACTGCGTCTCGGTTGGAAGCATACTGTGCCGAATCCGAAGATATTCTTGATAAGGAACTGGAGTTTTTTGAACAGAGCGGATCGCCGTTCCTGCTTCCCGCTCCTCCTCGGCTGTTGTTGGGATCCTCGGACTTGCGGCCCCTGCCCTCGGACAAACCGCTGGAGGCGCTTTGTAACGAATTGTTTGAGGCGATCGAGACAAATGACTTCAATCGTGCGGCGGCTCTCGCAAACGGTGTATCATCAGCAATGCCGGAGAGTTTCGCCGCCTTGCAACTGCAGGCGGTCTGCGAATCGTTTCGGGGGAATTCGATAAACGCGGAAGCTATAATAAAGAACGCATCGTTTCGATTTCCCGGGGATCCTCCTGCCGATGGGATGGTGCGCGTTCCGCAGTTTTTGCAGCGGTGCATCGAAAAAGCGGTTCAGAGCGTCGCGCCGGTTCCGTTGAAATCTGAAGCGCCCGTCCTTGATGAAAATAGTCTGGATTTGACGGGCGACAAAGTCTCTCTCCCTGCGGAGCGAGATTCGACTAGTCCAACGCGGAAATTCGGGACCATCGAGGCGGGAAGATCCGACACACTGCTTGTATCGGCGATTGTCTCTACCTTCAACTCCGAGAGCTTGATAGGACCGTGCTTGGACGACCTGGTCAATCAGTCCCTTTTTCAGAGTGATCGACTTGAGGTTATTGTGATCGATAGCGGTTCGCAGCAGAACGAGCGAGACGTGGTTCGGAGCTATCAGGGCCGTTTTGGAAATATTTCTTATGAACGGACAGAACGCGAGAATATTTACGCCGCGTGGAACCGCGCCATTCGAATCGCTCGCGGCCGGTACGTGACGAATGCCAACACGGATGACTCGCATCGGACGGACGCGCTGGAAAAATTGGCGGCGACATTGGATGCCAACGGTGACGCGGATTTGGCCTACGGAGATTTCATCAATACTTCGATTCCGAACGACACATTTGCGAATCCTCGAATTATTCGCGAGGCGAGGTTGCCTTCCTATCAACCGGCGACCGCAATGTTTTATTGTGTCACCGGCTGCCATCCGATGTGGCGGCGATCGGTCTTTCGAAAGATTGGTCTTTTTGATCCGCAGTATCCATCTGTCGGTGACTACGAGTTTCTCTTGAGGTTTGTGAAGGGGGGCCTGTGCGCGGTTCACGTTCCGGAGGTCTTGAGCCTCTTCTGTGAAAACCCGCAGGGAATCCAGTTCAAATCGGCGGTCCGGAATTACATGCAATTTGAGAACGTCCGGAATCAATATCGGGCCGTCATGCCGATTGAACGACTGTTTAGCATCGATACCGAAAACAGAGAATCCATGGCTTTCGCATGGATCGCATTAGGGTTAATGGCGATGGAGCATGAGATTCCATGGTTTGAGAAACCGTGCGAAGATTTCGACTACGCGGAGTTTTGTTTCAATGCGGCTCTCGCATTGGACCCGGCAAACGAAGCGGCTCTGAATAATCTCGTTTTTCTTAAGGACCGTCAGGGGAAGACGGACGATTGCACGGAATTACTGGGACGCCTGCTACCGAAATCAGCCGTTCGCCTGGCCGCATCTTTGAAACAGGGAGATCTTGTCCTTGTCCCTGTTGTGGCGAGACCCGCGGGTCAGCCGGGCGGCACCGGGCGTTCTGCGCCCGCCGTTCGCGGCGGCGCGCCGGTAGGCCAAGGTGCCTCATTTACGCCGGTGACGAGCGGTGTTTGGCCGGCTCCTGAGGCTGGGGGCGAGAAGAAGTCAGGGCTCCACGGAGTGTCGCCCCACCGAGAAGAAACAGGCAGTGGAGAGGAGGCGGCGGCGGCTGAACAAGGGCGGGTCACTGAAGTGTCAGGGACGGATGACTCGACTCGCGATGGTGGGGAATTCCTGGTATCCGCAATTGTATCGACCTACAACTCGGAGCGTTTCTTTCGAGGATGTTTGGAGGATTTGATTGGGCAGACTCTCTATCAGCAAAGACGGTTGGAGATCGTGGTTGTCGATAGCGGGTCTGAGCAGGGCGAGCGTGAAATCGTCAAACAATTTCAGGAGCGCTATCCAAATTTCGTGTATCAGCGGACGGACCGGGAGACTCTTTACGCTGCCTGGAACCGTGGTGTGCGCATTGCCCGCGGGCGTTATCTAACGGCGGCGAACACGGATGATCGGCACAGGCCGGATGCCCTTGAAACCATGGCGCGCGTGCTGGATGAGACAGAGGTGGGCCTTGTCTATTCGGATGTGATGGTGACGACGGTGGCCAACGAAACGTTTGATCGAAGCAGCGCGCAGTCGGTCTGGCAGCTCCCGGACTATTCCTTGCGACAGGCGCTGGTGCATTGCCCGTACGGCGCCAAGTATATGTGGCCGCGGGCGCTGCATGACGAAGTTGGGCTGTTTGACGGGTATTACACGTCGGCGGGCGATTATGAGTTTTTCCTGCGTCTGTCCAAACGATTTGGAGCCTTTCGCATTCACCAGGCGTTGGGATTATACTTCGAATCGCTTCAGAACATTTCATACCGCGATCAGAACACGGTGGTTCGAGAGGTAAACCGGTTCTTGGCCGGACAACGAAGAGCGACTCCGTTGGATGATGTTTATCCCTTCTTGCAGGAAGAAGACTCTAATATGGCGCAAGCGGCTGCGCTCGTCGATTGGGCTAATCAAATGGCGTGGTCGTCTGTTTTTCCGGATCTTGAGTATTCGGAGGAGCTTTATCGGAACGCCGAACGTTTGCATCAGCCGTTCATACCTGGAATTCGAAACAATCTGGCATTGATCCGTTATCGTCAGGGCCAGAAAGCCGAGGCGCTGAAGTTTCTCGAAGAAGTCGCTCCATTGTTCGACGCCGCAAGGCACAATTTGAGCGAAATCAAATCGGGTCGTTCCGATCCAAATTTGCGCATGTTCTCTGGTCCTCACCCTGCGATCCAAGCGATGCCGCCCGTCGTGACCCCCCAAGGACGCCGGGTAGTCGTGCCTGATTACAAGGCGTCGGAGTTGAATCTTTCGGATATCATCAGCAACGCGGCCAAGGCTCGCAAACCCAAGGTGAGATCTCGCCCTCTCGACGATAGGAGCGAATTATCTCGAAGTCCGGCACATTCAGAGAGTGATGGACCTGCGCGTTTGAGCGGAGAACCAGCTCAGACTGCTGTGCGGAAATTTGGAGAGTCTGCGGGTTTGAGTGTCGCGTGGCTTGCTCCAGTGTTTACGCCGAGCGGTTATGCCGAGGAAGCGCGCAGTTTCATTGTCCGGCTCGAAAAGCGTGGATTCAACATGGCCGTGAGATCGCTGACGGCGCCGTCTGAGGTTTTCCGAGAACAGATGGATCCGAAGGAACGCGCGCATTTCGATGAATTGCTCCTCAAGCGCCTTCCGCATCCGATTGCGACGGTGATTCACGGTCCGGCATATATTTTGAGGCCGAATCCCGACACCGAGTACTCGATTGGCCGCACGATGTTTGAGGCCGAAGGGTTACCCGTCGATTGGGTTTCGAACTGCAACGCGATGGACGAGATCTGGGTTCCAACGCGAGGCGCGATTGATTCCTTCAAGAGAGCGGGCGTGACCTCCCGGCTGGTTTGGATTCCCGGCGGAATCGATGCGCAACATTTTCGCCCGAGTTTAAAGCCGCTCCCTATTCCCGGCAAGCGCGGCACTGTTTTTCTTTCCGTCTTCGAATGGATCTTTCGGAAGGGGTGGGACGTCCTCTTGGAGGCGTGGGTGAAGGCGTTTCGTAGGGATGATGATGTCTGTCTCGTTCTCAAGACCTACCCAATGAATACTCCTGAAGGATCGGATGTCAGGATGGTCATCGAGGGCCGAATCGATAACTTTCTGAGGGAACGTTTCGGAATCACACGCGGCAAAACGGCCCCGATCATCGTCCTTTCCGAGCAGATCCCGGAGGAAAAATTGCCCAGGTTGTTTGCCTCCGCGACGGCTTATGTTGCACCCTCCCGTGGTGAGGGTTGGGGGCGCCCTCAAATGGCGGCAATGGCGTCCGGAATCCCTACGATCGCGACGCGCTGGGGAGGGACTCAGGAGTTCATGACTCCCGAGAATAGCCTGTTGATCGATTACCAGATGGCGCTGGCCGACGAGCGATGTGAAATTCCTTTTTATAAGGGCTTTAGTTGGGCGAATCCTTCTTCGGAGCATTTGGCTCAGTTGTTGCGATGGGTGCCGGAGCATCTCTCGGAAGCGGCTGCAATTGGCGCTCGCGCCCGGAAAGATATCGAGGAAAATTGGCAGTGGGATCGAGTTGCTGATTTTGCGGCAACCCGCTTGGAGGAGATTCGGAAAAATCTCGTTCCGGGTCGCGCAACCGTGGCGGGAACAGCGGAAACGTCGGCTGCAAAAGATGTGGATTCGGGCGACAAAGAAGCTCGCTTGGTCGCCGCTGGCGGCGAAGCACCCGTAATGTCCGTGCTGGTATCCGCTTACAACTCGGAACGTTTTATGCGCGGATGTCTTGAGGACTTGGTGAGTCAGACGTTGTTTGAGAAAGGACTTCTGGAAATCATCGTGGTGGACAGCGGTTCGCAACAGAACGAGCGTCGAATCGTTCAGGAGTTTCAAAAGAAATGCCGGAATATCCGCTACGTTCGGACAGAATCGCGTGAAACCGTCTATCGAGCGTGGAATCGCGCGCTTGAAGTTGCCGCGGGGCGATACCTCACGAATGGCAACACGGACGACCGGCATCGACCAGACGCATTGGAATTGATGGCGGGCGTGATGGACCGGTATCGAGAATTCGATTTGCTGTACGCGGATTCGCTCATCACAAACAGTCCAAACGAAACTTTCACAAGCGCATCGACAGACAAACGTTACGATTGGCCGGATTTCAATCTGGGAACGGCGCTTTCGAACTTCATATTCGGCCCGCATCCGGTTTGGCGTCGATCGCTCCACGAAGAAATTGGAATGTTCGATCCCAACTTGAGCGTTGTGGGCGACTACGAATTCTTCCTGAGAGCGGCTTGGAAACGCGGTGCCGCGCATCTTCGGGAGACTCTGGGCCTGTTCTATCAACACTCCGATACGGTGAGTGGCAGGGCGAACGCCCGGAAGACAGTCGATGAAACAATGGGAATCCTCCGCAGACTGCGGGAAGCGATCCCGATCGCTGATATCTATTCCGGTCTCTCGGGACTGAAGCCTTCTGATCCGGGATTCGCGGCGGCATGGTTTGATTTTGGAAATCTGTGCGCTCTGAGTCCGTATAATGATTTCAATCTCGCTTTGGGTTCCTACGAAAAAGCGCTGCGAATTTCGAAAGAGACACCGGGTTTGCAGGAATTTCTTCTGTCGAAGATCCATAATAACTCGGGCGTGATCTTCTTTTGCGCGGGCGACGCGAATCGAGCAAGAGACTGTTTTGCCAAGTGTGGAGACCTCGCCAGCGCGCATTCGAATGGGCGTCTAATGGAGAGATTTGCGAGAGAACAGAAGCGCGGGTTTCCAATTCAGTTTGCAATCGAGGAGTGGACGCATCCGATCGTTGCGGCGTCTCGCCGAACAAGAGGACTGGTATTGACCGAGACTCGAGAGGTTTCGTGGGGTGACGAACACGACCAGGTGTTCTGGGATGTTTACACGGGAACAAACGGCATTCCTGTCTCCGCGGAAGAACTGGAAAGGGCTCGGGCTCGCAAACCAAGACATGGAACAGATGAATCGAGGAAGTCTCCGAGTAGTTCCGTGGCAGGGGAAGTGGTGTCGGAGGTGCGACATCAATCTGTTACAGGCAAGGCGAAACTGCGCGTCTTATTCACAATGTTCGGTTGGAATGAGACCGGTGGCGGCACGCTCTTTCCAAAGTCCGTGGCTGAAGAACTCGCGCGCCGAGGGAACGAGGTTTCAGTTTTCTACGCCGCGATTAACCATCCATCGTCCCAGGTTCCGTACTTATTGGAGGAGACGGTGTCGCCGGAGGGAGTTCGGCTATTTGGATTGTACAACCGGCCGGCGCCGTTTGTGGATCCCGACAACCCGGAAAGGGAGACTCTCGACCCTGAGATCGTGCGTTGTTTCGGGCGGGTTGTGGAAAGGTGTTTTCCGGATGTCGTTCATTTTCACAATTTCCATGGTCTCACGCTCGCCATCGCGGCGGAGGCAAAACGGAGGGGACTGCCTACTGTTTACACTCCGCACAATTACCATCTTATTGATCCGACGCTGTATCTTTATCGTTCCGACCTTTCGCTTTGGTCTGGGACAGACTTCTTCAGCAACTCCGAGTTGGTCTCGCGGCATCCTCAAAAGAGGGACGGATTCGCACGAAGGATTCAAGCTGCCAAAGCGATGCTGACCGACCATTTGGATCTGACGCTGGCGATTTCCACTCGGGTCCGCGATTTACTGTCGGACTTTTGTGGCAGTTCGAACCGAATTGCGGTGGTCCATCAGGTTCCGCGAAGCACTGAAGAATTGCTGTCCGCCGAACCGGTTTACCGAAAAAAGACGGGACTTCTGAGAATCGGGTTTCTTGGAGGAGTTCTGCCTCACAAGGGCGTGCATATCTTGGCGGCGGCGGCGCAACAGTTGCCGGCCGGAATGGCGGAGGTGAATCTGTTCGGATTTGCCTCGAAATCGTATCAAGCGCGCCTCAACGAAATCGATCGCAATAAAGTTCTTCGGTGGCGGGGAGCCTATGAGGCAAAGGATCTGCCTCGCATTTCCCGAGAAACGGATGTCGTGGTGACGCCGAGCGTGTGGGAGGAGGGCGCCGGTTTGGTCATCCTAGAAGCGTTGGCGATGAAATGCCCTGTAATCGCTTCGCGCATTGGGGGAATCCCTGATTTTGTTGTTGATGGCGTCAACGGGCGATTATACCGTCATGATTCAGTCGTTGAATTAGCTCAAATCCTGGAAGGGTTCATTCACGACCGATGCGCGGTGGAGATTCTTGCTCAAAACTGCCGCTTGCCGTATCGGTTCGGCGATTATGTTGATCACGTTGTTTCGATTTATCACAGATTGGCTGCGGGGGAAACTTTCGGCGTCGAGGAAGCTTCTCTTGTATTTGGAGATTGGCCATCCGGTCGAAGTTCACCACGCGGTCAACCTGGCAAAAAGCATGAACATTCCACTACCGGCATAGCTGCATCCATGGACGAAAGCCTCGATCAGCTAATCCTCCTCGCGGCGCGCGAGCTTCAGTCCGGGAATCTGAAAGCGGCCCGCGCGGCTCTCGCTAGAATTATCGAGATTTCGCCGGAAGACTTAGATGCCCTTGTTTCGCTCGGGTCGGTTCTGTACAGGATGGAAGAATTCGAAGAAGCGCGTGAATACTTCCGTCGGGCGCTTGCGATTAAGCGAGATGACCCGTCGCTGTACGTTCAGTCGGCTCTCGCAAGTCTTAAGGCGAATCGAATCGCAGACTTCGAGGCTGCGGTGGAACGGGCGTTGGAACTTGATCCGAACTGTACGGCAGCGCTCAAAGTCCTCGGAGACTTGAACCTTCAGGAGGGGCGGTACAAAGATGCGGGTCAGAGCTACGCTCGAATTCTGAGCCGCGATCCGGCGAACGTCGAGGTGTTGCTGGCTCTCGGTGTTTGCTTTTTCAAGGGAGGCGATTTGGCGATGGCGCGGTCTGTGTTCGAAAAAGCGCTCGAATATTCGCCAGATCATCTGTTAGCAAAGGAGAACTTGAGTGTGATTCGGAAGAAACTGTCCGAATCGACAAGTGGCAACAACGCTTCGGAATGGCGGCCCGAACCTGTGGAATTGGATTCATCGTTTCGAAACCAAGTTCAACGGCTTGTTGAACAGGCGGAGGGAGCCTACGAATCCGGGGATTTGTCTTCGGCGAAGGAACTGTTGCTCAAGGCGTATGGGCAGTCACCGAATGAGCTTGCTGTGCTCTCCTCGCTGGCGGCGGTGTTCGACGCTCTCGGCGACGGAACCTCCGCTCGCAGATACTTGGAAGAGGCTCTTCGCGTAAAGGGGGAAGACGCGGATCTCTATCTGCAGCTTGCGTTGATAGAACTTAAGCGGGACGAAATCGAGAGTTTCGAGCGAATGCTGGCAAAGGCATTGGAGGTGGATCCAGCCCACAAGGCATCGCTCAAGTTGCTTGCCGATTTGAGTTTCAAGAATGACCAGCTCAAGGATGCCGCTGAAATATACACTAAAATCCTGAAACACTTTCCCGACGAATTGGAAGCCTTGCTTCCGTTGGGAACCTGCTTCCTTAGGGATGGAGATATCGAGACCGCAAAGTTGGTGTTTGAGCGCGCATTGCAAGCCGATCCCGAATGCGCGGTCGCGAAAGAGAACCTTGAAAGCATTCGGCCGAGTGCGGGGAGGGAACTTCCGAAAGGCGGAACTGCCAAAAGTGAACCCGCCTCGCCCGAGGAGATCCCCGCGGCCGGCTCCCGGACAGTTCAAGCGGAGGCGACGTCTGTTAAGAAGAAGGAACTCGGTGCCCGGCTCCAAGAGTTGGTGGATGAAGCCAACTTCTTCAGTGAAGTCGGGAATCATGAAGCTTCTCTCGAAGCGCTCGAGCGGGCATTGGAACTGGCTCCGCGCGATACGAGAATTCTGTCTGCGGTCGGAAGTTTGCATTTCACCATGGGCAATTTCGATGCTTCCAGGGAGAAATTTCGCCGGGTTATCGAATTAAAACCTCGGAGCGCAGAGGCATACACGCGCCTGGCGATGGCGTGCTTGCGCCTGGACCGGATCGAGGAAATGGAGTCGGCTCTCGGAATTGCGCTCGAGATTGATCCGAAGGACCGTGAAGCGCTGAAGTTTCTAGCCAAAACGAATCTTGAATCGGAACGGGTTCGGGACGCCGGCCGGACATACGCGAAACTTTTGGAGGAGCAGCCTGACGATGGGGAGTCGATGCTAGCGCTCGGACTCTGTTTCTTCAAGGGGGGAGATCTGTCCGCGGCCCGAATGGTTTACAATCGGGTGCTGGAGTTCGACCCAGACAATGCGACCGCTCACGAGAATCTGTCTCGAATCGAAGAGAGAACCAATCAAAAGGAGAGCTCCGCCGTTCGTAAAAGTGATGTGAGAGGAAGGCAAGGGGACCGGTCGTCCAAGATCAATCGGTTTTTGACTGCGGCCGAGGAGGCATTTGGATCTCAGAATCTCGCGGCCGCGCGAGACGCTTTGAAGTCGGCTTTGGAGTTGTCTTCCGATGCGCCGGAGATTTTGGCGGCGTTGGGAAGTTTGCATTTCCAGTTGGGAGAAATGGCCGAGGCGCGGGACGTGCTCAAACGATTGGTGGAGCGCGCTCCGGCTGACGCGGGCAAATGGGTTCAGTTGGCGCTGGCCCACTTTCAATTGAAAGAAATCGAGGAGTTCGAGGCGGCCCTCGCCAAAGCGCTGGATTTGGACCCGGATCATTTGGAGGCGCTGCGGCTGCTCGCGCATCTGAGTTTCAACCACGGGAACATCATTGATGCGGCGCAGACGTACGGGCGGATTCTGAAGCAGACACCGGACGATCTTGAAGTAGTGATCGCTTTGGGGGTGTGCTTCTTCAAGACGGGAGATCATGAAACCGCGAAGATGATGTTTGAGCGCGCATTGGAATTGGATCCCGGGAATGCGCTTGCGGGGGAGAATCTTGCTGTTGTGATTTCCAAGATTAAGGGTGGTCAATCGGCGACCGCACCGGCTGCGATTTCTGCCGCCGCGGATTCCGAGCGATCACTTGACATTGCGGGAGATACAGGGAAATCCGGAGACCCGGCGAGTAGTGCCGATGTGGATGCCTTATTGGTGGAGGCAGATCAGGTTGCGGCTGAAGGGGACGTCAGAAAGGCGTGCGAGCTCCTGCGGAAGGCATTGGAGTTGGAGCCGAACACACACGAAATTGCCGCCGCCCTCGGGAGCTTGCTTTACCAATTGGGCGATTGGGAGGGCAGTTATGAAACTCTGGCTCGCGCTGTTGAGCTGGCTCCGAACTCCGCCGATTACCACACTCGATTGGCGATTTCTCTGCTGTCACTTGAACGAATCGCCGATTTTGAGGCGGCGCTCGCAAAAGCGTTGGAAATCGACGCGAACTGCAAACCCGCATTGCGGCTTCTTGCCGATCTTAATTTTCGGCAGGGAGGCTTTATAGACGCGGCGCATACCTATCACCGATTGCTTCTCCAGGCGCCTGACGACGTCGATGTGATGCTGCCTCTGGCTGTTTGTTTCTACAAGAATGGGGATCCGGAAGCCGCAAAGATGGTATTTGATCGGATCTTGACGCTGGATCCGAACAATACGGTCGCCCGAGAGAATCGGACGGTGCTCGATCAACGCGCCGCGCCGGGATCAACGGAACGGGTTCAGGAGGGCGTGGCAACGAAAGAGATGCCTCCACCACATCAAGCGGAGAACCAGGGAAAAACGTTGTCCGTGGTTTGGGAAGGTTCGCAATTCGTCCATCATTCGCTTGCACTGATTAACCGAGAACTCTGTTTGGGACTGATGGGTTTGGGTCACGATATCTCTGTCCTTCCGTACGAACCGGACCAATTTGGTCCCGAAGTGGACCCTCGTTTTGAAATGTTGGCGCGTTCGGTTCGCTCGGTGCTTCTTCGACCTGCCAACGCGCACATTCGCCATCAGTGGCCTTTCAATCCTGATCCGCCCAAGGAGGGGCGATGGATCGTGATACAACCATGGGAATACGGAAGGGCTCCGAAAGACTGGATTCCTGTATTTCGAGACAAAGTGGATGAAATCTGGGTTCCGAGTTCATGGGTGCGTTCGTGTTACATCGAGAGCGGTGTGCCCGCCGAGAAGGTCTTCGTCGTTCCAAATGGTGTGAATCCGAAAATGTTTCATCCAGGCGCTCCGCCAATTCGACTTTCCACCAAAAAGAAGTTCAAGTTCCTGTTTGTAGGAGGGCTGATTCGTCGCAAGGGGGCCGACATATTGCTGAATGCCTATCTCGAGAGGTTTAGCGCTACGGACGACGTTTGTTTGGTGATTAAGAGTTTCGGAAGCGAGATATACCGTGATGACAAAGTTCGGGCTCGGATCCGCGAGATTCAGAATACGTCCGGGAAACCGGAAATTCTGTTGCTGGATCAGGATATGCCTCCGGCCGATCTTCCGGGGCTCTATACAGCTTGTGATTGTCTGGTTCATCCTTACCGCGGAGAAGGGTTCGGTTTGCCAATTCTTGAAGCGATGGCGTGCGGTCTCTCGACAATCGTGACCGGCGGTGGCGCAAGCGACGATTTTGCTACCGACGCGGTGGCTTACAAGATTTCAGCGATTCGAAAAAATCTTGGAATGAAGATTCTGGATCTGGACCTTGCGGGTGAAGGTTGGCTGCTTGAGCCAGATCAGAATTCACTGGAGGAGCGGATGGGCTGGGTGTTTAGCCATGTTGATGAGGCGAAAGCTCTCGGCAGGCGCGCGAGCAAGCATGCACTCGATGGTTGGACTTGGGATTCTGCTGTGGCCAAGGCAGAGCAAAGGCTTGTTGAATTGTCTTCAAACCCAGAGCCGCCTGTTCGATTCAAATCCACTCAGAATAAACCGATCGAGGAAAGGAAGAATGTCCCTTCGGCAACAGACGGCGGAAACTCGGAGATTTCACGTTCCGATAAAGGACTGCCGGGTGGGGAAAACGCTCGAGTTTCCGGGAGTGCTGTCCCTGTCGTTTGGGAGGGCCCTCAATTTAGTCATCATTCGCTCGCTCTGATTAATCGTGAGCTTTGCCTAAGTCTGATTGGCAATGGCGCTGAACTCTCCATCAAGACAATAGGCGCCGAGGCGTTTGGGGTTGAGATGGATTCTCGATTCCAGGAGTTGAAGGATCGATTGGACGCCGGCTTGTCCGGGTCAGCGGGAGCGCATATCCGACACCAATGGCCTCTGAACACGATTCCGCCGAAAGAGGGCTTTTGGATCGTTATGCAACCGTGGGAGTATGGGGCAATCCCGAAGGAATGGATTGAACCATTGCGAAATAGCGTCGATGAAATCTGGGCTTACACAAATTTTGTGCGTGAGACGTACATCCGGTGTGGGATTCCGTCCGATAAGATCTTTGTGATTCCATGCGGGATTCATCCGGAGAAATTCAATCCGAATGTTCCTAAGGCCGTGCTGCCGACAAAGAAGGCGTTCAAATTCTTGTTTGTGGGAGGCACGATTCTTAGGAAGGGACCCGATCTGCTGCTTGAATCATTTCTCCGCCTGTTCTCGGCTTCGGACGATGTCTGTCTTGTGATAAAAGACTTTGGCGGCAAAGAGGTCTATAAGGGGCAGACGATTGAGCGGGCGATTCGCGAAGCGCAAGCGAGAAAGGATGCTCCGGAGATATTGTACCTGACGGATGACCTTCCTCCTGAAGAATTGCCCGGACTGTACGCGGCATGTGATTGCTTGGTTCATCCGTACCGCGGGGAAGGGTTTGCTCTTCCTGTGCTTGAGGCAATGGCGGTGGGATTGCCGGTCATTGTGACCTCCGGCGGTTCGACGGATGACTTTGCGCTCGACGGTTATGCGTATCGAATTCCCTCGAAGCGGGCGGACGTTCCGAATTGGGCTGGTCCCGAGCTTGTTGACCCGCCCACTTGGTTGGAACCGGATACCGCCGCTTTGGATGAGCGAATGCTCTTTGTTGAGCGGAACCGCGGCGCGGCACGGAAAATTGGCCGGGCCGCGAGCGTTTATGTGCGGGAGAATTGGACTTGGGAGCGTGCCGCCGACAAAGTCCGGAAGCGGCTGGCCGACCTTTCCGGACGATCTGAGAAACCGCTTCGGTTTCGATCCGAAATTCCTGTCCCTCTTCCTGTTGGAGGCGACATAGAGATTACGGTTCCAGCTGCTGGTAGAATTGGATCGCTAGAGGCTGTGCATGAGTTCGTGAATCGGAAGAAGTATTCGAAAGCCTGGAACGCCGCATTGGAGGCCATTCGCCTTCGCTCGTTTCATCCCGACGCCTATATGCAGATGGTGGATATCGCGCTGAGGGCCGAAGATGATCGGCAAGCATTCGTGTGCGCCGAACGGCTGGTCAAGATGACGCCAAATTGGAAAATGGCTCAGCAAATCTACAGTTCGTTAAAAAACGATCGCAATCGGCGAAAATCGAAGATCAAGTGGACTCCATTGCCGAAGGAAGCAAAGACGCCAAGACTGAGCGTGTGCTTGATCGTAAAAGATGAAGAAGAACATATCGGGCGTTGTCTGGCTTCAGTGAAAAACATTGCCGGCCAGATTGTCGTTGTGGACACAGGTTCGAGCGACAAGACCGTTGATATTGCCAAGGAGCACGGAGCTGAAGTGTATCACTTCGAGTGGAATGACAATTTTAGCGATGCTCGAAATAAGGGGCACGAGTACGCGCGCGGCGATTGGGTCTTGATTTTGGACGCGGACGAAGAGCTTTCCGCCGACAGCCATCAGAAAATCTTGGATGATATGTCCGCGGAGAATATTTTGGGCTATCGAATTCCCATCTGCAATCTGCATGAATCGGAGGATTCCGTAACGTACGTTCCCCGGCTGTTCCGAAATGCGCCCGCTCTGTTCTTTGTGGGCCGAGTCCATGAGCAAATTTACGCGAGTGTGATCGCGCGCAAGTCAGATTGGGGGATGGATGCTGTACTCGGGACAGCGCGGATTGTGCATCACGGATATGATCCGGGTTTGGTGAAGAGACGGCAAAAAGTAAGACGGAACCTCCGACTGCTGGAGCGCGCGATTGAGGAGATGCCAAATGAAGCCGCCCTCATCATGAACTACGGTCTCGATTTGGTGAACGATGGACGGCTGGAGGAAGGTTTGGTCCAGTATAGAAAAGCTTTCAAGGTGATGGAACCGCATCCGGCGGCGGCCATCCTTCCCGAAGTGCGGGAGCGACTGTTAACCATCTTTGGTGTGCATCTGTTGAGAGCGGAGCGGTTCGACGAAGTCGTCGATGTGATGACTTCGCGTCTCGCGAGGGACTGCGGACCCACGGCGTCAATTCATTTCTTGGCGGCGGCCGCGTTGATGAAACTCGGCAGACCGGGTGAAGCGATCTCTCAATTGAAGGACTGTCTGGTCAAGCGAAGTGAATCGACGCTGACGCCTCCCTGTCCTCAGATCTTCAAAGGTGGTCCCCGACACTTGCTGGCGGAGTGTTTCTGCAAACTGGCTCAGTTCTCCGATGCTGAAACGGAGTTCAAGGAGGCATTGAAGGAGAGTCCGGATTCTGCGGGGATTCTCCACGATTTTGCGTATTTCCTTCATCAAAGGGAGCGTTCATTGGAGGCGTTGCAGGTCTTGCATGGCGTGCTTGGCAAGGGCGTTGACGAGCTGCGTATTTGGCACCTTGGCAGCCTGATTGCGAATTGCCGGCCTGAGTTTGTCGAGTTCGCCCTCGATTGGACAGCGGAAGCGATCAAGTTTTGCCCTGAGCATGCCGGGATTGGACTGGCGCGAGGCGAGGCGTTGTTAAAATCCGGGCGGCTTAAGGAGGCGGTTCCTTATTTCCGGAAGGAGCCGCATGCGACGGAAGCGAGCGCTTTAGCCGCTGTGATTCTCGCGGAATTGGCTGAGGGAAACCCTGTGCCATCCGTCGCGGCAGCGGAGGAACCAAACGTGAGTCGCGAGTTTATCGCCTGGTACCGGCGGCTTTTGGCGACAAAGGCACAGACAACGCTATTGACTATAAACTCGAAAGTGGACCTGCTGCAGCGGGTGCTCCCAACGGCGAGTCAAATGCTGAAGCAAGCGCTGAATGAAGCTGAATCCTGATTGAAAACCCATGTTCATTCCGAGACCAGACTACGGCCTTCGAAGGCGGTAGAAGCGTTGAGTAGCCAAACCGAGGCTTTCTGAGAACGGAATTGTGGGATTAGGAGTAATAGCGGTCCAAGGGCCGCTAACTGCGGGAGCCCACTCCAGATTACCGCTTCCAGTCCAGGCAAGCGTCAGTCGGCCATTGCTCACAACGCTGGGCAGGAATTTGGGCGGAGTATCCTCCAGAGTGCCAATTTGGACGTAGTCGATGCCCATCCAATTTCCGCCCCCATCGCTGTTGTAGTTAACCCCTCGGAGGCTCACGATGTTATCCGGTCCCAGGCCGAGTTCGGCTTTCACGCTCGCTAGGGTAAACGGCGGGGTCGTGAATTTCTTACCCAAATCACTTGGATGGACCACGATCTCTGGCTGAACCAGCACTTCATTGAAATAGACTTCAATCCCATAGCGAGAATCGGTGCCGTTTTCGTCAAGGTTGAGCGGATCGAAGGAGACGGTGACCAGATCGCTGGGTTTGAGCGTCGCGGGAAGGTTGAAGTGGTAGCGCAGGTCGTTGTCTGCGGCGGCGAAGGCGCGCTCGGCAGCTTCTTCATTGCGAGGCACGATACCAACCGGATCATAGACGCCGTTCGCGGTGAGGGCTTTCGTGTAAACCCCGGCGAAGTAGTAATCGTTGTCCGCCTGCTGATTGATCTCGCGGTTGGTCGGACTTCCCGGCAAATCGTTGATGGTCCCATTTTCCTGGACGAAGCTGGCGTTTCCCCCCCCGCCGTCGCCCAAGGGCCATCCATCATCATCCAAACCCACAGCCAGCGGAAACACAGGCTGAGGCATTGGATCGAGCTGGACGTAGTCGATGCCCATCCAATTGCCTCCGCCCTCTCCATTGTAGTTGATCCCTTTGAGCGTAACAACGTTGTCGAAACCCGGACCGGCTTGCGCGCCCACCTTGGCGAGCGTGAAAGGCGCGGTTGTGTAATCAGTGTCCAGGTTTTCGGGGTAAATGAGGATCTCGGGCTGGATGAGTTCGCCGTTGAAATAAATCTCGATGCCATAATGAGGATCGGCTCCATTCGTATCTAAATTGTTCGCGTCGAACGTGACAAGGAGTTGATCGGTTGGCTTCAAGCTTGCGGGCAGATTAAAATGATAACGGAGATCGTTATCGCTGCCGGCGAAGGCTCTCTCCGCAGCCTCTTCGTTCACCAAGACCGAGCCGACCGGATCGTAAAAGCCGTTGCTGTCAATCGTTTTTGTGTATTCGCCGGCAAAATAGTAATCATCGTCCGCTTGCTGGTTAATCTCCGGGTTGGCAGGATTTCCTGGGAAATCGTTGACGCCTGCTTCCTGCACAAAAGTGGCGTTGGCGCCTCCACCATTGCCGACGGGCCAGCCGTTATCATCCTTCCCGACCGACCATGGAAACGGAGCGGGCAGGACCGGACTGAGCTGCACATAGTCGATGCCCATCCAATTGCCGCCGCCATCCGCATTGTAATTGATACCTCGAAGGCTGACAATGTTGTCAAACCCGGCCCCTGGCTGCGCGTTCACCTGTGCTAGTGTAGTGTCTTTCAAATAACTATACATACGCCGAGGCACAATGTGGCCTAAAAAGGCCGAAAAGCGAAGATTTCGAATGTATAGACATTTCGGAGACACTACACTAGAGTAAACGGTGGAGTATTGATCGTCTGGTTGAGCTGATCGATCCCGATGATAATCTCGGACTGCACCTTCACGTTGTTGACATACACTTCGACACCGTACCGGGGATTAGGTTGATCGTCCTGAAGATTCAACGCGTCGAAACTGAACGTTAACTGATCCGTCGGTTTAAGCGATGCAGGGAGATTAAAATGATACCGAAGATCATTGTCCGCTCCCGCAAACGCCCGCTCGGCCGCCTCTTCGTTGACTGGAACATTACCGACCGGCTCGTAGGCGCCATTGCCCGGAATCATAGTCGAATAAACCCCTGCGAGATAATAGTCGTTGTCCGCTTGTTGATTGATTTCCGGACTGTCGGGGACGCCCGGCAGCGGATTGATCGCGCCGTTTTCCTGAACAAAAGACGCATTTGGGCCACCTCCATTGCCCGTCGGCCAACCGTTGTCATTCTGACCGACTGCCCAGGGCAAGACCGGTGGCGGAATCGGTTTGGCGACAGGGTTTAACTGAATATAGTCGATTCCCATCCAGTTGCCGCCGCCCTCGGCGTTGTAGTTGATTCCTTTTAGGGTCAAGATGTTGTCGAATCCCGGACCAACCATTCCGTTGACGCTTCCCAGGGTGAACTGCGGCGTGGTGATGGCAGTGTTTAGCTGGCCATTGCGGATCATAATCTCAGGCTGAACGCGCACACCATTCATGTAAACTTCGACACCGTACCGCGGATCGGCGCCGCTCGTGTCCAAATTGTTGGCATCGAACGTGACCGCGAGCAGGTCGCTTGCTTGGAGATTATTGGGAAGGTTGAAATGATAGCGAAGCTCATTGTCCGCACCCGCAAAGGCGCGCTCCGCGGCTTCCTCGTTTGCCGGCACCGAGCCCACAGGGGTGTAGTCGCCGTTGCCTGGAACCACTTTCGAATAAACACCGGCAAAATAATAATCATTGTCCGCTTGTTGCGCGGTTTCGGGACTCTTGGGACTTCCCGGCAGTGGATTGATGGTTCCATTCTCCTGTACAAATGTGGCGTTGGCGCCGCCGCCATCGCCAACCGGCCAGCCGTCATCATTCAAACCCACCGCCCAAGGGAAAACGGCAGGCGGAATCACATCTGTCTCGATATCCATTTGAACGAAGTCGATGCCCATCCAGTTTCCGCCTCCTTCCGAATTATAATTGGTCCCTCGAAGGCTCACGATGTTATCGGCCCCTGGACCGACCTCCGCGTTCACACTTGCCACGGTGAATTGCGGTGTTTTGAAATCGACATCCAATTGCGGGGGGCGAATGACAATCTCAGGCTGCACCAGCACCCCGTTGACGTACACTTCAATCCCAAAACGCGGGTCCGCACCGGCCGTATCCAAATTGTTAGCGTCGAACGTGACGGAAAGACGAGTGTCCGGTTTCAGCGTGCTGGGAAGATTGAAGTGATACCTGAGGTCGAGATCCCCGGCGGCGAAAGCCCGTTCGGCGGCCTCCTCATCGAAGTCCACGAGGCCGACCGGATCATACTCGCCATTACCGGGAATGACTTTCGTGTATTCCCCGGCGAAATAGTAGTCGTTGTCCGCTCCCCGAGCTTCCGAGAGGCTGAAGGGACTTCCGGGCAACGGGTTGATGGATCCGTTCTCTTGCACAAAACTGGCCTCGGGCCCTCCAAGGAAGCCGACAGGCCAGCCGTTATCATCCAACCCAACTGTCCATAACAATTGCGCCTTCGAGGAGAGTGAAGTTCCGAGGAAAACCAAACAGAAAAGCATGGCTCGGCCGAGCCGGGAGTACAAGTGCATGGCACGATTTCGCAGAAGCACAAAACCCCGTCAACGAAAAAAAGCTTTTTCTCGCGGAGGGGCGCATGGAATGAAGACAGACCTCCGCACTTCCACCGGGAAGGACTCGCCGACTCTCGTTTCTCTCGGTGGGGCGACACTCCGTGAAGCCCTGACTTCCCCTTGCTGGATGGGTATCCTGCAAATCGGAGCTGTGGAAACGCCGGATTGCTTGGATGTTTCGGCTTTTCCAGTGCGCCTTGTCGTTCGGATTTTTCGCCGCAAGGTTGATTAGGGCTCCACGGAGTGTCGCCCCACCGGACCACTGAAACCTCGAATCTTTCAAGACATACCATTTAACGCCAGCCTCCGCGCTCGTCTCCTCGATCCGATGAAGAAAAAGCAGTGGTTCACGCGTATCCTCATTCAGATGCGCCCCTCGCGGCCGGAATGATTTCGCCAATCATCACTTATTTTTTCAAGACCGTCATTCCGGAGAACATCACGCTCGGTGAGGCTCCCATGTATGCGAAACCGATCAATCTCTTCGATTCCTCGGCAACTGGCGCGGATGCGTTCCGGCGGTTGACTGAAGAATTTGTCGAGCGACTTGCTGGAGTTTAAGGTGGCGGAAATCCTCAGCTCCCGGTGCGTTCACTGGTTCCAGCGAGATGGAAGATCCAGAAGCTCGCCCCGGCGGATACGATGATAATCCCGCCGAGCACGAACCACGTATAGTGAAAAAGTGGTTCGGCCTCGGTCTCCAAGACGTCTTTCGGTGGTGTGCGAATCGCGGTCTTGTTTGTCGTCGTGAGCGCGTGTGCGAACATTTGTCCGGAGGCACCCGCTACAAATCCATAAAGAACATACGGATCTTCATCCAGGTCGATGAAGCCGATATCTCGCACATTGTAACGGCAGGAGAACGCGGATTGTGGGTGCAGGCTGAAACATGCGCGGAATAGAAGGATCCAGTTTGCAGGGATCCTGGGCGGGAGCGACCTCCAAAGACTGGACGCGAATCGTGACCTTGAACCCACCCCCAGCCCCTCCGAAGAGGGGAGCCGCTCTCAGTTCCGTCTTGGATGCGATGACCAGTGCATTTTGGCAAACCGCCAGAAAGTGCCTCCCGCCACGTCTGCCGGGGGGCGCGATTTCTTCATAAACACGATCTCCTTGACTTCGAGTGATTGGCGCAATGCTCCACACGGTTAAACGCTGAAAATTCAGCGGCCATTCTGCGTCCCATCCGTCTCCTGTTAAAGCCCAATTCCGGGACATGAATTGCTGAACAACAAGACTTGGGTCTTGAAGTGGAAATCCGGTTATTATGAAATGGACCATTCAATGAGCAGTTTTCCAATCAAAGGCCGTGGTGCTTCAAGCAACCCTCCGAATCGATTCGAGGAAATCGTGTTCGAACGGGACATCGACTGGAACGACGATGAAGAACCGTCGCTTCGCACACGGGTTTACAGGGACAAAACGGCGAGCATTCTGAGCTATAACGAGAGCCCTGATGTTGGCTTCGACGTGAGTGTAAACCCGTATCGGGGATGTGAGCACGGCTGTGTGTATTGTTATGCGCGGCCTACTCACGAGTATTTGGGTTTCTCGGCGGGCTTGGATTTTGAAAGCAAGATCATGGTGAAAGAAAACGCGCCGGAACTCTTGCGCGCGGAACTTGCGTCGCGAAAGTGGAGACCGCAAGTAGTGGCCATGTGCGGTGTCACAGACTGTTACCAACCGCTCGAACGCCGGTTTCGTTTGACGAGAGGGTGTTTGGAGGTTTTTGCCGAATTCCGGAATCCGGTTTGTATCGTGACGAAGAACTTCCTGGTGACTCGAGATTTGGATGTGTTGGGAACTCTGGCGCGTTCTCAAGCTGCGAGTGTGTATGTTTCGGTGACGACTCTGGATGCCACTTTGGCTCAACAAATGGAACCGCGCGCTTCTCTCCCGAAGATGCGGTTGGATGCGATTCGGCGACTCACCGAAGCGGGTGTTCCCGCCGGTGTGATAATCGGTCCTGTGATTCCAAGTCTTACGGACCACGAGTTGCCGGCAATTCTTCGTGAATCGGCGAATGCGGGCGCGCGTGCCGCCGGTTATATCATTCTTCGCTTGCCGCACGCTGTCGGCGGTCTGTTCGAACGTTGGTTGCAGCAGCATTACCCTCAGCGGAAAGAGAAGATTCTGAAGCAGATCCGATCTCTTAGGGATGGGAAACTCAATGATTCGGCGTTTGGGAGTCGAATGCGTGGCAGCGGCGTTTTGGCGGAGCAAATCGCGAAAATGTTCGAAGTTTCCTGCCGCAAAGCGGGCATTCTGGGTAAAGGCCTGCCATTGTCCGTGGACGGATTCAGGCGTCCTGAAGGCCGGCAACTTGCACTTTTTGACTAGCGGTGTTCGTAAGTTACAGCCGTCGTTGGGGAATTAGGCGATCGCTACCTCGAACTCGGCAGTGAACTGCCGGGCTATTCTCATGTCTCCCTTCGGGAGGCGGAGACTTCACAAAAACGTCCAAACTCCAGACCGGGAAGTG
>JAQBVM010000504.1 GCA_027623095.1 Verrucomicrobiota bacterium
GGCAAGACAAAACCCTTTCTCCCATTCACTTTTTTCGGGGTTTTAAAAAATTAGGCGAGGATCAGGGGGGAAATGGCGTTGACTCTCGATCGACAAACGCTGCATTATTCAAACCATTCCGGATTTTGGAGGCTTCTACCTGAAGTCCCGGTAATGAACCGAAATATCAATCCCAGCTAATATGACCCGAGAACGAATCCTTTGTGTCGATGACGATCCGATCATGCTTTTCGCCATCGAAAAAGACCTTCGAGGCAAATTCCCCGTGGTGACCGCACTCAGTGGCGAACAGGCGCTGTCACTTCTGAAAGACCAAGGACCCTTTGGAGTCATCATGGCAGACATGCTCATGCCCGAAATGAACGGGGTCGAGCTGCTGGCGCAAGCCCAACAGGTCTCACCGAATACCGTCCGGATCATGCTCACCGGCGATGAAGACAAACAGACCGCGGCGGAAGCGATCAATGAGGGCCGGATCTTCCGGTTTTATCAAAACCATGCCCGCCGGAGAAGTTGATTGCCGCGCTGGAGGCGGGACTGGAACAGCACCGGCTCATTACGGCGGAGCGCGAACTGCTTCAAGAAACACTGAACGCCAGCGTCAACATGCTCACGGAACTTCTCTCCACCCGGGAGCCGGAGGCGTTCGGCCGCAGTCAAAAGATGCGCGATCATGTCCGCGAAGTGGCGCCGTCCATGAACTTGACCCAATCTTGGGATATTGAAGTGGCTGCCATGCTGGCTCGAATCGGATTAATGGCGATTCCCCCCGATGTCATGCGAAACGTTCATTCGGGCCTCACCCAAAGTCCGCGAGAGAAGGAAATGCTCTCGCGCGTGCCTGAAATTGGGTTCAACATCGTGTCGAAAATCCCGCGCCTCGAACCGGCTGCCAAAATCATACTGTACCAAAGCAAGAACTACGACGGCAGTGGTTTTCCTAAGGGCCCCATCCCAAACGACCAGATTCCTGTCGGATCGCGGGTGATCAGAATTCTTTCTGATCTGGTTGAATTTGAATCCAAGGGAGTTGCCACGGAGCGGGCGTTTGAGCTGATGCGCCAGAAACCGCAATTCTACGACATGCTCGTTTTTGAGCAGGTGAGCGACGCCTTGCTGGGAGTGGATACATCCGGAGCGGGTTCGGCACTGCGGTTGTCTCAACTCAAGCCCGGTTACGAATTGGCGGCGCCCGTTGAAACGCAGGACGGCCGGATGATTGTCGCCGCCGATACCGTGCTTTCGCAGATGATGCTGGAACGGCTTGCTAACTTTGCCGAGATGAGCGGAATCAAAGAGCCAATCTACGTAAAGAAGCAATAGAGAATAGAGAGAACGCAGGAATCCTCGCGCCTCGCACGGGCTGGCTCCGCTTGCTTAATCCCCGGGAGGTTCGGAGGATCTGAATCGGTCGATCAGGAGCTTCTCAACGTTGGCAAACGCCTCTTGGGCTTCGGTCAAATGGCGCGAACCGCTGGGCCAATCCTGAGACTTTGCCGCCCGTTCGAGGCGCGCCATCGGTTCCGCCATGGCATGGATCCCGCAAGTCGCGCTGGCGCCCTTGCAGCGGTGCGCCAGATTCGCGGCGTCCGACGCGTTCTCCGCGATCACCGCGCCGCTCAATTGAGCGAGCTGCGCCGATGTCTGCCGAAGGTACAATTCCACGAAATCGCGCACAACACCGCGATCCTCGCCAAGCATTTTCTTGAGCCTCGTCCAATCGATCGGACTCTCGGACGGTTTTTCTTGAGGCATGGACGCACTGTTGGCGACCGCGATGGCGCCGATCTGGTTTCCAGACTGTTCCAACGCCCTCCGGACCTCTGAAATCTCGACCGGCTTGGAGATGTAATCATCCATCCCGGCCTCCAGGCATTTGTCCCGGTCTCCACGAAGCGCGTTGGCCGTCATGGCGACCAGCCGGGGCCGCTCCGAGTCGCTCCAGCGTTTGCGGATTTGCCGGGCCGTTTCGTAACCGTCCATCTCCGGCATTTGCACATCGAGAAAAACGACGTCGAACGGTTGCCGCTCCAAGGCCTGGATAACCTCGAGTCCGTTTCCGGCGAGTTCGCACCGGTAGCCAAACCCTTGGAGAATCCGAGCGCCGACCATTTGATTCACGTCATAATCATCCGCCAGCAAGATGCGCAACGGATGGCGCCCGGCCAGCAGTGGATCAAAATCTGAACTCGCTCCCGCTGTTTCGAATTCCGGCTCGTCCGGGTTTGCGGCGCGCCGGAGCGCTCGGATAAGCTGTGCCCGGCGAATCGGTTTGGAAACGACCGCTCGCGCTTCCAAACCACCCAGACGGCGATTTTCAGTTTCCAGAGGGCGGGCAGTCAGGAGAATCAAATCAGGGGATTCGGACCGGGCGATCTTCAAGGCGACCTCGCCGCGCGGAGCGAAGAGGATTCGGAAACCTTCCGGCTCCAAGACTCCGCGCAGCACCTTCAAATTCGCCGGAACATCATCGACGATCAGGACCTTGGCTCCCTTCAAGTCGATCGGATTTTGCGCGTCCATAGTTTCAGTTCACCATCCTGCTGGGTTGTCGATGCTCCGCCTGCCGAAGCGCGGCACAAGCTTGCTCCAAACAAGCGCCCTCGCGCAAGCGTAGGTTGAGTGGCCTCAGTGATTCTCATTTTGGCGGCAGGTTCAATTCGCGCCACGCTCGTAGTCCCGGCTTTAGCCGGTTTTTCGCGGTGGCCGGCTGAAGCCGGGACTACATACAGCTCAAAATGAGAAACGAAAGAAGACGAAAAGAGGGTTGCGGGGTTGGATTCAGCCAGCCCGGGACCGCACACCGGCGAGTATCCGAAGGATTTCGTCAATCTGGACATCGCGGCTCAATTCTCTCAACTGCTCCGCCACCCGGCGCTCGGTTTCTCCCAATACTTCCATTTCGGAAAGGTGTTCCTCAAACTCTGTCACGCTATAGACCTCCGCCGCTTGCTTCAGCCGGTCCAGCAGATCCCCAGGCAATTCGACTTTCGCTTCCTCCGGCGGCATTTGTTGTTTCCTCTCCTCATCGGTCTGAGATTCATACTCGAATGCCACTCCCAAATGTTGAGCCATGCACTCGCAAATCTGCTCAAACCGGAACGGCTTGGGCACAAAGGCATCGAATCCTTTCTCCTCATAGGCCTGTTGCTCGTGCTTCAAGGCGGACGCCGTAATTGCCACGAGCTTCGCACGCCCGGTTCCAAACTCTCCCACGACGCGCTCCGCCAGCTCCAAACCCGTCATTCCCGGCATGCGGATGTCCAAAAATGCGATGTCAAACCGCTCCTCGCCCAGTCTGATAGGGGTAGAGATGGCGGATGTAACGCCACCCCTCCCTCCAAACCGGACGTGCGGATCTCCCGCATC
>JAQBVM010000505.1 GCA_027623095.1 Verrucomicrobiota bacterium
TCCCTGTAAACATTGATCTCAATCCTGTTTTTACCCCTCAATCCCTGTGGAAGATCCGTTAAACGCCGGTCACAGCGAAAATGCAATCGAGGCCTTCATCAAGTTGCGGGAGATGCTGCGGCGCGAAAATCCCGGTTTCCTAACAGCCCGCAACGGAGAGAATCAGCGCCAGCTTGGAATCTATCTGGCGACGAGTTACCTCCGCTTGGGAGAACAGGACAATTGCATTTCCAATCACACGGCAGATTCGTGCCTGCTGCCGATAAAACCCGCCGGCGTGCACACGATTCCACGAGGCTCTCAAAACGCCGTTCGAGTCTTAAACGAACTCTTAAGAGAATTTCCGAAAGACCTCACAGCCCGATGGCTCCTGAATATTGCCCACATGACTCTCGGAGAATATCCGTCGCAACCGGCCGCTCCGTGGCTAGTTCCGCCGTCAGCGTTTGACTCGGACTATGATATCCGTGAATTCACCGATGTGGCCGCCAGCGCAGGCTTAGACGCAAACGAGTTGTCCGGGGGCGCCATCGCCGACGACTTCGACAACGACGGCTTCCTGGACATCGTGACGTCGTCGATCGGGTTCCGTGATCAAGTTCGATTCTACCGAAATGACGGCGACGGGACGTTCTCCGATGCCACGCGGCGAACCGGACTTGCCGGCGAAGTGGGAGGATTGAACGCCCTTCAGGCGGATTACAATAACGATGGGTTCCTCGACTTTCTCGTCCGGCGGGGTGGATGGATGGGCTCCGCCGGTCATCAACCGAACTCCCTCCTGAGAAACAACGGCGACGGCACATTCGCTGATGTGACCGAGGAAGCCGGCCTTCTCGGTTTCCACCCCACGCAGACTGCTGTTTGGCTCGATTTCAACGGCGACGGATGGCTGGACCTTTATGTTGGAAACGAAACGGTGGGAACCGACCGGAACCCTTGCGAACTGTTTCGGAACAATCGAGACGGAACATTCAAGGAGGTCGGCGTTCCGTCCGGTGTTGCGTATTCCGGGTTCGTCAAAGCGGTGATGAGCGCCGACTTCAATAATGACGGAAGGCCGGATTTATACTTGTCCTGCCTTGGAGAACCGAATCTCTTGTATCGGAATGACGGTCCCGCAGATCTTGGCGGGAGCCTGGACAGCGCCTGGAAATTTAAGAATGTCGCGGCGGAAGCAGGCGTTGAAGAGCCGCGGGCCAGTTTTCCAGGATGGTTTTTCGATTTTGACAACGATGGCTGGGAAGATTTGTTCGTGGCGGGATACCCGATTACAGTCGTTGGTGATGTTGCAGCAGATTACCTCGGTCTGCCGTCGCGCGGCGAACCGCCCCGCCTTTATCACAACGAGGGTGACGGAACCTTCCGAGACGTCACCCGGGAAGCGAAGCTGAATCATGTGCTGCTCGCGATGGGCTGCAACTATGGCGATCTCGATAACGATGGATGGCTCGATTTTTACGTGGGAACCGGAAACCCGGATTTATCGATGTTGATCCCGAACCGCATGTTCCGAAATGCCGGAGGCAAGTTCTTTCAGGATGTCACGACTTCAGGGAGATTTGGACATCTGCAGAAAGGCCACGGCGTGGCATTTGCCGATTTCGATCACGACGGGGACCAGGACATTTTCGAGAACATGGGCGGCGCCTACACCGGAGATGCCTATCGCAATGTTCTTTTCAAAAATCCAGGACACGGCAACCACTGGATCAAACTTCAACTTGAGGGAGTTGAGTCAAATCGCTCCGCAATCGGCGCGCGCGTCACGATTGCGGTTGAGAACGCCGATGGTTCGTCTCGAATGATCCGGAAATCCGTTCGCAGCGGCGGCAGTTTTGGCAGCTCGCCGCTCCGCCAGGAGATCGGTCTCGGACAGGCGAAAGCAATCCGAAACATTGTGATTGATTGGCCGTCGAGCGGCCAGCAGCAAACGTTCGACAGCCCGGTTATGGACCGTTTCTATCGCGTCCTAGAGGGGCGCGATACATTAGTTCCGGTAACCCTGAGAACTTTCTCTTTCGGGAACGGAGGACAGCCTCACGCGCATCATGCCACGGAGCCGGACAGCCGGATTCACCAAAGGGGCGGCTCTTAGCCTGCGCCAAGTGGGCAGTCTCTTTCGTTCGTCGCCACGGCGAACCGTGTCACCGCCGAACTCGCTACCCGCCGCAACGAGTTCGTCGCTGCCCTGGCTGATGAGGTGTTCATCGCCCACGGCACCGTCGGCGGTCATTTGGCAGCCCTTACCCGTCGCCTGAGCGCGTGGGACAAACCGTGCAGTCATTCACAGTGGAATCTCGCGTCCAGCAGTTAGCCGGCTACCTCAAGGCGCTCACTTTTGATCGCGTCCTGCTGCAAAAACTAGTCGAAGGCAATTTCAACGCAATAGAAGGGAACGCCGTCATCGGCTTGTCCCTGTCAACCGGACTTCCACGTAACCACCGGAGTTACTTGGCCCGATTCAAATTGGAATAGGGACAAGTGTGGGGATTGTGGTAAACTTTCATCCAATCGTTCAATTCGTTTTCTCCATCCACTCCCGCTCTTATAGGGATTTACTGAGCCGAGCCCAAAGGAAGAACAAGGCTGAAAGTGGATCCTCGGTTCACTTCACTTTGCACCTCGACCCGCCCTCGGTGCATGGTAACGATTTGTTTCGTGAGTGCCAGGCCCAATCCCGTGCCAGAGGTCCTGGGCGTGTTCGGCGAATTGACTCGGTAGAACTTGTCCCAAATGTAGGGAATGTGCTCGGAGGGAATGCCGATTCCATGATCGGATACGGCGATTCGAACTTGGTCTTCGTCACGGGTAATCACAACTTTCACGGAAGCCGCGCCTTCTGAATACTTGATTGCGTTGGAGACGAGGTTTTCGAGGACTCGATGAATCTTCCGGTGGTCGAAACGGAACGGTTTCAGCGATTCGCTGATTTCCAAGGAGATATCGATGTTCGGAAGCTTCCGAAATCCACGGATAACGCGGCTGGCAAGGGCGCCCAGATCGCATAGCTCAAAATCGAGGCTCACATGGCCGCTTTCGAAATTTACCAGATCCAAAAGGTCGGCCACTAACTCCTGCAACCGTTGCGCTCCTTGATCGATTGTTTGCAGCGTTTCACGCTGTTCGGGGTCGAAATTAGTGCCGCGAGCCATCAAATAATCGGCGCCCATCAAGACGGCCATCAGCGGGGATTTGATCTCGTGACTTACCGTTTGGATGAACTCGAGATTGAGGAGATTCAGTTCCCGCAGTGTCTGCGCTTCCCGGGTCAGCGTCATATCGCGAACAATAAACACGGGCTCTTCGTGTACTCGAGTGGGTGAATTCCAGCAGAAAAGCGGCTTTGAGCCAATGTAAATGGGCCT
>JAQBVM010000506.1 GCA_027623095.1 Verrucomicrobiota bacterium
GTGCATTGCCGCGGTCTCTCAACCCTGGAGAGGGCCGTCAATTCTTATTTTATCTGTCCGACCCCTTTATCGCGTCCGATCGAGCGAGCCTGAGGGTGTTTAACTCGAGTTTCTACCGAATCCATTCGCTCTTGGAGATTTCACCCTCGTCAAACATCTCACTCACATTAAGCATGCCTCTCCGTGGTCGTCGATTCGGACGCGATATTGGAGCGCCTCCACGGACGATTTCGGGCGCATCTTCCAAATGAGGAAGAACAGGACTTGACCGTGACCGAGCCGCACTGATCTCAAAGAATGTGAAACTTGACCGGTGGCTTGGGCGTCTTTTAACTCGACCCAATCGTCAACTCCACCGATTATGTTATGAATACACAGTCCAAATCCAACAAGGTCACTCGTCGCAGCTTCCTCCAGCGCACCACGCTCGCGGCGGGTGCCTTAAGCACCTACCCGTCTCTTAAGGCACTCGGCTACAAGTCGCCGAATGAGAAATTGAATCTCGCCGTCATCGGCGCTGGCGGACAGCCTTTCAGTGATCTGCGCCAGGCGCACGGTGGCACCGAAAACGTCACCGCCATGTGTGATGTCGATTGGGATCGCGGAGCGCGAGGTTTCGAGACGTTCCCGAGTGCGGCGAAGTACAAGGACTTCCGGCAGATGCTCGACAAGTCGGGCAAAGACATCGACGCCGTCGTCATCGGCACGCCCGACCACATGCACGCAACTTGCGCTCTTGCCTGCATGCAGAGTGGCAAACACGTGTATGTGGAGAAACCCCTGACCCGCACCCCGTGGGAAGCGCGTCTGTTGACCAAGGCGGCACAAAAGTATGACAAGGTTGCCACGCAAATGGGGAACCAGGGTTATTCGCATGATGCGACGCGCGTGGCGTGCGAGATCCTTTGGTCGGGAGAAATAGGCGAGGTTCGGGAAGTGCATGCCTGGTCGGGCCGCCCAAGCTGGCCGCAGGGAATGACAAAGATTCCGCCGCCAACTCCGGTGCCGGATTCGCTCGATTGGGATCTGTGGCTCGGCGGAGCGGCCTGGCGCGAATACACGGCCGGCGACGATGATTACCGGGCATTTATCGAAGAACGAAACGCCCGCAGTTTTCGGCCAGCGGGCGCGCAAGGCGGAAGAAGAGGTGGCCCTGGCGGCCCAGAATCCGGCGGTCCCGGCGGCGCGGGAGCTCCGCGGGGCGCGCGCGGTGGCGGAGGAGGATTTCGTCCCCCGAGCTACGGTTTTTATCTGCCGTTCAACTGGCGTGGCTTTTACGATTTTGGAAGCAGCCTCATCGGCGATTGGGGCGTTCACATTCTAGGCCCGGCGAACTGGGGGCTGCAGTTGTCGCCCGAATACCTGATCAGTGTCGAATGCATAAATAAGGATTCGTTGCCGCCATTCACGTTCCCGGACGAACTGACCATCAAATTCGAGTTCGGCGCGCGTCCTGGCATGCCGCCGGTGACAGTTTATTGGTACCATCACGCGAACGGCGACGCTTACCTGCCGGAGGGAATGACCGCCGAGGAGGCGCATAAAATTCCAGACTCGGGGCCGCAAGTTGGACCCGCGGGCCGCCGGGGCGGTTTTGGAGGCGGACGCGGTGGCGGACCCGGCGGAGTGCAACGCAGCGGTTACAACTGCATTTTCGTTGGATCGAAGGGTTATTTGGGAACCAGCGGTCGCGGTGAAGGCGTTGGACTGCTGCCGGGCAAGCGTTGGGCTGAATACAAACTTCCCACCCCCACCCTGGCGCGCTCACCAGGCGCGAGCACGGGTGACAATCACAGCGCCCACTGCCACGATTGGATTCGCGCCTGCAAAGGAGGCGCACCGGCCTGCTCGAATTTCAGTATTGCCGGCAAATACACCGAGTGGCTGGTGCTGGGCGCTGCGGCCGTTCATTACGATGGCAAACTGCTCTGGGACAACGCGAAGGGCGAGGTGACCAACATCGCGGACGCCAACCAGATGGTGAAACCGACCTTTCGCAAAGGCTGGGAGATTTCGCTCTAATCGCAACGTCTATGAATCCTTCATTAATCTCCTATTCGTTGATCGCCATCGCATTCTCGGCCGTCTCTCAGACGTTCGCTGGCAATTGGCCTGCTTGGCGCGGTCCGGACGGCAACGGTGGCTCTTCGGATAAGAACCTGCTCCGTTCGGAGTTCTCGTCGAAGCCGTTTTTGAAAAGGTGAGGACTGACACTTGCACGACGTAAACGTTGTGATGATCTGGCCGCTGTTTCGAGCGAGACTGTCTGAGCGTTCGTCGTCTCATCGCTGTAAAAAGTCTGGTTTTTCCTGCGATCGGAACGTTAGTCTCTCGCCGGTGACAACTATTCCTCTCAGATTTCTGAAATCGCGCATTTTCTTGTGCGCAGCCTTGATCATTCTAAATGCGGGTGAGAACAAGGCGTTGGCGCAGCCAACAGCGAAAAGCAACGAGACACGCGATAGTTCAAGCAGCCATCCAAAAGTCGAGCCGGTGGACCGAGCGTATCTCATGGAAAATTACACCAAGTTCGAGTTTAAAATCCCGATGCGGGACGGCGTCCGTCTATTTGCCGCTGTGTATTCGCCCAAGGATGACTCGGAAACATATCCAATCCTCCTGCAGCGCACGCCCTATGGCGTTCGACCGTACGGAGTCGATAATTATCCGGACCCCGGTGGCCAACTCCGTCACTACGCGCGCGAAAGATTCATTTTTGTGTTTCAAGACGTCCGAGGCCGGAATGGATCCGGCGGCGAGTTCGTTCACATGCGACCGCAGAAACCGATCGGCGACGCAAACACGATCGATGAGAGCACGGATGCGTATGACACGATCGACTGGCTCGTGAAAAATCTGCCAAACAACAATGGCAAGGTGGGGATGATGGGGATCTCTTATCCTGGGTTTTACACCGCGGCCGGAATGGTGAACTCGCATCCCGCTCTGAAAGCGGCATCTCCCCAGGCGCCCATTTCGGATTGGTTCATCGGCGATGATTTTCATCACAACGGAGTTTTCTATTTGGCGCATGCATTCGGGTTTTTATCAGGATTTGGACAAACCCTCGAAGAACCCATGCGCATGGATCCGCGTCCGTTTGATTTCAAAACTCCGAATGGCTATGAGTTTTATCTGAATATCGGTCCATTGGTGAACGTGGAAAAGAATCTGTTCAAGGGGGAAATCGCGTTCTGGAACGATCTCATGGAGCACGACCGTTACGATGCATTCTGGCAGGAGCGCAATCTCTTGCCGCATCTGTCGAATGTGCGCGCGGCAGTCATGACGGTTGGAGGATGGTTCGATGCGGAAGATCTCTACGGACCATTGCAAATCTATAACGGATCTTCCACAGGGGTTGAG
>JAQBVM010000507.1 GCA_027623095.1 Verrucomicrobiota bacterium
TTACGTGCCGAATATGTCCGCGAATTTCAAACCGGCCATTCTCCCTGGTGTTCACGCCGCCGTCCGCAACTCGTTCGCAACGGCATCATTGGCCGGGTCAAATCCATCGAGATCGGCCTCCCGATCGACCCCGCCGGCGGAAACAAAACCGAGATGCCAGTGCCCGACAATCTGAATTACGATGCCTGGCTCGGTTGCACCCCGCGCGTTTATTACACCGAGGACCGCGTGCATCCGCAGACGGATAACATGAGGAGAATCTTCGACCGGCCCGGGTGGCTGCGCTTGAACCAGTTCACCTGCGGCATGATCACCGGCTGGGGCTCGCACCATGTGGACATCTCGCACTGGGGCACGGGAACGGAATACACCGGCCCGATCGCTGTGGATGCCCAAGCCTCCTGGCCCGGAGCGGAGAGCTTTTGGGACGCGCACGGCAAGTACTCGGTGAAACTCACCTATCGCAACGGTGTGATCACAACCATCAGCGACGAACTGCCGAACGGAATCCGCTTTGAGGGCGAGGAAGGCTGGATCTGGGTGAGCCGTGGCAGCATGAATTCGCCGAATGCTCTGAATGCGAGTCATCCGAGATTGCTCCAGGTGCCGGACGCGGAACTCACGAACAAGCTCCACCGCAGCCCGGGTTGGGATCATCATCTCGACTGGCTGGAAGCGATTCGCGCGCGAAAGGAGGCTGTGACAAACGCGGAGACGGGCCATCGCTCCTGTTCCGCCTGCCTCATTTCCTGGATCGGAATGAAACTCGGCCGCCCGCTGAAATGGGATCCCGACAAAGAACAGTTCAACGATGACGAGGCGAACCGCATGCTCCATCGACCGGAGCGTGAACCGTACGGGGCATTCATCGCCGCAAGAAAGGCCGCCTTCACCGCCTTCAAGTCCCTCGGAGCGGCGCGATCGGGATGAACGCGGGAAATGCACCCAAGCAATCCCCGCGCTTCTTCTCCGAACACTCACGATTTGCACCGGTGCGATCTCGCATTAGCATCCACGCACGGATGCACACCTTGAAATGAAGATCGCCCACATTGAATGTTTCCCAATCCGGTATCCGGTGATGGGCCGGTTCAAGTTCTTCGAGGGCCCCGCCGGAAGCTCACCCAGCCGAGCCTCCGTCGTCGTGAAAATCACCGCGGACAACGGCGCCGTCGGCTGGGGCCAAAGCGTGCCCGTTCCGAAGTGGAGTTACGAAACGCTCGAAACGGTTCAGTCCACGATCATCCGGCACCTCGCGCCGGAATTGCGCGGCTGCGATCTCTTTGATCTCGATGGCATCCACGCGGTCATGAACCGGGCCATTGCTCCGTCGTTCTCCACCGGGCAACCGATCTGCAAAGCCGGTGTGGATCTCGCGCTGTTCGATCTTGCAGGCAAAATTCTGAAACAATCAGCCGGGCAGCGGTGGGGCCGCGAAGGCCGGGACCGTCTTCCCCTGAGCTGGACGCTCAACCCCGGCGCGATCGACGAGGTCGAACCACTGATCGCGCAAGGCCGGGAGCGCGGCTATCGGCATTTCAACGTCAAGGTCGCTCCCGATCCGCGGTTTGATCTCGAACTCTGCCGCCTCGTGAAGCGGCTCGTGCCGGACGGATTTCTTTGGGCCGATGCCAATGGCGGCTACGACGAGGAAACGGCTCTGGCCATCGCCCCGAGGCTGGCCGACATGGGAGTGGCCGTGCTCGAGCAGCCGATCCCGGCCAACCGACTTTCCGGCTATCGCCAACTGAAGAAACAGGCGGCGCTCCCCATCATCATGGATGAAGGGGTCGTGTCGTCGGTCGATCTGGAGGAGTTCATCAAACTCGAACTGCTCGACGGGGTGGCAATGAAACCGGCCCGTTGCGGCGGAATCGTCGAGGCCCGGCGCCAGATCGAAATCCTCCAGCGCGAGGGCTTGATGTTTCTGGGCAGCGGCCTGACCGACCCGGACATTTCATTGGCCGCGTCTCTCGCTCTCTACAGCGCGCATGACCTGAAGTATCCCGCCGCGCTGAACGGCCCGCAATTCCTCCAAGGCAGTATTCTGAAGAGTCCGTTCGAGGTGAAAGACGGCGAACTCTCAGTGCCGGCCGGACCCGGCCTCGGAGTGGAAGTGGACGAAGCAAAAATTGAAGAGATGCTCATAAAGGATCTATGAACTCGCTGCCTCAAATCCCCGTGTCTTTTGGCTGCCACCCAAAAACTCCACCGATCTTGAATTCCCCAGCCTTGCTCGCGCGGTTCTTTATCGTTGTGATCATTTGCGGCATCTTCCCCAGGGCGCCGGCCAGCGATTCCTTCCACTTCACCGGCCTCACCGAGGAGTCGCTCGCCCTATTCGAGGGCGACAGGCCGGTGTTCGTTTACAATCACGGCATGATTCACCAGCCGGGCGTGCCGGCGGACCGCGCTCGCAGCACCTACGTGCATCCACTCTACGGTCTCGACGGCGAAGTGTTGACGGATGATTTTCCGGCGGACCACACCCATCACCGCGGGCTTTTCTGGGCCTGGCCGCATGTCCGTGTCGGAGAGCAGCACTACGACCTTTGGATGCTCCACGGCATCGAACAACGTTTCGAGCGCTGGTTGTCGCGTGCAACGGATGCCGGCGGCGCCACGCTCGGCGTGGAAAACGGCTGGTTCGTGGGCAACCGGAGAGTCGTGCAGGAGCAAGTCTGGATTCGCGCCGCTCCGGCGGGCAAAGACGAGCGCGTGCTGGACTTGGAATTTACTTGGATTCCGCTCATTGAGCCACTCACGCTCGAAGGCGCCGAGGGCAAAAGCTACGGCGGATTGACTCTCCGCTTCGCCCCTCGAGCCCAAACGGTGATCACGACACCCTTGGGCCAGGATGAAAAGGATCTCAGCATCACGCGTCTGCCGTGGGCCGATCTCTCCGCCCGTTTCGCTGGACGCGCGAAAGCGAGCGGTGCCGCCATTTTCGTCGCGCCGGATCATCCGGATTTTCCGACCGAGTGGTTGACCAGGCACTACGGCGTGTTGTGTCTCGGTTGGCCTGGCGTGAACCCGAAGACCTTCCAGCCGGGAGAAACCATTCGATGCCGATACCGCGTTTGGATCCATCGAGGCTCGCCGGACTTGGAAACGGTCAGGCGGGCGTATCGCGCTTACGAACGCGCGCCCGCGTGGAAACGGGAGACCGAATAAAGCGGATCAATCGGTCAATCATGGATGGTGCTCTCATAAATCGGGAAGCTGAATCTCGCTTAAGTTTCATTCAATCATCTCCATCGACGCCGCCTTTGATTCAAGTCAATCAATCTGCAATCCGTCGAATCTCCAGGTTCGGTCCGACGTCTCATTCTCCATGACATCGATTCCGATTCGCCGAAG
>JAQBVM010000508.1 GCA_027623095.1 Verrucomicrobiota bacterium
GGGGACGATGTTGGCGGAAAGAAACGGGGCCTCCGCAGCACGGAGTCCCCGGATCCATGTGTTTTTGAAAAAGTTGTTGTTACACGCGTTCTGGAACAACAAATGGAGCTCGGTAGGGACGCGTCAACAGTTGGTCCGCAGCGGCATTGTTGACGAACTTCTCCTTCGCCGCGTCGAACTCGAGCTTGGGACCAACCCAGAGCGTGGTTTTTTCAGGCTCCACACCAATCGCTTTCGTATTCTCGAGCAGGGTCATTACGCTATCGCCCACGACTTGGTTGCTGCTGAAATCCTTCGGTTTCTCAAAACGCTGGGGCGATCCCAACCGATAGGAGATATTTCCTAAATGACACAGGGCGCTGGAGTAATGTCCCTCCTCAATTTCGGCATTCAGCTCTTCGCGTTTCCGATTCCGAACGCAATGGATGAAATTCCCAAATGGCCCGCCTGGATTCACCTCGTAGTCCACATCCACCAGCGGTTCGCCGGAAACCTTTCCCTTCGGAAAGAATTGGTCGCCCTTGATCATGCCGCTCTCGAAATAGAGCTCGTTACTGACGTTATTTGGGAATGCATCCAGTTTTCCGACCAATCCGCGCGTCTCGAAAAGCAACAACGAGTCACCGTAATCGAACAGCGAAACGATCTGATTCGGCGTCTCTGCCTGATCTCTAAAATCTGGATTATCCACCCATCGACCTCCCAAACTGACCACGCTTCGCGGCAATGTTCCACCCGTCGCCCAACGCGCTTTGTCGATTTCGTGAACGCCCTGATTACCCATATCCCCGGATCCGAAATCCCAGAACCAGTGCCAGTTGTAATGAACAATATTCTCGTGGAACGGCTGTTCCGGCGCCGGGCCCAGCCAGATATTGAAATCGAGATAGTGCGGAGGGCTCGTGATCGGCTTGTAACCGATACTCCAGCGCGGTTTGCAACAATACCCCTTTGAAACCAGCAGCTTGCCGTACTTGCCGCTCTTCGCAATGGCTGCCTGCTTCGCGAATCCACCGGAGCGGCTTTGTGTGCCGTGCTGAACGATTCGACCGTACTTGCGCGCCGCTTCCACGCTCTGGCGTCCCTCGAACACATTGTGACTGCACGGCTTCTCGACATAGACGTCCTTCCCCGCCTGACAAGCCCACACCGTCATTAACGCATGCCAATGATTCGGCGTGGCAACCGAAATCGCATCGATCTCTTTGCTGTCCAAAAGCCGGCGAATATCCTGATATTTCTTCACGCCCTGGATCTTCTCAGCGCGCGCGTCGAGCACCCGAAGATCAACGTCGCATACGGCCGCCACCCTGACTTGCGAGAGCTTGGCATACTCCGAGAGATGGCCGCTCCCGCGTCCGTTGACACCCACCACGCCAACGCGGATATCACCGTTCGCGCCCAACACTTGGCCGGAGGATCGCGTGCCGGATATCGAGAAGGCAGCGGCAGCGCCGACGGCAGTGGCCGTTCGATTTAAAAAGCGTCTGCGATTCATTTTTTTCATCTTATGACTCCTTTCATGGTCTGAGTTGTACTTTTCGTGGGACGTTCGTGGTTTTGCATTCACTCGCGCCGGCAGCAGGTTTCGAATGCCCGCCGGAATCTTCGCCAGTGAGCGGCATCCACCGGAGATGCAACCTTATGGAGTTCGAGGTGAGCCGCCAAGAGGGAAATGAACCGAGGCTCTGCGAGCTTACCTTCGAGCGGGCATTGACGTCTTTGTCCGTTCGGCAAAGCCATGGGCCCCCGGCAAAGGCCGTCGTGGCCCGGTGCTGACGGCAGAGATGCTGGAGAAGGCCCAGCAATTGCTCGACTCGGGAATGAGCAAGTCGGCGGTGGCCGTTGAATTGGGCATCCCACGAGATACCTTTCGCAGGGCGGTATGGGATGGACGTCTGAGGGACTACCAAGCTCCGGCGCCCTCGGTGGCGACGGACAAATCAGAACGTTCGGTCCAAGACGCCCAAGCGGCCGATGAAATGGGCACGGCCTGCACTCGCGATGGAGAGCGAATGTTGGCCGCGCCGTTTACTGACCTGAGCACTCCTTCGATCATCTCCATCTGTGAATATTGGCTCGCGGCGCGTCGCCACGATTCATGACGCTTGTCGCGCTGCCTTCTCATTACGAAGGCGGACTTTTCCCGCCGTAGCTTTACGCCGATGGTGGATGGTAAACCGCTCCTGCGTATTCGATTCGAAGCTCTCTGGCGATGCAGCGCAGTGTATGCAATCACGGAAAAGACTATCAACTGCTTGGTCTGACCCGTTCCCGCCAATGGAACGCGCAGCGCCTGAGAATGGGACGTCAGACGCGAGTTGCTTTTGCTGTGCGAGAGGTGCGGACTTTGAACACGGGGCGGCAGGCGAAACGCGAATAGCGAGTTCAATGAGTGCGAGCGCTCCAAGATTCTTCAATTCGAAGCCGGAACGATTGACAAAAAGCTTCGTTTCACAGAGTTTTCCTTCGTGAGCGCGAAGGAAATCATTGCCCAAATCGATGCATTGCCGCCAGAAGAACGGGAAGTTGTTTTCGAATATATTTGCCGCCTTGAGGATGCGAATGTCCCGGAGAAGTTTCGCCGCGGCCTGGCTGAAGCGTTGGCGGGCCGGGGCGTGGAAATGGAAACGGCTTTGAATGAAGTTCCACCTTCGCGTCGATGAGCTACCGGTATCGGGCAACCGAGACGTTTTGGGAGAGCTTTTACGATTTGCGCCCGGAACAGAAAGCATCGGTGCGGCGCGCCTGGGAGATCTTCAAACAGAATCCGTTTGATCCTCGCTTGGGGACACACAAAATTCACCGCCTATCCGCAATCTATAAACGAACCGTTTACGCAGTGAACGTGGAGGATGATCTGCGCGTGGTGTTCATAATTGAAGCTGACGCGGTTTGGTCGCTTGAAGTGGGTACACATGATCTTTACAAACAGTAATACTCGCGGCGCGCGAGGTTGATTGATGATTTCACTGGTTAGCCTGAAAGGGGTCAGACTAGAGCAATGTCACATCTTGAAATGTGTTCGGTTCCATCTCCGACGTGATTCGCCGTTCTTTCTGTCGGATTTACGCCTTTTTTGACTTGAAACATGTCAATGCTCTAGGCTGACCCGTTTACGGTTCGCGAGGAATTCGTGCGGCGAATGGAGGCTCGGTGGATGGAGGAGGCCGACGAAGAATCTCTCAAAGCTTTGCGCCGAGGGTGGTGTTTGGGTGGGCCGGATTTCCGGAAGCGGATGCTTGAAGAGATGGAGGGGTGTCTTGGAGAGCATCACTCCGGAGAGCTGCATCGGATCTTCCACAAGGAAATGAGGGAAGAATTCACTGATAGGCCTGATTTCATTGACGTTTCCGGTT
>JAQBVM010000509.1 GCA_027623095.1 Verrucomicrobiota bacterium
CAAAGCTGAGCGTGGCACTCTGCCGTCCACACTCAGCCCAAAGCCCGCATGCTCTGGGTAACACCGATCAGGCAAGCCGGTCACCTACACACCGCTTCACGAGTTGGAGTTCGTGAACGCGCTTCAGTTGAAGGTCTTCTTGAAGAGCGCTACGGCTGCTCAAACTGCTGCCGCGCGTGCCTTGGTCGAGGCGGATTTGAACGCGGGCGTGCTCGTGTCGGCCAGCGGGGATTGGAAGGACATCTTTCGGGAAGCGGCAAAGCTGGCGGAGCAACACACCAGGTCGATCGGTTGCCGGTCTCTGGATGTCTTGCACTGCGCAGCCGCGAAGGTGCTGGCGGCAAGCGAGTTCATCAGCACGGACGCGCGACAGAAAAAACTCGCCACGGCAATGGGGCTGAACCTGGTGGCCTTCTGATACCGGACGATGCCAAGACGGGTTCATAACTCTGGTGATTGCCTGCCAGCACGACCTTGCGCCCGTTTCCATTTCCACTCCTCGACCGCGCAGAACAGGCAGGGCGCGATGAAAATGGTCACGAGCACACTCACGACCATGCCGCCCACTGACGGGATGGCCATCGGTTTCATCACGTCGGAGCCGCGACCGGTCGCCCAGAAGATGGGCATCAAATTCATTTCTTGCTGTGGTCGCCTGGCTCGTGCGCGCGGACGTTATCCGCAGCAGCAGCCAGACTTGCCCTCCGGCTTGGCACCGGCGGGCGTGGACAAAAACTTTTGTCGGCAATGGTCGCTGCAAAAGTAGAACGTCTTTCCATCGCGCTCAGCGTGCAGCGCGGTGGCCTCGTCCACGGTCATGCCGCAGATGGGGTCTTTGGCTTCGGTTTTCGTCGTATTCATGATGCTGTTTCTTTTGTTCTTTTTTGGTTGGCGGCTAAAGCTTCACGCCCTCTGTGGTGGCGCTTCACTTGAAGCTTCTGGCTCTGGCGTTTCGGGGTTCGGCGCTGACTTCAGCCTCAGCATCCGCGCGTTGATCGCTACGACCACCGTGCTGCCGGCCATCAGCACGGCGCCGAACGCGGGACTGAGCAGGACACCCCACGCGTAAAGCGCTCCGGCCGCCAGCGGAATGGCGACGACGTTGTAGCCCGTGGCCCAGATGAGGTTCTGGATCATCTTTCGGTACGTGGCGCGGGAAAGCTGCACGATGGCCACGACATCGAGCGGATTGCTCCACACCAGAATCACGTCGGCGGTTTCGACCGCCACATCGGAACCGGCGCCAATGGCGATGCCCACATTGGCCTGCGCCAGCGCCGGGGCATCGTTCACGCCGTCGCCCGTCATGGCGACCAACTTGCCCCGTGATTGGACCTCTTTCACTTTGGCGGCTTTGTCCTGGGGCACGACTTCAGCGAAGTATTCATCCAGTCCGACCTGGTCCGAGACCCACTTGGCGGCTGCCTTGTTGTCACCGGTGAGCATCAGGCACTGGATGTTCAGCGCCTTGAGGGTGGCGATGGCTTGCTTCGCCTCGGGCCGCACAATATCGGCCAGGGCAATCGCTCCTTTCAACTGTCCGTCCACCAGGACAAACACGACGGTCTTGCCTTGGGCTTGCAGTGGCTCGACGCGCGGGTCGGCGAGCGCGATGTTCTGGTCGCGCAGGTAGCCGGGACTCACCACCTTAATGTCTTTGCCCTCGACCCGGCCTTCCGTGCCCTTGCCAGTGATGCTTTTAAAATTTTCGACGGGCAGCTTCTTTTCCGAAGCGGCGGCGATGGCCTTGGCGATGGGATGTTCGGAATGCGCGTCCACGGAAGCTGAATACTGGGGCGACCGTGGGATGGACCACACTCTCGTGGTTTGTAGTCCCGCCTTTAGGCGGTCCGGACCGGCTAAAGCCGGGACCACAAACGCCACGCTGTCGTTTATCCCACGGTCTCCCCAGTAAGTGCGCAGCGTTTCTTCGTTGATGTCCGGCGAAAGCACCAGTATCTCGGTCACGCCAAAGCGGCCTTGGATGAGCGTGCCGGTCTTGTCGAAAATGATGGCTTGGAGTTTTCGGGCACCCTCGAAAGCAACGCGATTGCGAATGAGCAATCCGTTTTTTTGCGGCCAGTGCCACGGAGACGGCCACCCTCAGCGGCACGGCCAGACCCAGGGCATGCGGGCAGGCGATGACCATCACGGTCACGGCGCGTTCGATGGCGAACGCGAAGTCCTTGCCCATGAATGCCAGCCAGATGAGGAGCGTGATCAAGCCGCCCCCCCAGCGCCACAATGGTGAGCCACAGCGCCGCGGTATTGGCGAGGTCCTGCGTCTTGGATTTACTTTCCTGAGCCTGCTTGACGAGATCAATGACCTGCGACAGAAAAGAATCCTTGCCGGTGCCCTTGACCTCGATGGTCAACGAACCTTCCCCGTTGATGGCCCCGCCGATGACTTTTGCGCCCGTCTTTTTGGCAGCGGGGGTAGATTCCCCGGTAAGCATCGCTTCATTGACCGAACTCTCGCCCGCCACGATGACACCGTCGGCGGGAATCTTCTCGCCGGGTTTGATCAGGACTTTGTCATTCACTGCGAGTTCGCCGAGAGGCACGTCCTTCACACTGCCGTCGGGCATAAGTTTATGCGCGTCGGAAGGCATGAGTTTCGCCAGTTCCTCCAAGGCCCGCGATGCGCCCATCACGGACTTCATTTCAATCCAATGCCCGAGCAGCATGATGTCAACGAGAGTGGCCAACTCCCAGAAGTACATCTTGCCCGTCAGGCCGAATACCACGGCGCTGCTGTAAAGATACGCCGTGGCAACGGCAACGGAGATGATCGTCATCATCCCAGGTCGGCGGGATTTGATTTCGTCGAAAAATCCTTTGAGAAACGGCCAGCCGCCATACCAGAAGACTGCGGAAGCCAAACCGAACAACACGTAGAGGTCGCCGGGAAAACGAATGGCTTCCTTCAGTCCCACCAGCGATTGGAGCATTGGCGAGAGGACGAGAATCGGCAGGGTGATAGCCAGCGAGATCCAGAATCGTTTCCGAAAATCCGCCGCCATGTGGGCATGATGGTCGTGGTGATCGTGTTGATCCGGATCGTCGGAGCCGGCGCGCGGCATTTTGACTTCGGCCTCCAACCAATTCTGCTCGGCATGTCCCTCCGGACGACCTTCCTTCGCATAGATGGCGTAGGCCTTTTTGGCCAGCTCGTTTTTCGCCCGCTTGGTATCCGGCCTATTTATGATGACGGGTTCGTGTTCCTTCATGGGGCGTCTCCGGTCATGCTTTTAGCTTTCGGCAATCTCCACAAACGGCGGGATCGGGCAATCCAGTGTGTCGGCGATGGCACGGAGCAATTCGGCTTCGCGTTCTT
>JAQBVM010000510.1 GCA_027623095.1 Verrucomicrobiota bacterium
TTAGTCAGCGGAATGAAGTGGCTTTTGGGAGTGTACACAAAGCGGTTCAATATTCGGCACAAGTTGTGCGGCCATCTGTTCGAGTGTCCCACCGACTGCACTCGTTCCGGCGGATAACCCGCGCCGGTTTCGAATCACCCACCCCTTCCATCCCTTCCGAGGCCGAGAGTTTGAGTTAATCGAGCAACAAGGTGTTTCAACCGCCAGCATTTTGCTCTTCCAGGACCCGGCCGGGTATTTGCAGCAGATCCCAGCGGTTTGGACGGACTTGGTAAAAGGCGACGCGTTTAGCGAGGTGGCTGCCGGCCGGTCGGCGCTTCCATCGCATCGAATAAGCTTTGAACCACCTCTTCGAACTTGACGCTGGGCACGTGCATTTAAAAGACCGACGGTAGCGGCACCGTTATTCATTTTCCTCCAACGGATTGTTCGGGATATTTCACTCTCGGAGTTCAAGGCACGTTCCGCATTCTACTCGGTTTCGCCACAGAGCAGCGCTGGCGCGAGCCCGGCGAACTGCGGCTCGAACGATTCGACGCTACCCTCTTGAGCGCGTTTTTTGAACACCTCGAACACGACAGAGGCAATAGCATCCGCAGCCGAAACAATCGTTTCCCGCAGTGCGGGAATTCTTTCGCCGCCTGTGCATCAGTGATCCTTCTCTCGTGCTTCACTGTCAGCGTGCCCTTGCAATGCCTTCCGAGCGCCGCGAACGAGGTTTCCCAAAGCCGAAGAAGCTAATCCCTTTCGGATAACTCCGGATTCGCTACTCGGCCGCATCTGGGAACATCCAAAAACGCAAACGCGCGCTTACACCCGTGGAATGGGAAGACAGATCAATCCAACACACGAAGAGACCAGCTTTAGAATGATGCAAAACGAACATTGCCACGGGTTGACCCGGGTTTCCTTTTTTTCACTTTTACGGCGGATAGGACTGGCTGTGATTGATTACCAAAAGAAAGTCCTAAAGCCAGCTCCCGAATCCGCCGATTGTCTTAAGCGGGCAGTGACACTGTCATTTGGGCTCGGAAATCTGGAAACACTTGTGTCCGTGTTTCCAGCGGCATGGATGCCGTGAGTTCGGAACAGACAAACGGATTTGTCTTATGATTATTAATTTCAGTCCCTTTGCGGTCGATGATGTCCGGCCGCGATGTTCGGATGACACCTCAAACCCAGCCGCGGACGGTGTTGGGGAAAGCGGAAAGATCATTCGGTTTGCCGGAAGCCAAGGTGAGGATTCCGAATTCGAGTTTCGAGCGGCCCGTCAGAGTTCGAATACGATGGCGCCGTTTCAGCCGAAGCGACCTGTCGAGTCCCGTTCGAAGAGCCGGTTCAAGTTAACGATTTACAAACCGAGCCGTTCTCAAAAGGTCGCGAACGAGAACGGCGCGAAAATTATCACAGCGGGATTTGGCGCTATCCCGATCGATTTTTTCCCGGAAGCGGTTTGAGAGTGTGCGCGGTTCTGAAAATGCCTGAAGCAGAAACCGGTTGCTGCGTGTCCGGCCCGTTCCAGGAGTTATTCACTGGACCGCGCCGGTTTGAGCTTATGTAGGTCTGGATGGACACTATATTCTAGAGTCAAGCTGTGAGATGAGTGGAAAAGTTACACCTTCCGCGCCGGGTCTGCAATTTCAACGCGACTCGCACGGCCCCCCTTTTTATTCCGGGCGACAGCATCGGAAAGAAGAAGAAGGCGTTCACTCTTCAGAGACGGATGTCGTCAGCATTGGGATTTCCCAGAACCGTTTTCAGGAAGGGGTTCGCCCGGATCACTCCGACTTCGAGAATGCGGTCAGTTTTAGCCAAACGCAGGAGGGATTTCTAAATCTTGTGGTGCGTGCGCTCGGGAAAATGACCGAATTGAGCGTTCGGTGCCAGGACGAGCAGTGGTCCGCCGCGAACCGGGCAGAGGCCACGGTGAAATTCGTGCAGCTCCAGCAATTTATTAGTGATATTGGATCGAAGACCTTCAACGGTCTTGCATTGTTCTCGCGCGCGACACTGAACGTCTCCGGCGATCCCGTTCGTTCGAAGTCCGCACCGGAACCGATTCGGATTGAGTCCGAGGCCTTCGGCGAGGATGTTGTCGTGGCATACGATTCGCGTGCTACGGCGGTGAGCGATAGGAGTCAAGCCTCCGTCGCACTTTTAAACATTCAGAGGGCGCTCCGAGGGTTGTCGGAATTGCAGGTTCGCGTAAACACCAACCTTCAACGATTGAGTTTGTCCGGTGAGCAATTGTCGGCCCTCGACCAGAATCTTTCTGATGCAACGCAACGCATCAATAGCATCGACGGAGCTGGGAATATGACACAGCTCGCGCGGACCAGAATCTTGCGCCATTCGGATACCGCGAAGATGGCCCAGGCCAATGCCGTTCCTCAGTCGGCCATGAAGCTGTTGGATTGATTGCCGCGCCAGAATGTTTGACTACCTAGGTTGCACACGTATGAACTCAATCGAACCTCCGGATAAACATCACCTGCTCGCCGCGGAGGGCTGGCTCGAATTGGGGAACGAACTCGAGGCGTTCAAGGAGTTGGACCGAATTGCTCCGGCGTTTACGGCGCATCCGGAGGTTCTGCGATTGAGGTGCCGTCTCTACGGTAAAACGAGGAACTGGATCGCTGCCGTCAATGCCGCCAAAGCGTTGTGCGAACTAGATACAGGCTCATCGTTGATGTTGGATGACCTGCCTCCCCGGTTCGAAGGTCCAATCAAGACGATATTTGGAGACGGACGCCACAGCTTCGAGTCGATTAAACTCTCGTTTTATGCCATTCCGTACAATCTCGCCTGTTATGCGTGTCAGTTAGGCCATTTGAAGGAGGCTTGGGATTGGCTGATGGTTGCTGTGGATATCGCCGATGTGAACGAGATCCGAATGCTTGCGTTGCACGACGAAGATCTCGAACCGCTTTGGGATCAAATCAGGGAGCTTTAGCGATTCCGTCCGGATTTCTGGGAAACACGCGCGAAGTATTCCGCGTTTCTGGTTTTTTCAATTTCCAGAATTCTGAGTCCTTCGGCCACTTGTTTGAGGTAGTTGGCACGCTCCAAGATCTGTTCTTTCGCCTGCTCGTATCGTTCCCGAAGCCTCGCGCGTGAATTTGCGGTAGCCCGGCTGGTGGATGAATCGATTGCCTCAACCCGCGTCGCCATGTCTCCAAAGGAACGGCGAGAGCCGTTCCGAAGTCAAAACTTTTCGACTCGAGCTGTCTGGGAGGGGTGCGGGACAAAAAAGTTACTGGGCAACGGAACGGCTGATTTTCAGGCGGCCTTGCTCAATTCGGTTA
>JAQBVM010000511.1 GCA_027623095.1 Verrucomicrobiota bacterium
CTTAAAACGTCGATCGAGTTCCTGATGAACACTACAGCGACACTTTTCAATACGGCGCGCGGCCTTCCAGGCCGCAGCACTCAAGAACGGTAGAAAGCGGAAGGCTAGTTCGAACGTGTAGCTCAAGAAAACGTGCTGCGGCCTGGAAGGCCGCGCGCCATAACCGAACTGTCGCTTTTGTGCGAATCGCAATGGTTCAAGGTTTCGTTTTCGGAATGGCGTCGGAGAATAATTCCGGGTTTTCACTTACACGCGGGCTTGGCGCACGCCGTTCGCGGTTGTCAAAAAAGCTCGCGGACCGCCGACTTGGTCACTTTGCCCATCGCATTGCGGGGCAGACTTTCAACGACGCGGAGTCGCTTGGGGATCTTGTATGTGGAGAGCCGGTCGCGACACCATGACCGAAGCGCTTCCAAATTCAGTTCCTCACTCTCGCGCAGGACTGCCGCCACAGCAACCGCCTCGCCCCATGTGTCATCGACGATGCCAACAACGGCGCATTCACTAATGGAGGGATGATCGAGAAGCGCTGCCTCGATCTCCAACGCCGACAGCTTGTAACCGCCGCTTTTGATGATATCAATCGACAGACGTCCCATGATCCGGAAGTAACCGTCCTCGCGCATCGCCATATCACCCGTCCGGAACCAGTCGTCATCGAAGGAATCGGCTGTCACTTCGGGACGATTCCAATACTCGCGAAACACGGATGGTCCGCGGATCTGAATTTCGCCCGGTTCGCCGTCGGCCGTCACCACTTCTCCCGTTTCTGATTTGAGCCGAACATCGACCCGTGGCAGGGGTTGGCCGACTGTTCCAGGCCGGCGTTCCCCTATGTAAGGGTTGGCAAGGGCCATGCCGATCTCCGTCATCCCGTATCGTTCGAGCAACTCTTGCCCTGTCAACGAAGTCCATTTCTCATGGACGCTGGCCGGCAGGGCGGCGGAGCCGGAAACCATCAGACGCATCCGCGCAAATCCGGCGATTTTGGCCGAGCGGCCACTTTCCGGAAGTGCTTCGATAGCTTGGATAAGCTTCACGTAAATCGTGGGCACCGCCATAAAAACCGAATACACTCCCGCTTCAACGCGATCCAGAATGATGTCCATATCGAAGCGCGGAAACGCTTCGATCGCCGCCCCAGACCACAACGCGCAGGACAAGACGTTGATTATCCCGTGAATATGATGCAGCGGCAGAAACAGCGGCACGCAATCGGTACCCTTCCAATCCCAAGCTTCCACCAGCGTTTCGATCTGTGATTCGATGTTGGCGTGGGTCGTCACAACCCCTTTGGGTTTGCTGGTCGTTCCGCTGGTGTAAAGGATCATCGCGCGCCGGTGCCGGTCCACGGAGGGAAGTCGTTTCGCGCCAACGGCATGAACATCGTCAATGAGCAGCAGGCGCAGGTCCATTCGTATGCGGAGAGTTTCGACCTTTTCGGCTGTATCGCGCGTCGCGATCACACAGCGCGATTGCGAGTCGGCGAGCGCATACTCCAGCTCCGGCTGTGTCGCGGAGAGGCTCAATGGAACGGCGACCCCGCCCGCGCGCCAGATCGCCCATTGAACGGTGATGTAATCGAATCCAGCCGGCGCGAGGAACGCAATGCGCGCTTCTTCAAGATCGTCCGAGTCCTCCAGCAACGCGGCGGCGATTGCCGCCGAGCGATCGAGCAGCTCGCGGTATGAATGCTCTCCCGAACCCGAACAGGATCGGAGAGCGATCGCGTCGCCATGAGATCCAGCCCTGGCAATCAACTGCAACTCGTTTTTCATCGTCTTCCGTCACTCGGCTCCCGCTATCACTCTCGCGATCGCGCGGATCACCACGTAGATGACGGACGGCCCCATCAAACAACCCAGTCCGGTGTAGAATGTCGCCGTCATCGCGCCGTAAGGCACCAGTTTCGGATCGGTTGCCGCCAGTCCTCCGGCGACGCCGCTGGTTGTTCCCATCAATCCACCGAAGATCAATGCGGACCGGGGATTATCGAGCCCAATGTGCTTGGCCACAAACGGCGTCATTGTCATCACCAGAATGGACTTGATCAGGCCGATTGCGACGCTGAGTGCCATGACGTCGGAAGTAGCTCCCAGGGCGCTTCCCGTCACCGGCCCAAGCAAGTGTTAAACCGATAAGGATGGCGATGGCTGATCCATGCAGCCGTCCCCGCGTAAGGCGTTCCGATAGAAAATACGAAAACCATACCGTGACGCCAACGACGGCAAACGCGGTCACCAGCGAATACTTTGTCAGGACACTCTCCATGGACTCCGGCAATTCCATCGTTGATCAATCCCGAACGGATGAATCCGATCGCCCGAGCCGGCTGATCAATGGGACTAGCGCGAAACAGATGATCACGACCAGTGTCCCAGCGACAATCGCCGCCGGACCGCCTTTGATCGCCGCGAGCACATTCTGGCTGGCTGCCATCGCGACAACGATCGGGATATAAATGGAACTCCAGAAGGCAATCCCGCGTTCGCTCGGCGGTTGCAGGCGTCCCGAACGCTGCAGGCGGTCCCCGATAAAAATCAACAGCAGCATGGCTATGCCCACGCCGCCGACATTGGCGTCCACGCTGATTAACCAGCCGAAGAGTTTGCCGACCGTTAATCCGGCAAGCAGACAGAGTGACAAGAGAGTGGTGCCATAGATCGCCATGATAATTGTGGTGAATTCAAAGCGAGTCTGTCGTGTCCGCAAGCAGAGATCAAGCGACCTGTTCAGGCAGGCAGCAATTCTAATTTTGGCGTGCTCGGCGCGCGCCGAGCCAAACTGAGAATTGCTGGCTTCTTTGCCCCGCCCTTGCTTTTTAAGGGACAGCAGGTGCATTGTTTCCGCAATCCCTTTGGGATTTTTTTTGAGCACATGTCCTTGTCCGATCAGTTTGTAAATGCGAGGGGTGCTGGACGAGATTTTGCCAGCACCCATTGGAGTGTTGTGTTGTTGGCGGGACAAGCGCATTCGGCCCAGTCCGCCGCAGCTCTCGAAAAACTGTGCCAGGCCTATTGGTATCCGCTTTATTCTTTCACGCGGCGGCAGGGCTACACACCGCACGAAGCGGCGGATCTGACGCAGGATTTTTTCTCACACTTGCTGGCCACAAATGCCCTGGCATCCGCGAAACGCGAGAAAGGCAAGTTTCGGTCTTTTCTGCTCGCTTCGCTGAAAAATCTCCTGGCCAATGAATGGAACCGATCGCGATGCCAAAAGAGAGGCGGCCACGGTCTTTTTATTTGGAGCGGTGCTTGACGAGGGCTTGGAAAGGGATTTGGGGATTGTGCTGAC
>JAQBVM010000512.1 GCA_027623095.1 Verrucomicrobiota bacterium
CGCATGCGAGCTTGATTTGCCTCTCCGTCAGGGACTGGAGACGTTTCACCTTCCTGTTACATTTGGCTTACTTTAACGATCGAGAGATAGCCAGATTATGAACGGCTTCACCGTAGATACCATCATCGACCGCCTCAAGTTGGAAAAGATCAACGTTCCCTGCCGGGATAACGGAAAAGTGTTTACTGTCACGGACCGACTGGATGGTATTTACCGTCAGCTGATCATGCCGGAACCTTTCGGGGATCTGTTTCCTCTGTGGGGCTGTGTCCACGACGGCAAACTGGCCAAGCTCTACGCTCAAACTGCGCGATGGCCCATGGAAGACTGCGTGCTGATTTCCTGTCATGTGGACTCGCTCTATGCTCAGTACTACCACCGCGTCGAGGGCGCGGAACTCTTGGGGACCTTTGACAACTCGCTGTGCAATGCGATCCTTGTCGATCTGATGAATGAGCGTTATGCGCTGCCGGATTCCATCGTCGTGGCGTTTACCGGGGATGAGGAGCAGAGATCACGGGGTGTGGACGAGGTGATGGGTTTCCTGAAGAAGCAGTGTCTCCCAAAGGTTGTGATCTCACTGGATGTGACGGAGGCTGGCTTTGGTGACCACGATTTCACGATCGAGAACTACTTCGCCGGGCATCCAGGAAGAATCCCCGGAGGGGAGGCAGGTTTTCTCAAATTTCTGAAGAAGGCTTTTCCTGGCGAGGTGTTGAGCATACATCACGAGGATGCTGATGCGGATGAGTCGTGGCAGTATGACGAACACAATGTCCACTGCTTCTCCCTCTGTCTTCCCTGTCGGCCGATCAGTTTCGACATGCACCAGGATTCTGGTGTGAGGGTACGGTTCGAAAGCATCAAGGCATACCGCAGCGCTTTGCTGAAGCTTTCTCACCATCTCGACCGGGATGGCGAGCCACCCTTCGACCTGTGACCTGAATTTTCGCACTGCCCGGGCGCACCCGCCGGGGTTTTTGGAGGGCGGCATGGGTGGCAATGCGCAGTGTTACACTGCTGTTCGCATGGGTTAAATGCCACCTTCACCAGGCATTGATTGGGTGGCTGGCAAGGAGTTGATGAGATGTGGAAACCGCCCGAGCCGACATTCGTTCTCGATGCGATTACTTTGCGCGGCGTCGGTTCGTACCTTCACGGTGCCAGATTGGACATCAAGCCGCTGACGGTTCTGTGTGGCGCAAACGGTTCCGGCAAATCAACGTGGCTCAAGGCGCTGAACTTACTTTCCGAATCTCTCGCTGCAAACCGCCTGCCGTATGGTTTTTCCGTACAAGATTGGGATCACGCAAACATTCAGGTGACCAACGCATTTTGCCATCTTCAGGATCCGGCGCAACTTGCGACTCTTGAAGACGACTCAGCAACAAAGGACTACGGGGCACTGGGGACGATTGGCTTGGAGTTTCATGCGACCGAAGACACGCGTCTTGGTATTGGGTATTTCGATGCGGTGCCGGATGTAATGGGCGGACAGGCTGCGTGGGAGTTCTTCCGTTCCGGGAAGATCCAGAGTAACGATCGTTTCCGGTTGCGGTTGGCTCATCCGACAAATCGGGATGACTCGGCTGCCACACCGACCATGCGTCACATCGTGGAGCTTCAATACAACGATTTCCACACAATTCGGATGGAGGGCGATCGCGATCCTTTACAGAAATTTGACGATCGGTATCCACGCCCGCGCCGGTCCAAGCCGTACACCTTGTCATGCTCGCGTTCGTTCCTGACGGGCAACGACGCCGACGCAAGTGAATTCGTCCCACTTGCCATCTGCCACGACTTGAACACTCGCAAGCTTGATTCGCTGATCGATGCCGTCGATCCACAGGAAATCGTGGAGTTTCTTGATCGCTTTGAAGAACGGTTGCTGCAATTGCTCAAAGTCGTTCTCGGCGGATTCTTCTACATCGGTGCGATTCGGCTGCCAATGACTACGCTGAAGCTCAACGAGTCCATTGTAAGTGCCCATCGGGACAGATATGTGGGCTCATCTGGTGAGGCTGCCTGGTCAATCGCATCTGAACACCATAGACAAGCGATGCTGCCGGTTTCTCCGCACTTCACTCAATCTGGAATGCACAGCGTCGTGCGCCGTCTTGCCGCAGTGAAACGCTTGCTGTTGCTTAGAGATTATGAGTGCGACTCGTGGTTGGATCCATCTCAAGCTGATCCCACCGAGAAAAAGTTTTTACATTTATATCTCTGCCTGCCCGAGGGCGTGCGCGCGCAGATTGAAAGATTTGCGGCAGCTGGGGAGCATCCTGAAGTATGTTTGGAACCTGAGGAACCCGGGTATCAATTCATGGATGCTGGTGATCCGGACTATTTTCATGAAAAGGACTTCCGAAAATGTGCGGATGAACTAAAGGAATTACTTGATGAAGAGGATGTTAACTCGACTGCCCAAGCGTTGGCGGGCGCACTAAACGCATTACTTGACTATCGCGATTTGTACGCGGCTGAGGTCTGGGGGGCAATAATCGAGGATCCTGATACAGGATTTTGGCAGGACGCTGATGAGGACATTGAGCGGCTCGCAAGGAAGGTCCAGGCACTTGCCCCAGACGATGTGCGAATGCTAAATTACATGTTGATACAGGACGCCTTTTCTTGGTGTTTCATGTTAACGATGGAGTGCAATTTTGACGAATACCTGTCGGTCTGGCTACAACGGCTGGTAAAAGTTGGTCTAAATCCGCCGCCTTCACCTTCGAGTGGCTGGCGCAGTTCGGTGTCCCATGCGTATGTTTTTGACCGGCCCACTCCTTACCTGCGAAGTCTGTCAGATCATCGCCTATCCCACGCAGGATTGACTTTAGCGCGCCTGGATCATCCTTGCTTTGGAGGAAATCACAAAGGCGCTCTTCAGGTGCCGCGACAGTTGAGTTCTGGATTCCACCAACTGTTTCCGATTCTCGTGCAGCTTGGTGTGATGAAAAGCGGCGAATTGATTGGGATCGAAAACCCGGAAGTGCATCTGCATCCCGCCTTGCAGGTTTCTATGACCGAGGCACTCTTGGACCATGCGGTTTCGGGCAGGCGGATGATCGTGGAAACCCATAGCGATCTGCTGCTGCGCCGCGTCATTCGTGCCATTCTCAGTGAGGAAATTTCGCAGTCGCAGGTGCAGATTTATTTTACAAAGTTGGTGCCTATAGCTCGTGAAGGTGCTGGTGCTGAATTTTCCGAGTCGACATTGGAGCCGATTCGCACGGACAGCCGCGGCCGGATCTCAAACTGGCCGGAAGGGTTTCTGGATGCCGACGTGCGC
>JAQBVM010000108.1 GCA_027623095.1 Verrucomicrobiota bacterium
AGAATCGGGGCGCGCGCAACGGCTAAGGCGAAATGTTGCGGACGGCTTGAGACCCCCGTTCTGTCTGCGAGGGGCGCAAATCTCATCCTCAATCAGTCTTCTCCGGCGAAAGCCCCGTAGGATTCACCCCTTGGGCGGCCTCGGAGGCCGCCCAAGGGGTGAATCGTGATTGGACCCTGGATTCGGAGAGACTTTTTCTTGTGGGAATGCCCCTGGACGGCTAAGATCGCGTCTGCCGTTAGAAAGCAAATTCCTATCAGTCCGTGTACGGGCATAGTCTGCGGAAACTTCGTTGAAAGAACAAGTTGAAACGGGATGGGTTGAACACAGAATCAGGCCGGGTTCAATGACGGATTGACGGGGTATGGAATGACAACAAACGCGTCGAGCTTCTATGTCACCGGGGGGACATTGCGCCATGACGCGCGGTCGTATGTCGCACGGCAGGCGGATACAGAGCTGCTGGAAGGATTGCGAAACGGAGAGTTTTGTTATGTGCTGACGTCCCGGCAGATGGGCAAGTCGTCGCTGATGGTTCGCACAGCCCAGCAGCTTCGTTCCGAAGGGGTGAAAGTGGCGGTCTTGGATTTGACCGCGATTGGGCAAAACTTGATGCCGGAGCAGTGGTATGGCGGGCTCTTAACGCGGTTGGGAGTTCAACTCGGGGTTGAAGATGAACTGGACGAGTTTTGGTGGAAACACGAGGGGATGGGGCCTTGCCAGCGATTCTTCACGGCGATCGCGCGCGTGGTGCTGCCAGGATTGAAGGTCCGGGTCGGAATGCCCGGCGAAGATCATGTCGCGGCGATGGATCGCTTGGTGATATTTGTGGATGAACTGGATACCGTCCGAAGCCTGCCGTTCTCAACCGACGAGTTCTTTTCCGCCATTCGCGAATGTTACACCCGCCGGGCGCACGAGCCGGAGTTTAACCATGTGGTATTTAGTTTGCTTGGCGTGGCGACGCCGAGCGATTTGATTCGTGACACACGCATGACGCCGTTCAATATCGGTCGGCGTGTCGAATTGCGGGATTTCAGCGAACAGGAGGCGCAGCCACTGGCGGAAGCGCTAGGACGGTCATCCGCCATGGCGGGGCGGATGCTTCGGCGCATTTTGTATTGGACAAATGGCCATCCCTATTTAACTCAGCGTTTGTGCCAGGCGGTTGCCGAGGATGCGGAGCATTCCGGGGTGAAGGGAGTGGATCGCCATTGCAGCCAGCTGTTTTTCTCTCACCGAGCACGAGAACGCGACGACAATCTGTTGTTTGTGAGGGAACGCCTGTTGAGGAGTGAAGCCGACTTGATCGATCTTTTTCGCCTTTACCGAAAGGTGCATCGAAGCACACGCATGTCGGGCTGGTTTGGAATCAATTTCACGCTTCGGAAAATGGAATCCGTTGCTGACGAAGAAGCGAACCCCCTGGTGAGCATCTTGCGACTTTCCGGCGTGACGAAGGTCGAAAACGGATCCTTGCGCGTGCGCAACCGAATTTATTATCGGGTGTTCAATCGGTCTTGGGCGGATGCGAATACCCCGGTGGCGGAACTTTGGCGGATGTGGCTGGTGGTGTGGGGGAATATCAAGAAGGCGGCTCGAATAATCGTGGGCGGGATTCTGGTGCTGGTTTTGGTGACGTTTGCGATGCTCGTCATGATCAAGCCGTGGGAATCGTACGAGTTCCTGCCCCGGCGGGCGTCCCACTATCGGGCTGTGCCACGGCCAAAACCGGTCCTTCCTGAAAGGGATCCATCCGCAAGCGCGAGTCAGGTGAATTTGGATGGGTTTTACAACGCTTCCCTCACGAATAGCTGGCATGACGGGGATTCCAGCAATCATCTGGGAGATCTTCCAATCGGGCTCCAGGAGTTGGCCGATGTCCAGTTCGACGTTCGGGGAATTGTGCAACTGGCTGGACGGCATCTTTGGAGCGCTGGTTTTCCGATGGATGTGAAAGGCATTCCTGTGAAGAGAAAAGCGGTGCGAATTCATTTTCTGCATGCGACGGGATGGGAAGAAGAGGATGGGACTCGCATTGGTTCGTATGTGATCCATTTCGAGGGCGGCCACCGGCGCTGGGTGCCAATCCTGTACGGTCAAGATGTCTGGAATTGGTGGGCCACGCCGCATCCCAATGTGGTTGAAAAGGGCGGGACGCTCGCTTGGAGTGAGGAAAAGAGCGACATCCGAGTGGATAAAATTCATATGGTTTTCAAATCCACCTGGGACAATCCACTTCCGGATGTGCCAATTGAGAGCATTGATTTCGATTCCGCATTGACGGACGCAGCTCCTTTTCTTATCGCTATCACAGTGGACGACGTTCCATGAAGGTCGCGATACCCGCAGCATGAACTTGATCACAGATGCGTGTCGGAAAATGCTGGATCATGCAAAGGACGCCACCGCAGCCGAGGGTAAAGGCGCAACGGAAATGCGCAATCTGGCGACCAGCAGGACCACAGATTTATCCATCGTCGTCGTTCTCAGTGCTTGCGAAGACGGGAAACGGGCGCGGGAATGGGAAGGGTTTGAGCACGGTTTATTTACAAAGGCCCTGCTCGACGCATGGATAGAGGCAAAGGCGAAGAGCAAACCGATGTATATCAACGGGCGTTTCAAAGACGACCTTGCCGAGCGGATGGGGAGGTTGGCTGAAAAGGCGGGGTGGCCGAAGGACGAACAATGCCCGATGATCAAAGTAAACGGGTCGGTTCCTTATTCTGACAACAATGACCGCCGAAAAGCAGACTGATTCAAAGTCAGTGAACGTTTACGGGCCAAGACAAGAAAAGTAAACAGGTCGGTTCCGAAGGTTGACAACAAGGTCTGGGAAAAGGGGCGGGCTCATAATCGAAGAATCACGTTCCACTTGTAACAAACATTTGCCAGCGAACCGGACCGATGTGTGATAGGTTGCCCCGTTTTGCGGAAAGGAATTTCACCAGCCAGCCAATGACCCAATCCAAGCGTGGAATGAAGAGAGGACGAATAAGAAACAATGGAGGAAGTTATGAAAGACAAGAACGCCGAACAACGCGGTACGGAGAAAAGAGCGCAGCCGGACAAACGAATTGATCTGCTGTTGCTGGGGGATAAGACATTCACCCTCGAAGCCCTCGGATATTCGCTGTCGGCCGAGAACGGATTCGCCGTGCGGACCGCGCGGGCCGAGAAAGTGGTGTCTTTGGGATTGCGGGGATGCAAGGAGCCGGATGTGATTCTGGTGCGCTTGCCGCTGGCAAAGCTGGACGAGAGCAAGGCAGGCAAAGTTTTCAACTGAGCAAAGAGATCGCGCACGTGCTGGGGTTGAGTGTGCGGACGGTGCAGAAACGCCGGGAAAACGCGAAGAGAAAACTGGGCCTGCGCGGAGGCGGGACATTGTTGCGCCATGCATTGCAACAGGACCTTGTGCGCCGGCGCCGCGAGTTCGAACAAGCCGCCGCGTAATCCTTGTAACGGCAAATTGGCCTGCCTTTGTGACTTTGTTTCTCTGCGTCTTTGCGCTAACGGCCGTATCCAGGATCAAGGTTGGACCACCCCGCGAAACGCTCGGCCACGCCGTTGAGAAAGCGGCGATTCCGCAAGCTGCATCGCCGCACTCCAAGACCTGGCGGAGAGCGATACTGCGCGGTTTCGGGCAGCGTCGCGATGCACATTATAGTCCATCTGCCGAACCCGGTAAATTGCCCGAACCGACGATTTGCGATTTTCGGTTGCCTTCGTTTCCTCAAAGCCTCCAGTCGGCAATCATTCCGATCCATCACCACGGGACACGAGTTCTCATTTTGACCCGGAGCGCGAACTGTGTCGTCCTCGACCAGCCGCAGCAACCCACAAAACCTCGAGCGTTTGGAATCTCTTCATGTGCTGCGGCTGGTCTTCGACACAGCCGCGCTCCATTTTCAAAACAGGCCCTAACGAGCGCCCATCTCCGCAGCGTACCCTTCACGGAACGTTGGATACGTGAATAGAGAACCTATCGATTCGACTAGTTTCCGATTAGAGACGCGTTTGTTCGTCGCGACTCGTTTCCCGGAACCCATTCCGTCCGATTCCTTGCGCGGCGGCATCGGCCTGCCGGTCTTTTCCGACAACCATCGGAAGACCTCGATCTCAGATGACGGCTCGGAATCCACCACGTTATAGACCTCCCCTGGTTTTCCTCTGTCGAGCAGCGCAATCATCACTCGGACCAAATCGTCCCGATGAATCATGTTGATGGCACGACTGCCGTCTCCCGTGATAAAAGCCTCTCCGCGCAAGAATTCTCGAAGCCAGTACCCCCGGCCCGGCCCATAGATTCCGGCGACCCGCAAAATCAAGGCAGGGAATGCATGCTCGCGCCACGCGTCCAACAGAAGCCGTTCCGTTTCGATTAGCACCCGCCCAGTTTCACCGGATGGTTCGCATTCACTGTCTTCATTCACAAGACTTCCGTCCGTCTGACCATAAACCCCAGTACTGCTTGTATAGATGTATTTGGCGGGCGAATCTTTGACAAACCGCTGAATAAGATGCTGTGTCCCCTCAAAATAAACCTTCCGATATGCCGCACCTTCAGACCTCCCCGACGAAGCGAGGTTAACAACCCAATCGTAAGGGCCGCCTAACCGCGCCAACTCCTCCGCCTTCGTTACGTCCACGGCAACCGGTTCAATGCCGTGGCTTCTCATCACGGCCTGCGATTCAATCGATCGTCGAACTCCCGTCACGGAATGCCCCGCTTGAACCAACTCGGCGGCCAGGCGCATTCCAACATAGCCACACCCGATGATCAGCACTCGCATGCCTCGAAAGCTAGCACCGGGATGGCAATTTGGAAATCTTGTCCTGTTTTGGGGTTCGAAATTCGCAACGAAGGTGAAGACCACGGATCATGTTTACCACCGAAAGAACCGGTATGGGTCGTCCCATTCCTCGGGTTGATCGAGATAGAACCCGTCGAGCCAACGCCGCTCCGTTTTAGTGACATCCATCGGAAGCCCAAATCGCTCAATCAGCGGTGTCGAACTGGCAACCCCCATATTCGCGAGCAACCGGCCGAACAGATACGAGCTGCGACGAAAGGTGCGTCGGAGATTGGACTGCTGGCCGCCCTCGAATTTCCAGGGGGCCATCTGGAAAAAAACTATGTTCGCGTCCGCCATTCGGGCAAGAACGCCATCACCCACAACCTCGGCTCCCGACAACACGAGAGGCAATTCACGAGGATCGCGGTTATGCGCGTCAGCGGGTCCAACCCCGGCCAGTAGGGACGTTCTGCCAAACGGTTCAAAGTTCGACCCGATGTGCTCCGCTCGTCTCATCGTCACCGTGAAAGGCAGCAACCCTGTCACGTCATCTTGGTCCAAGCCGATCGCCAGCACGTGTCCGCCGGTCTTCAACCAATCGGAGACTTTTGACGCGTGGCCGGCCAACGCCCGACCACTGCCGGGACCCGCAATTAGCACCGAGTTGCTCGATAGAGCTTCGCCGGTGTAGGACCGCGCGAGAACGCCCGCCGATTCGAGATAAGCCATACCGTCGGGCTCGCCCGCATACATCGCTTCCCGACGAGGGACAGGTTCCCAATCCGTCATATATCGAAATATATTCCTCACCAGGATCTCGGCAGCCGGATCGTTTTCCGTTCGGCCTGTCACGTCGAGCTGGCAAAAGAGCACCATTCCGTTCCCTTCGCGGTATTCCATGAGCGGGCTGTATTGGAGACTGAACCCACCGTCGAGAATGGGCAGGAAATCGCCGCGCGCGGGTTTTTCAATGATTACCGAAGCCACATTCCCTCGATTCCCGCAGCGCCACACTCGCGTTACGGGGATTCCGGACGATTCAACGGTGGGTCCGTATCGCGCGCGAATCTCATACTTCAACCGCTGCGGAAGAATTGTTGCCGACCCTCTCCAATCGCGGAGGTTTTCGGAACGGATGCCACCCAGAATTGGATGATCGGGCACTCGTTGAAACAGTTGTCTCAAGCCAAATTCTTCGACTCGGAAACCGAATCGTTTTTCCAGCACATCGGACGTCTGCTCGAACACAACCACCTTGAGACCGTCGCGCACGCGGCTGATGCCGGGAGACTGTCCACTCGCGGTCAGCGCGGCTTTTCCGACAACGAGAATGGAGTAAGGCGACAAATCACTACCAGTATCCACCCGCTCGCTCGGAATACCTATCTGGCTAAGCAATATGGCCGTTTCACCCTGGGGATCGAACAGAGCGATTTGCGCGCCCGTGCCCTTTTGGCCGGCATGCCGTTTGGCCCCGGTTTCAGCGGAGCGTGGCAACGCCGCACTGCTGGAATGCGCGACGGGCATGAGCGGCGGCAGCACGTCGATGGTGAAACGATCCTCTTGCGTCTCGCCGGTGGCAAACTTCGCGATCGAGCGGATTTCGTAGCTGCCCACAGCGAGAGTCTCCGGCAGTGGAAAGCGTATTGGAATGCGCGCTTGATCACCGGCAGGTACCGTAACCTGGCGTCTTCCCGAAATCGAATGCGGCAACTCAATCGACCATCCGGCCTCGCAAGTCACAGTCTCGCGCCCGTTATTGATGACGATGACCTGTTTTTCGACTGTTTCCCCGGGCAAGAAGTTGTGGTCCTTGCTGGTGAACGCTCCCGGCTTGCCGGCGACATACGCCAAGAGCGGTCGATTGTTGCGAATAAGCGCAAGCGCCGCCGGAGTTGCAATCCAGTCCGAACGCTCGAATGCCAGGTCCATGCGCTCGAATCGTTGATCGACGTAATCCGGGCTGAATCCGGGACGCTGAAGATTGTCCCAGTCCACCTTGAATTCTTGCCGGCTCTTGTCCACGCCGGCGCGCAGTTTCCAGAAGTGTCCGTACTCCCACGGCGAGATTCCCGAAACACTCCAGGTGCGATACGCCCGCCAGTTGTCCTTGAGATACAGAGCGAAGACCGGATAACGTTCGTCGAAACGATCCGCGCCAACCGGATTCGGATAATCCCAGCGATGCCACACGTTTCCGGCACGATACTGCCGGGCTTCCCAGCGGAGATTTGCCTTCTCCGCTTCGCTAATTCGATAAGCTTGATCACCAAAGAACTGAGCATTCCATTCCGCGAGACAGAATTCCCACGGGACCCGTGCGCTGCCCCACTCACGCTGCCCTTTGTACCAACCGCGGTACATTGTCCAGTCCCACGTGAAGGGTGCTCCATATTCGCACGTAAACGCGGGCTTGACACCTTCCGTGGACCAGTGTTCGAACCAATCATCCAGTTCCTGCACCGGCGCAAAATTTGGATAAAAATTGCTGTCGTGCATCACGCCTAGATTGCCCGAGGCATGATGATAAACGATTCGGCGAGGGTCCAGGCGCTTGACGATGGCTTCGGCGCGCATCGCCAATTTGACATTCCTTAGCGCCCACTTGCGCGTTGTCGAGTGGAACCGCCGAGAGAAAAATCCGAGTGCCATTGAGGTAGAAATCGCGACCATGGATCCAAAACTCTCTGAAGCCAATTCGCCGAGACCACTCTGAATCCAGCGTTTGACCGCTTTCATCGACGAGTGACACATGGAGGTCAAATTTGTTTCGAGGCGTGTGGGTATCCCAGAGATTGTCAGGCATCCAATCTTCCGTGAACGTGAACCGCCCCTCTCTGAGATCGCTTCCTCGGAACGAAGCGGTCGTGAATTCCGCGACTTCGGCATCACCGTTCGAGATGCGTGTTCTGAGGTAGTAGCGGCGATTCGATTCGGAACCATCAATCGACGCGCTAATCGTCAGTTTGTGTTCACGCACCGACGTGGTCACATCAATGTCCTGGATCGACGGCCCTCGGGGTTTGCCGACGAGAAACACGTCGCCGCACAAACCTCGTCGCTGGACTGTTCCTTTCACTTCACGGGCAGACGAACTGTCCGTGTAGGAAAGCATGACGCCCGTCAGAGGCAACGCTATTACAAGCAGGCTCAGGCGGTGCGCAGAACCCGGGCGACATGCCGCCGTAAGATCCAAGTCGCCGCCCGGAAAAAAGATCTCACCCACTTTCACGGCATCCACAAAGACCGCCACGTAGGAGTTTAGGTATTCGACGTTGAGAGAAATACGGCGCCCGTCCCAGCCCGCAGGAATACTCAAATCCCGTTCGTACCACGCCGAAGAGATTTCGCCAAGCTTCACGTCTTTCCAGGTTGGATGCGCGTAAACCGTCTGAGAATCCTTCTGCATGTAATCGCTGATCCCCGGCCAAGATCCCGGTACTTTGAAAAAACCCCAACTGCCGGCGGGGACCTGATCCGACTTAGCATCGGACGGCTGCCATTGCCACAATCCGTTGAGACAAATCCGTTCTCGAGCCGTTGTGGTTTCGTGATACGCCTTCGTGAGGTCCCACACTGCCTTCACATCGCCGGGCAAATTTACCGCGAAGTCGTCCGCCCACAGTTGTGGGTTCGACGAAACAAGGGCCAACAGCAAGAGGAAATTCAGGGGGTCGAAGATTTTCATAAACATGATCGACACGACGACATGGAGCTAAGTGTATTGTGCGCGAGCCTCGAACGATCGTCTCACAGCCTGCCGATACTGCAAATCTACTCAACCGGGATAGCCAGCCAAATTACGATAGTACCCGACTCGGGCTCCTGGGCAAAATATTCTTGCGGGGTTTCGGACCAAACAAAGCACCCTCTCGTGAAGTTTAGGCGGATCGCACGGTCAGTTCGGTCTCCCAATTCGCAGTGCCTTTTCCATTGACCAATACAACTCCCGGACAATATGCTCATCGCCCTATGACCACCATCAATTGTGCCCGTATTCCCGCTTTTTCGATAGCCGCTGGCCTGTTGCTCGCCATTGCGGTTTTGGACCCCGTGTACTCTTTTGGCCAGGAGAACCGCAAAGGCGTATCGATAATTGATCAAGGGGACAAAGTTCGCATTGAAGTCGGCGGCAAATTCTTCTCCGAATATCACTACGGAAAGTACGATGGCAAGGATGTCCCTCGACCTTTCTTCTATCCTGTCATTGGCCCCGGAGATGCCCCCATGACGCGGAACTGGCCAATGAAAGAAGGGAAAGATGAAGCCAAGGATCACCCGCATCATCGGTCTCTCTGGTACGCTCACGGCGCGATTAATGATCACGATTTTTGGTCGGAGAGTCCAAGCGCCGGAACAACAGTCCACGAAAAATTTCTCGCGTTAAAGTCCGGTAATGACAAAGGAGTCATTCAATCGAAGAACAAACTCGTCGCGAAGGATGGGACCATCGTTTGCACCGACGAGCGGACCATGACGATTTACAACCTAGCCAGCGATCGGATGATCGATTTCGAAATCACCATCCGCGCCTCGCATGGCGACGTCACGTTTGGAGACACGAAGGAAGGCACAATGGCAATTCGACTGCCTGCAACAATGCGCCTGAAGGGAACGGTGGGTCAGGGACATATCGTGAACAGCGAGGGAGTTCGCGACGGCGCGACTTGGGGGAAACGGGCAGCGTGGTGCGACTATGTCGGGCCGGTCAATGGAAAGACGTTGGGGGTCGCCATATTTGATCATCCCGGAAACCCCAGACATCCCACGTGGTGGCATGTTCGCGACTACGGACTATTTGCGGCGAACCCATTCGGAATTCACGATTTTGAACGTTCGCCGGACAAACACCTGGGAGATTTGCGATTGCCCGCCGGAGAGAGCATCACCTTTCGATACCGTTTCCTTTTTCACGAAGGCGATACAGTTCAAGGAAAAGTAGCAAACCGATACAGCGAGTACTCCAAAACCGGAGGCTCGTAATTCGAGCAGGCGCCACCAGTATCCCAATTCACATCAAGTCCGATTCGTCGATTCAACAAAACACTGAAATGCTTATGAAATCCATTAATCGTCGCAGTTTTCTGAAACAGTCACTTCTCACCGCGGCCACCGCCAGTTTCACAGCGCGCTCTTGGTCGCAAGTTGCGGGAGCGAACAGCGCGATTCGCTCGGCTGTGGTCGGCTTCAAGAGCCGCGGCAACAGCCACATCAGTGGTCTTGGCGGACTCTCCGCGCAAGGAGTCCGTCTCGTGGGGCTCTGCGACGTGGACGACACTGTATTAAGAGCGGGCGTTGACAAGCTCGACCAACGCGGCACGAAAGTCGATGGCTACACCGACATCCGAAAGCTTCTCGAACGCAAAGATGTGGACGTGATCAGCATCGCGACTCCGAATCATTGGCATGCGCTCGCCACGATTTGGTCGGTTCAAGCCGGCAAAGATGTCTATTGTGAAAAGCCCGTTTGCCACAATGTTTGGGAGGGGCGCAAGATGGTCGAGGCCGCTCGCAAATACAACAAAATCGTCCAAACGGGGACACAGTGCCGTTCCAGCTCCGGTATCAGGGAAGGCGTCGAGTGGGTAAAAGCCGGTAATCTTGGAAAGATCCTCGTTGCGCGCGGTTTGTGTTACAAGCCAAGGGGGTCGATCGGAAAAGTTGAACAGGACATGCGGGTTCCAGAATCAATCGACTACGATATTTGGTGCGGTCCGGCTCCGAAAGATCCTCTCCGTCGCGCCAATCTGCATTATGACTGGCATTGGATCTGGAATTACGGAAACGGAGATTTGGGAAATCAAGGCATCCATCAGATGGATATCGCGCGTTGGTTTCTGGGTGAAGACGAACTCTCTCCAAGCGTTTTGTCCGTGGGCGGCCGGCTCGGGTATGTTGATGACGGCGAAACTCCGAACACTCAATTCGTCTATCACGGATATGAGAAAGCCCCTCTCATCTTCGAAGTCCGCGGACTTACGGAAAAGGTTGGCGCCAGGGGCATGGACAAGTTTCCGGACGCGCAAACTGGAGGAAGTGTCGCGGTAGTTATCCATTGCGAGGGTGGCTACGTCGTCGTACCAAACTACACAAGCGCCATCGCCTACGACCATGATCGGAAACAAATTAAACGGTGGAACGGCGCGTCCGATCATTTCGAAAACTTCATCAACGGCGTGCGCAGCCGAAAGACATCCGATTTGAACGCGGACATCCACGAAGGTTTCGTATCGAGCGCCTTGTGCCATACCGGGAACATCTCGTACCAACTCGGATGGAAGAAATCCCCCAACGAAATCCGTGAGGAGATCAAGGGGTCGAAAGACGCCCTTGAAACGTTTGAAAGAATGCAGGCGCATCTCGAGGCAAACGAACTGGATCTCAACGACTCGAAATTGACCGTTGGCCCCGTGCTCCAAATGAACGCCAACCGCCGCCGCTTCGTCGGCAATGCCGAGGCCAGCGCTCTCTTAACCCGTCACTACCGGAGGCCCTACGTAGTTCCTGAAAACGTTTAGCGCCCGGTTTCCAGACAATCAGTCCGTTAAGCGAAGGGACGCCAAAGTCGGCGTCCCTTCTTTTTAGATTTTGTGAATAACTCGTTCTTGCAAACTGCCCGCAGATGACGGACAAAGACCTTGCGCGGCGAAAGAGTCTGGGTCCAAGTACCGGCTTTGAGATCTTCGTGCCGGGGCGTCAGGACATATTCGTATGACGAATCCCAATCCCGCTTGCGGGAGCGCCTGATCTCTTTAGACCTTCGCCGCGCACTTTTTTTCTTTTGCCCTCTTGGTCCTTGCCTGATTGCGGATGCCAGAAACCTTGAATTGATCCGGAGCAAGTCCTGACGAAGATCGACCCAGAGCGAATTACTGGAGAATTCCAGCCGCGTCCCTCTTTCCCTGAATCTGGGATAACATCCCGGTTGTTTGCCGCAATCGCTGGCTCAGCGTCCGAGAAAGCCTCCAAAGCAACCCAACTCCGACGTGCTCATACTCCGAAACGATTGCCTTAAAACTTTCACGCGTTAACACAAGAATCCGAGCCCTTTGAGCAAACTCAACGCTTGCCGACCTCGGTTGTCCGTCGATCAAGGACATTTCGCCAATTAATTTTCCCATTCCGGCAGTCGCAACTCTGACACTGTTCACTTCTTCAGGATGCTTCACAACGTCACACGACCCTTCCAATACGATTGCCATAAAATCGCCATCGTCTCCCTCATTGAAGAGAACGGCTCCCGGTTGAACGTGGTACAGTTTGAAATGGCGGCTAAGAATCTCAATATCCCTGCGGTCGAGATCTTCGAAGATCGGCAACCCCAGCAAAAGATTCACAATGTCGGATTGGCTCGTGTTCACCGAGAGGCGAATTGAATCTGAAAATCCTTTTGGATTACTTTTCATATTTATCAAGGGATGAGGTTTCTTTTTGCAACTGCTAATCACCGAAACTAGCAAAATCCATACCTTGTCAGAAATGAGAGGACTGTCCGGTCACTCGAACCAAAGGGAATTCGAACGAGGTCGTTTTCGGGGCTGCACGGTGAAGAGATTGCTCCGGGAAACGTTCCGAAAGTCGGTAATACTTTCTTCCCGTAGAACTCGAATTAGATCGAGTTTTTTTCCGCCAATCGCGAATCAATACCGAATTTCCTGACCCGGCAATGCGGGAAGACCGCCCGGCCCACCTGGGGGTTGGGGGATTCCAGGTGTCGGAGGAAGAATTTGGTTTGGGTTCGTGATTTTTCGAAGTTCCATCAAAAGCACCTGTTCTTCCGAGCTCAAAGTGTTGTCCGAAGTCTCAGGCGTCGGCACTCGAGTGGTAGTTCCCCCTGAAAGGCCGTATTGCGCAGCGATCGAATTTTCGACGTTATTCGGGTGCGTTCGGATGGTCCGCGATGGAATCGTGCGAATACCCCGCGGGTTGGTCGTGTTTCCGGATGTTGCTTGCGTATTAGCCGTTGGTCCGGGCATTCCGGGAACCGCTATGCCGACCCTGGTTCCAGGGGCAGCCGTCGGAGATTGGGACGCTCCGGCTGGAGCTGCGATTCCATGGGTGTAGAATGTCATCAGGGTCTCGATGCCGCTCTTTCGAATACGAACACTCCGCGCCACTTCGTCGATATCGAGAACTTCCAGCAGATCCTTTTTCTCATCCACACCAAGAGCATAATAATCGGTTTTCTTGTCTTTGATTGCCGTTACCATGAAATAAGCGCGTTTCAGTCCGAACGTACTGATTCCGGTGAGTTTTACTTCAGTATCTACAGGAGGCTCCACCGGCACTTCCGGCGCGGCTGGCGCTGGAGGTGGTGGGGGCTTTAGTCCGAATGGATTTCTGTCCGCAATCGTCGAATAGGCGCGATCAGAAGATCCTATCGAGGCTGCCACAGAACCCAAAAACACCGGGTACACAGCCGCTAGCACCCAACCAAAAACGCCGAGTCGTTTGAACTGATGGCTCATAGGTCCCGCTTCCGATTTTGCCTCATGCCGAACTCTAACACCACAGCCTCCGTTAAGTTGCGAGGCAGCGGAGTCATTTCCAACCACAGAAAAGTATGGAGCGCGCCTCCTTCGAAATGCCGCGCATCCAAAGGTCGGTACGCCGCGCCGCAAATTAGTAGGACGCCTGCGCTCCCTTGACGGACCGGCGTTTCATCCACGGCATCAGACCCCTCAATCGCGCGCCTACCTTCTCAATCGAATGTTGCTCTCCCTTCTTTAAGAGGCCGTTGTAACGCTTATATCCGGTCTGGTATTCCTTGATCCAACCCTTTGCGAATTTTCCGGATTGAATATCTTTCAACGCCTCTTTCATTCGCTTCTTCGTGCTGGCATCGATAATCTTCGGTCCAATGCTCACATCACCCCATTTTGCGGTCTCGGAAATCGAGAAACGCATACCGCTGATGCCCGCCTCATTAATCAGATCGACGATGAGCTTCAGCTCGTGCAGACATTCGAAGTAAGCCATTTCAGGCTGGTAACCGGCTTCGACAAGCGTTTCATAGCCTGCCTGAATCAGCGCGGTCGCACCACCGCACAAAACGGTTTGCTCGCCGAATAAGTCGGTCTCGGTCTCCTCCTTGAACGTTGTCTCGAGAACACCCGCTCGTGTGGCGCCAATGCCTTTGGCCCAGGCCAAAGCAACTCGTTTCGCCGTCTTGCTCGGGTTTTGATAGACGCCAATGATCGACGGAACACCTTTGCCTTCCAAGAATTGGCGCCGGACGATGTGCCCAGGACCCTTAGGCGCGACCAGGATTACATCGACATGCATCGGGGGAACGACCGTCTTGAAATGAATGGAGAAGCCGTGCGAGAAAAGCAGCGTCTTTCCTTTTGTCAGGTTGGGTCTGATATCCTTCTCGTAAACGGCGGGCTGTTTGGTGTCGGGCAATGCCATCATGATCACGTCGCCGCGTTTCACCGCCTCCGCGGTTTCGTACACTTTGAACCCCTTTTCTTTGGCAACCGGGATGGATTTGCTTCCTTTATACAGTCCGACGATCACGTTCAAGCCACTATCCTTGAGGTTCAGGGCATGCGCGTGTCCCTGCGAGCCAAATCCCAAAACGGCGAGCGTCTTGTTTCGTAGGTTCTTCAAATCCGCGTCTTTATCCGAATAAACTTTTGCAGGCATTCTTCTGAGTCAGGTTTAGGGTTGTTGGGTTGATTAATCCAGGAAACTTCACTTGCGAGAGAGCGCCACTTTTCCAGTCCGTGTCAATTCCCTCACACCAAAATGATTCATTAATTCGAGAAATTTCTCGACCTTTCCTTCATTGCCGGTGATCTCGATCGTGAGGCTCTTGGGCTGCACATCGACAATTTTAGCGCGAAAGATATCCGTAATCTGCATGACCTCGGCCCGGGTTTTCGAATCGACACCCACTCGGACCAGCACCAATTCCCGGTCAATATATTCGTAATCGCAAAAATCCCGAACCTCGAGCACTTCGACAAGCTTGTTTAACTGCTTTACGATCTGCTCCAGCGTTGCATCATCCCCGCGCGTGACGATGGTCATGCGCGAGGTTTCGGGATCCTGCGTTGGCGCCACATTTAAAGTGTCGATGTTATATCCGCGTCCGCTAAATAATCCGGCGACGCGTGTCAGAACGCCGAACTTGTTTTCCACAAGCACTGATAAGGTGTGCCGCATATTTTCTTGTTACTTGCCCAGTTGTCGAATCGGATAGCTCCGAAAATTAAAAACCCCGCGTCCCAGTTGGAACGGCGGGCGACCTGCGAGCGCTTTGCCAAAGCCTCGGGCCGCGTCAGTCGATGACGACGCAGTCCTGGAGAGCGATGACCAAAATTTGCATCGGCGGAAAACTACCAATCGCGGCGATTCCGGTCAACTGGTTTTCCAACCGTTCGGGGGTGCGCCGAAACTAAAAACCGCCTCGAATTCACCCCTCAACCATCGAGTCCGGAGTCCCCGCGAGCCGTCGAGGCCATTCGGCGAACCGACCCCTCCAATACCTTCACCACGCCTGCAGGAACACAAGTCAGGCCAAGTTTAGCAGTGCAGAAAAAACCTCTTCCGAGGAAACTTGAGACAACCCGTTTGGCGACGAGAGGACTCGAAGCCGGTCGGATCTCGGTTTCCAAATAACCGCATTCGTATCGTTCCACAGGAGAAGCCCCGGAAGCTCGACCGCGCCTGCAAGATGAGATATGCCCGAATCGTGGCCCACGTAAGCATGGCATTGCCGCAGCAATGCAGCCACCTCCACAAGAGGACGATTCCGCGCGATCCACAGACGTTCCTTCGGTATGAGCGAAGATAAGAGGGACAGGCGGTCCATTTCGGCCTCGCCCCCAACTAGAAGCACATTCAAATCGGTTTCGCTCGCAATCCTCGTGAGCAATTCTTGCCACTTTGAAGAGGGCCAGTTCTTTCGCTCGCTTCCGCTCCCCGGATGAATAGCAATCCATCGGCGCATTCCGTGATTGGCGCTCTCCTTGCATACTGGCAAAGCGGTTAACTCCCAGCTCTTGAAACTGAGCCTGGGAATGGGGTCGGCGTCGAAAACCGCCAATTTCTGAAGTGCCGTGAGAAACACTTCGGTCGCGTGCAGCGCCTCGTCCTCCTTGGGCCGGTAAGGTCCAGCGATGAACTGAGCGTCCGAACAACGCGCTACGTTCTCCTGAAAAATTTCGTCGGGATCATAGAGGAACGAGATGATCAGGCTGAAACCGCCGAAGTATGACGCCAGCGACGAATCCAGAACGCCCTTGCGCGCGAAAAAACCAGCCATGCCGCGCGCTTCAATCGCCATCACGCGATCGGCCAAACCTCCGTGAAGAGCCAGTTCCACGATCCGGGGATATCCCAGCACCTCCAAGTCCGCATTCGGAAAACGTTCGCGCAGCGCTTTGAGCACCGGAAGCGTCAGAATAAAATCACCAATCGCGCCGCCGCGAACCACCAGGATTCTTCCGCGAGGCTTCGTTGACAGCGTCATCTTCGAAGTGAACCAATGTCTAGAACACGGTCAGACCAAGCACGATCACGAACAATGCCAATGCCAATCGCAAACCGCTTCCGACCTTGATGCGCTTTTCGCTGGCGGTGCTCCAAAGAATGATATCGCGCAGACGCCACGGAGAAACGGTGAACCAAATCGCCGAAATGATCCACACGTACGCCAATGTCGCGATGACGAGTCTCCATTCCGATTCGTTCCATCGCGCCGTATCCAGCATCAACTTCCCTGTCAAAAGCAGTACGACCGATAATCCTCGAACTGCCAGAAAATCCTTCACAAACACGCACGTCAACACTCCGATGGAGCCAAACGCAAATAACATCAATTTCTTATAGTCCTCAAAATCGGATATTGACTCGGCCCTCAGATTCCGCAGGAACCAGATCGTTCCAATCCCCATCAACAAATAACCCACCGGGACGGATCTCGGAAACCGCCGCGCCTTGGCGGCAAACTCAGCAGGCTTGAGCAGGCCAAATATCTGTGGAATCGCAATGAGAACCCCCAAACCGACTGATAACGTGGACAAATTCATGAAAAACAAAACTCCCGGATCAATGTGCCGCCAGCTGCAAAGCCTTCCCGTAAAGCGTGAAGTGGCTCGCTTGATCAATTTCCAAGTCCAACAATCGGCCTGCGAGCTGCGGCTCACCTTCGAACACCACAATGTGGTTGCATCGGGTTCTGCCTTCCAAACGCGCCGAATTCTTGCGACTCAGACCTTCCACCAACACTTCGACCGTCTTACCCACAAACGCGTGGGTTTTGGCCGACGCAATACGATTTACTTCTTGCAGCAGCCTCGCGTGGCGTTCTTCGATCACCTCTTGGGGAATTTGATCCACCATCAGGGCGGCGGGTGTATCTCTTCGTTTGGAATATTTAAAAACGAACGCGTTATCAAATTCGACAGTGCTAACTAGCGACAAAGTCTGCGAAAAATCGTCCTCGGTCTCACCTGGAAATCCCACAATAATATCGGTCGTCATCCCAATCCGAGGCTGAGCAAGTCTTAATTTTTTGACGATGGTCAAGAACCGGTCCCGCGTGTATCCACGATGCATCGCCTTTAGAATTCGATCGCTTCCACTCTGCGCCGGTATATGCGCGCTTTCGCACAACTTCGGCAACCGCCGGTATGCGTCCACCAAATCATCGCCGTATCCCTTCGGATGCGGCGATGTGAAACGCACCCGTTCGAGTCCATCGACTTCGCAGACCGCGTCCAGCAATTGAACAAAGGCGGAGAGGCCGTTTTGCGTTCCGATCTCGCGCCGGCCAAAGCTAGTGACAATCTGACCAAGCAAGGTGACTTCTTTCACGCCCTGGTTCGCGAGGTCACGGCATTCCGATACAACATCTTCAATCGTCCGGCTCCGCTCCTGTCCGCGTGTATGAGGCACGATGCAGAAGGTGCAGTGTTGATTGCACCCTTGCATAATGCTGACAAATGCAGAGGGTGATTTGGCTGCCGAATTTCCCGCCAGAATATGCTCACGAATCGCGGCCTCACTTCCCGCTTCCTCATCGGTGTCGCAAATCCGGTCGCGGCTGCCGGCGAAAATCGAGTCAAGGAATTCCCCGGTTCGATGAAACTTTTGCGTTCCAACTACCAAATCGACATCTGGCAATCTATCGAGCAACTCCTTTCCCCGGCTTTGAGCCATGCAGCCCATAAACCCTAGAAGCACATTGGGGCGATTCTTTCGAACATCGGCCGCGAGGTTCTGCATCTTTCCGATCGCCTTCTGCTCTGCCGTATCGCGCACACTGCACGTGTTCACCAAGATCACATCCGCCATCGCCTCGGCGCCGGCGAGTGAATAGCCCTTCGCAACGAGTTGGGCGGCAACGGCCTCTGAATCGCGCTCGTTCATCTGACAACCGTATGTTTTTATGAACACACTTGGCATGGAGTCCAAAGAGCCGTGAAGGTAAGCGAAGCTTTGCCCATTGAAAAGAGGGAAATCCCGTTGCAGTCGGGTGATCGTCTTTGCTAAAACCTTCGGGCATGCCACCGGACAATATCGACCAGCAAAAGGTCCATTCTGAAGAATTCTTGCGTCGATTGATGCGGGATCAGCTCAAGCTCTCCATCATTTGCGCAGCCGGTTTCCTCTCCGCTCTGCTGGCGCTGCCCTTGCTAAACTTCTTTCTTCCGGGGTTGATGGCAACGCGGATCTTTGGATTCACACTCTCGTGGTTGATTCTGGGAATACTCTTTTTCCCGTTTGTTTGGGTCATTTCCTACATCTTTATAAAACGCTCGATCGCACTGGAAGAGAACGAAGCGAAGTTCGTTCGGACTTCAGATCGCAAACCACAAGGGAGGTAAATTGAAATGACGATCGACCCTTGGATTCTGGCATTCAGCGCGTTCACCGTAATTGGAACCATCTGGATGGGCTTTTGGTCCGCACGGAAATCTAAAACGGCGCACGACTTCTTTGTTGCGGGCCGTTCCGTATCGGTTGGTTGGAATGCCTCGGCCATCTCCGGAGAATACCTGAGCGCCGCCTCATTTATGGGAGTGGCCGGGATGGTGATGAGTGTGGGCTACGACGCGCTGTGGTATCCGGTGTGTTATGCATGCGGTTATCTGTTTCTGCTCCTGTTCATCGCGGGACCGTTGCGCCGGTTCGGGGCCTACACCGTGCCGGATTTCGCGGAAGGCAGATTTGACTCGCCGATATTCCGAAAGATCGCCGTCGTCTTCGTCCTGTTCATCGGTTTTTTCTACACAATGCCGCAAATGAAAGGCGCGGGCACAACGCTGGCCTACATCTTTCCGGGACTTCCCTACTGGGCGGGCGTTGTACTAATTGGGGCGGTCATTACGCTCAACGTGGCGCTCGGGGGAATGAAAGGCATTACTTTGGTTCAGGCAGTCCAGTACTGGGTAAAAATGTTTGCCATTTCTGCTCCTATTTTCGTGCTTTTGGCAGTGTACGGCGGCTACGGAAAACAGCTCGATGAGAATCAAGCCGTTCCCGCGCCAAACCCAACGGCCCAGGTTCAAACCGCGGCCCCGCAGGCAAGCCTCCGCCCACCGCTTCCCGAGAATGCTCCAGTCGATGCAACGTGGCTGAATCCGTTCGGACCACTCACAACCAAAGCAGCACGGGCATCGGGACTAAGCGCGGAGGAAGCCCGCCCTTACTCGCTGCTTTACACCTACTCTCTGATCATCGCCCTGGTCTGCGGCACAGCCGGATTACCCCATATTCTCGTGCGATTCTACACCAACCCGGACGGCGCCGCCGCGAAGCGAACCACCATGTGGGTGATGATTCTGATCGGAGTATTCTATGTCTTTCCTCCCATTTTTGGCGTGCTAGGGCGCAATCTCTTGCCGGACCTGTATCTTGGCGTCGGCGCAAAAGGAACCGACAAGGTTGTTCTGGAGCTGCCGCGGATTCTAAACGAAAAATATGGCGTATTGGGTTCGATTCTGAGCGGCATCACCTGTGCCGGCGCGTTCGCCGCTTTCATGAGCACATTTAGCGGATTGCTGGTAAGCATGACGGGTGCGCTTGCTCACGATGTCTATGGGAGAATGCTCCGCCCGAAATCGAGCCCCATGGAACGGATGCTCGCCTTTCGGATTAGCGCAGTCATTGTGGGAACCGTCGCAATTGTCCTGGGCACACAGGTTGAACAATTCGAAATCAACTTCATGGTTGGCCAGGCGTTTGCCATTGCGGCGGCAAGTTACTTTCCACTTCTGTTCATGTGCGTATGGTGGAGGGGAATGACGATGAAAGGGGCTGCCACGGGAATGCTTGGAGGAGGTCTTTTGGCCATGATCACTATCTCGCTCACCAGTTTCAGCGATCTCGGTTTGCTAGGTCTCAAAGACTTCTGGGCCGCCCATCCCCTGCTTCGGATTCTGAGCGAACAACCGGCGATCTGGGCGGTGCCTCTGGCAATCACGCTGATGATTATTGTTTCCAAGCTCACGAAGAGAGAGATCCCGACCGATATTCGAATGAAAATGCTTGTGCTTCACGCGCCGGAAACACTGGGACTCAAACAGGAGTACATTCAAGAGCACGGCGGACATTGAGCGAAGCGACCAGCCGAAAATTACGACTCTCGATCCTCCCAAAACTCATGGACAAGTTTATGTCGCACGTGCGACATAAACTTGTCCGTGGAAATTTTGTTTACTGAAGTCGCGGTCTTGACTTAGTGGGTTCGGTTCGGGTAAATCCAACCATTCAACCGACACGTCTTGCTCTGACATACCCACTGCATGCCGGGACAACTTGCACTTCTTGATTACGCGATCCTGACCGTTTACTTGGCCGGCACCGTTACCCTCGGCCTGGTGATCGGAAGAAAGGTCAGTACTGGAAACGATTTTTTCCTCGCCGGACGAAAACTTCCCTGGTGGGCAATCGGGTTTTCGCTCGTCGCGACCGATATCGGAGGAACCGATATCATCGGTGTCGGCGGTGCCGCTTATGCGCACGGGATGGCCGTTGGAAACTTTGACTGGATCGGCTGCATCCCGGCCATGATTGTCGCGGCGTTCATATTTATTCCCATATTTTGGAGAGCCGGCGTTTACACAATCCCCGAATATCTCGAGCGCCGATTCAACGCGTCTGTTCGCTCTGCAGTGGCCGTTTGCTGGTTAATCTTCATGGCCTGCAATATCGGCATCATGCTGTTCGCCTCCGCGCGCATGATGGGAGTGCTCTTTGGTTGGAATCCAACAATATCAATCCTTGTTACGGCGGTGATGGTCGGGATCTACACCTCTGCGGGGG
>JAQBVM010000109.1 GCA_027623095.1 Verrucomicrobiota bacterium
GCATACGACAAATCCTTTTGTCTAGTGGTTTTCTCGGCATCCATGCCGGGGAGAACCTTTTAATCAGGCGTTCTCCGTTGTCCTGTGCGAAAGAAAATCCTATCGCATCCCACTCTCATAATCGGACGCGCATGAAGAAACTTTACCTCCGAATGCATCTTTTTCGTCTGCAAAACGAATCACTTTTGATCGATAGAAACTGATTGATAAGACACACCGAAGGCGCGAGAGTCCGAACCTCAAGCACTTGATTGGAAAGAAAATCTGATGAACCCGAACACTTTGTTTCTTTTGGCAGGAATCGTGGGTTGGAGTTGCGCCGGCACCAAATGCGCTGAACCTGCGGATGACACCGAACAATCGCCGCGCGCGCGTCTGATGCAGGGTTTCGAGGGAAAAGCCCCGGTCGTTGGATCGCCGGTTCCCGAAGTCAAGGCGTTCGACAGCGACGGTATGAGTATTAATCTCCGCGACCAACTAAACGGGCGTCACACGGTGCTCGTCTTCGGGTGCCTCACTTGACCGCCATTCCTACGAAACGTCCCCAGTTTGGAGACGATCCAGAGAGATTACGCGCCGAAGGGAGTTTCCTTCTATTACATCTACAAAGCATTGGCGCACCCCGAGCTGAACGGATACGTCACCCCCTTCACGCTCGACGAACGGCTGATGCACGTGAAAGAGGCGGAACGGACTCTCGGGTCAAAGATCGCGTGGATTTGCGACACGATGGAGAACGACTTGAAGCATGCGTTCGGCGACGCGCCGAATTCGGAGTTCATCATCGGCCCGGACGCGACGATTCTGGAGAGGCGCGCTTGGAGCAATCCGTCGCGTTTGCGACGCGATCTTGAGGAATTAGTGGGAGCAGTCGAACGTGAGACACGCATCGGCGATCTCGATATGAAAACAGCACCGCCGCCCGACAAGGTGGCGAGCGGAATTGTCCCGCGCGCAGTTCTTCCCGGTCAAATGGTTCCCCTGAAAGTCGAACCTGTCTTTAACAGTTCCAAGGCGCCATTCTATGTGAAGCTTCGGGTCGAGGCCACAAACCGCGTTTTGAGGGATGGAGCCGGCAAACTCTACTTTGGATTTCACCTAGACCCCATCTACCGGGTTCATTGGAACAATTTGACTGATCCTCTCATATTCCAGGTGGAATCGAAAACCGGTGCGACGATCACTCCGGCCGAGGGCCGTGGACCGAAAGTCAATGAGGCCGCCGACAGTGATCCTCGCGAATTCATCCTCGACGTCAACGGAGCCGAGTCCGGTCGAGCCGAGATGAACGTGACGGTCCGCTACTTTGCTTGCGATAACGCGAACACTTTCTGCATTCCGGTGACCCAGCGGTACACAGTGCGAATCGAGCAGGATCACGACGGTGGGCGGGCCAGGCGTGGTGATAGCCGGAGACTGGGACCGTTCGCCGGAAACGGCGGCGGAGATTTTCGAAGACGCCTCATGCAATTCGACGACGATGGTGATGGAAAAATCGATCGAGATGAAGCTCCCGAACAATTCCTCCAGCGATTCGGCCAGATTGACAGCAACGATGACGGGTTCATCGATCAGAGCGAATTGAATTCAGCCCAGCCTCCGCCGCGATTTCCAGGAGCTGGATTGGCCGGCGGCCGTATGCGGATGTTTGAACAGATGGATGCGAATGGCGACGGCAAATTGACTCGCGACGAAGCATCCGGTCCAATGGCAGCGCGATTCGAATCCATGGACTCGAACAGGGACGGCGCTGTGGATAGAACGGAAATGGAATCCTCGATGCAACGCGGTCGTCGAGGTCCAGGGCGCCGTTGAACCCAATCGATCCGGAAAGCTCTCCGAAGAATCGTCAGACTCCCACAAATATTTTGACCCGCGACTATTCGTTTACTAACGTCCACATGTTTCTGAGGTCTCGAACCAAGACGCTATGCGCCTGTCATCTTTCACATGCTCCAATTCATGAAATCGAACCGAATGTATCTCCTATTTGTCGCGATCGCAGTGTGCGCTTTTCGGACACTGTTCGCCGCGGAAAGTCCAGTTCCAGCGGAAGCCCTTTACCAGACGAATTGCGCCTCTTGTCACGGAGCCAAACTCGAAGGTGGCAACGCGCAAAGTCTTGTTGATGCGATTTGGCAATTCGGATCGAGCCGAAGCCACATCCTTCGCAATATCAAGTACGGGATTGCCGATTTTTCGATGCCGGCGTTTGAATCCGCTCTATCGGATGATCAAATCAATCAGATAATCGGCTTTCTGTTCGATGCCGAAAAAACTTCCGGAGTCACAAAACCGCCCCCACCGGAGAAGATTTACACGCTAGACTACGAGATTCGCGTCGAAATTCTTGCCCAAGGACTAGATGTTCCATGGGGCATTTCGTTTTTGGCGCCAAACCATGCGCTGGTGACTGATCGATCAGGGGAATTGCGCCAGATAGTGAGCGGCGCACTTTTGCCTCATCCGGTTTCAGGAACGCCAAAAGTGCTGCATGAAGGTCAAGGAGGCCTCCTGGATGTGGCCGTCGATCCCGAATACACCGAGAACGGCTGGATCTATCTGGCATACAGCCATGCCCTGCCGGACGCTCGAAACGAGAATCGCCCCGGAGCAATGACGCGGCTGGTCCGTGGCCGGCTCAAAGATAACCAGTGGGTTGAGGAACAGATTGTATTTGAGGCGCCGAAGGAATCCTACCTCGAGACACGGCAGCATTACGGTTGCAGGATTGTTTTCGATCCGAACGGTTACCTCTACTTCTCAATTGGCGAGCGCGGAGTTGGAAACCACGCGCAAGACCTAAGCCGGCCGAATGGAAAAGTGCACCGGATCCATCGTGACGGTTCGATTCCCGCGGACAATCCGTTCGTCGGGCGAAACGACGCGCTTTCGACGATTTTTACTTACGGGAATCGAAATCCTCAGGGACTCGCGGTCCATCCTGTGACAGGCAAGGTCTGGGAAACAGAGCACGGCCCCATGGGAGGCGATGAACTGAATCTGATCGCACCCGGAAAAAACTATGGGTGGCCCGTTGTCACGTACGGGCGCAATTATGACGGTGCCATCATCAGCGACTCACCGAACAAGGCGGGCATTGAATCGCCCAGCCTCTATTGGAAGCCGTCGATTGCCGTGTGCGGGATCGACTTCGTGCGGGGCAGCCTTTTCCCGAGATGGCGCAATTATCTACTCGTCGGCGCGCTCAAGTACGAAGAAGTGCGCCTCCTCGACATCAAAGGGAATCGAGTGCTGCACCAGGAGATTATTCTCAAAAACGCCGGTCGCGTTCGGGATGTCGCTTGCGGTCCGGACGGCGCGCTGTATGTAGTTCTGAACGGACCCGGAATGGTTTTACGATTGACTCCTGTCCGAGATCTCAACGAAGGACCCTAGAGATATCTGGGATTTCGGATTCTTGGCGGGAGCCAAGGTGACGAGGCGCATTTCTCATCGGGAAAACGAAGGAGAACTCTTGGGGCCGGCTGCTCATCGTCACTTTCGTGGAAAGAAAAAGAGTTTCTCTTTCTCTCCTTCCCCTAGGGTGTAGTAACCCGAACCGTTTGGATCGAAGGCAATCGACTCGCCGTTCGCCTCTCGAGGCGGACCGATTACAGGAACGGCTTCTCCGGGACCGCGCAGCGCCGCAGAAATCGTCTCACCCGAATGCCGGCGCCAGAGCCGAGCCTTCTCTTCACGCCTCAAAAGTATCAACGCGCCGTCGCTTGACATGTCTCCCCCAGATACATCATCAAACGCGATCTGGGCGACAAACTCCAATCTCACCGTCCCCGGTTCCCTCCATCGATCGCTCTGGGCGCGGTAAACACGCGCCCGCCTGTGCTCCTTTGTCACGATGAGGAGATCCCCACTGATTGGATCCACCAGCAGAGCCTCCGCATCGTGCGGCTGATCGGGATAAGTGAGAATCAGAGTTTCAAATTCATCTATTGAAACCGCCCCGTCTCGGTCTTTTCCGGGCACCCACTCCGGCTCCAAGAAACGGAAAACGCGGATGAATTTCCGTTTCTCCTGATTGTCGCCGATATCACCCAAATACAAAAATGCAGGTCCGTTTTCCGGTCGAGGCCCCACGGCGATATCCTCCAAATCATCGACATCCGCCCGAAGCGAAAACGTCGCGAGAACTTGGCCATTGGTGTTCACCGCGAACAACCGTCCCTTGGAACCGTCGTTATGGACCCAAAGCATCCCTGGATCCCTCCGGCTAACGACCATTCCCGAGATTTCGTCCAACTTCTTGCCGGATAGAGATGAAAGCTCCATTCCCTCGAGAAACGATTCCGAGACTTCCGCCCGGCATCCAAGCATCGAGATCGAAAGAATTGAAGCGCAGGCGATGATAAAAGCTTTCATGGGCGTTTCGCGATTAAACTGTGGATCATAAGGAATAGCAAACCCTTGCGAGACCGTATCGAACCGGCCACATGTCCAGACCTAAAAAAGACCGGAGTCAGCTCCTAGAACGCAGCGGGCCTTTCCCGGTTTCTAAGATCGACTATTCTGATGCTCCCGGTAAGCTTTTCAAGAATCTCAGCCGATCACAAAAGCTACAACTCTCAACCGACCACTACTTGTGAACAAGATCTTCAACACTATTCTAGGATTAGTTGCATGGACGCTCGCTACCACGCCGGCAGCGGCGGTCAAACCGAATCTCATCTTCATCATGGCGGACGACTTGGGCTACGGAGACATCGGTTGCTACGGTCAAAAAATCATCCAAACACCGCGGCTCGATCGAATGGCCTCGGAAGGGCTGCGTTTTACGCAGTTCTATGCGGGGTCCACGGTTTGCGCTCCGTCGCGGTGCGTGCTCATGACGGGCAAACACATGGGGCACTCCACCGTGCGAGGAAACGGACAGGGCCCCGAACAAGCTTTGAAGGATGACGATGTGACAGTTGCCGAAGCCTTGAAACCAGCCGGTTATGCAACGGCGTTAATCGGGAAATGGGGATTGGGGGACATGCGACCCGGAACGGATGTCGGAATTCCGACACGCCAAGGATTCGACTATTTCTACGGTTATCTAAACCAAGTACATGCCCACAATTATTATCCGACTTTCCTTTGGCGAAACGAGGAAATGGCAGGCCTTCGGAATCAAGTCAGACTTGTCGCCGGAAACTACGGCGGGTTTCGGGGCGGCGCGGCAACCAAACGCATCGATTACTCGCACGATCTGCTCGCCGCCGAATCCCTGGATTGGATCCGAGCGCACAAAGACGGCCCGTTCTTTCTCTATTTGTCCCTGACGATTCCCCATGCCAACAACGAGGGTTCCGGGATGTTCGGAAATGGAGCTGAAGTTCCCGATTTCGGTCCCTACAAAGATCGTGATTGGCCGGATCAGGACAAGGGGCAAGCCGCGATGATCTCGCGCATGGACGCAGACGTAGGCCGCATTCTAGATCTCCTGACGGAACTCAGAATCGAGGAGAATACTCTTGTCATCTTCACCTCCGACAACGGTCCTCATAATGAGGCCAGGCACAATCCCGAACGATTCAATCCGGCGGGCCCCCTGCGAGGCATGAAGCGCGATTTATATGAGGGTGGAATTCGCGTGCCAACAATCGCCTGGTGGCCCAAAACAATCAAAGCTGGCGGCAAGAGCGATCATATCGGCTATTTCGGAGACCTGATGGCAACCGCGTGTGAGCTCGCGGGGGTTCAACCCGCTGCCGGACTGGATAGCATTAGCTTTTTGCCAGTTCTAAAGGGCGACACCGCCAGTCAAAAACAACACGCGTATTTGTACTGGGAATTCTACGAACGCGGCGGACGACGCGCGGTACGCGCGCAGAATTGGAAAGCCGTCCGCCCACTCTGGAACGCGAAGATCGAGCTCTACGATCTCGAAAACGATTTGAGCGAGCACACGGACGTCGCCCAGCAACATCCGAACATCGTGAACCGGATGGCGGCGATGATGGAAGAGGCGCACATCGATTCTCCGGATTGGCCTGTTCCGGCAGCGAATGCGCGAAACTGACGTTCGCGTCGCTGCGACTGACTTGCGGGGCGCTCCAAACGAGGACGGACCGACCCTCCGCATTTCCGCCGGGGAGGACGCGCCGACTCTCGCTTCTCTCGGTGGTGCGACACTCCGTGAAGCCCTGACTTGCGAAACTGACATTCGCCTATTCCCAACGCTAATCGGCTTTGCTACGTTCGCATCCGAATCATGAGACACTCAGGACCACATCCTCGGCAAGGCCGCTCTACCCACCATCACCGGCGCGGCTTTCTAAAACGTGTCGTCGCGGGCGCGCTTTCCGTGCCGTTCCTCAATCACCTTCCCGCTGGTGTTCGACTACTCGCTCAAGATGCCGGCGCGACCGCAACGATTCCCGGCAAACAAGGGCTCCGAATCTTAAGCGACCGGCCATTGAATGCGGAAACACCCGCCACCCTTCTGGATGATCCGCTGACGCCGAATCATCGCCATTTTGTGCGCAACAATGGCCGCTTGCCGGAACGCGCACGAACCAAGGCTCTTAACGGTTGGTCTCTTCGGGTGGACGGCGAGGTGGATCGGCCACTTACGCTCACTCTTGACGATCTCCGGCGGTTTCCCCGGCACGAAGCGGCACTCGTCATCGAATGCGGAGGAAATGGCCGGGCCGGTTTTTTTCCGCCCGCGTCCGGCAACCAATGGACCCTGGGCGCCGTGGGTTGCGCGCTCTACGAGGGAACTCGCCTGCGCGACGTCCTGAACGCGGCCGGTATCAAACCGTCGGCGGTGTATATAGGATACTACGGAGAAGACCCGCATCTGAGCGGCGATCCCAAGAAAGAATCGATTTCACGTGGATTTCCGATCGAGAAAGCCCTCGATCCGCACACCATGCTTGCCTGGTCGATGAATGGCGAAGCGCTGCCCGATCACCACGGATTTCCGTTGCGGCTCGTCTGCCCGGGTTGGCCGGGATCGGCATCCGGAAAATGGCTGAACCGAATCTGGGTTCGGGATCGCGAGCATGACGGCTCGAAAATGACCGGTTCCTCGTACCGAATTCCCAAGCATCCGGTCGCGCCGGGAACGGAAGTGGCCGACGCGGATATGGCAATCATCAAGGAAATGCCCGTCAAATCGATCATCACACGACCGGCTTCTGGGATCGATCACTCTATCGGTGTGCCGATCGAGGTCCGTGGACACGCGTGGTCGGGGTTTGGAGATATTACGGCCATGCACGTCAGTCACGATTTCGGCGCCACCTGGGCTCCGGCGAAGCTTAATCCTCCGCGAAATAAATATGCCTGGCAACAATGGGAGGCGTCTCTTCGGTTTCCCGTGGCGGGTTACTACGAAGTCTGGGCTCGGGCTACGGACGCGCAAGGCCAAATGCAACCGATGATCGTTCCTGGCTGGAATCCCAAAGGATACCTCAACAACGCCATGCACAGGATCGCGGTCAAGATCTCGTGAAAACATCGTTGCTCATCGGCTGCGCCGCCCTCGTGTTCCTCGGAGCAAGCGTGTTGGAGCAAACGAACTTGCTTGCTGGTGGAGCCGGGGGAAATGCCGCCCCAGCGGCCAGCCTCAAACCAGGTCCGGGCCGCGAATTTGTGGCTGCCAATTGCATTCCGTGCCATTCCACCGCACTTGTCGCCGCGAACCATATGACACGAGAACAGTGGGACAAGACGATCACAACCATGCAGCAAGTTAACGGAATGTGGCCCCTCCCCGCGGAAATGCGGGAGCGCATTCTGGACTATCTCGAAAATGCCCAAAGGGTCGAGGATAAGGGACTGGACGCCGGCAAACAAAGCCCCTGGGCAACGCCTCTCTACCGTCCCAATCCGCTTTGGCCATGATCCCTCGGATGAGGAGAGTGTCTTCCTCAACTTCGATCTGCTCTCGCGCACACGGAGCCGCTGTCCGCCTCGACAAGGCATTACCGTTGGTCGATTACATTGCCGTCCGCGTCGATAAAATGAAGTTGCCCGAGTTTTAGTGCCTGGATGCTGGATTTGGTTTTTTCAAGATCTCCGACTACGACCCAGACCAACTTATCAGGGTGCAGAATGTCACGCGCGGCTGCGCTTACTTGATCGACGCCTAGCGCGCGCACCTCATTTACATAGGTTTCCCAGTGGTTGTCCGGGAGTCCGTAGCGGACGATTTCGCCTATCGATGAGGCGACCGCTCCGATCGTCTCCCAACGCCCAGCCAGGCTGAGGGTCTGATTTTTTTGGGCCTTTACTAGTTCATCCTCGGTGATTGGTTCCGAGCCCAGGATTGCTTTGAGCTCGCTGGATATCTCGGAGATCGATTCGCTGGTCTTGTCCGTTTGAACAGGCGCATAGACGAGGAAGGGGCGCTGGCCGCGCGCATCAAACAGCAATGTGAAAGCGCCGTAAGCCCAGCCTTTTTCCTCGCGCAGATTCATATTGATGCGCGAAGTGAAAGCGCCTCCCAGAATCGTGTTCATCGTTTCAATGGCAGTCTCGTTCGGATTCGACTTGGGCGGCGCGACGTGCCCGGCGAAGATAATCGACTGTTGCGATCCCGGGCGATCCATCAAATAGACCTCCGAACCGGACTTGTGCGCGACGTGCCCGATCTGTTTTTCCGGCGTTGCACCGGGTTTCCACGCGCTGAATCTTTTTTCCAACAGGGGCACAAGCTCGTCCAAAGACACGTCACCCGCCACCACCAGCGTCGCATGGTTTGGTTTGAACCATTTCGCGTGAAACGACTCGAGATCGCTCTTTTGAATGCGTTGCACAGATTCCTCGGTTCCCGATCCGGTGAATGGCAACGCATACGCGTGACCCTCGCCATACAGCAGCTTCGGAAATACTCGAAGCGCCATTTGGATCGGCGTCACTTTTTCCCTTTGGATTCGGGCGAGTTGCAGTTTTCTCTGGCGCTCAAGTTCATCACTTGGGAATGACGGATTCAGGATGACATCCGCGAAAAGATCCAATGAGCTGCTCAAGTTTTCCTTAATGACGGACAGCGAGACGGTGGATCCGTCAAGGTCCGAGCCGGACCCCAGTTCCGCGCCGAGTAAGGCAAGTTCCTCGCTGATCTTGAGGGCGGTGCGGCTGGTGGTGCCTTCATCCAGCATGTTCATCGCCAAACTCGCGGTGCCGGGAATCACCGATCGGTCCGAGGCGTAACCCGCGTCGAGTATTAACTGAAACTCAGCGAGTGGCGCGGAATGGCGTTCGGCCAGGACGATTTTCAGTCCATTCGAAAGTTCCGCGTGATGCAGCTCCGGAAATTTCGCCGAGGGCGCGGCGCCGGGTTCGGGCACGTGCGACCGATCGACTCCCGTCTTGGAGGATTGCAATTCGGGGAACGGATGGACTTCGAGCACGTAAACTCCGTCCGAGAGCCATCGCCGCGCGGTTTCGCGAAGCGCCTCTGGCGTTGCCGCCAGCGAAATCTGCATGTTCTTTCTCCAAGCGTCCGGACTTCCGCCATAGACTTGGCTGGATGCAAGAATATCCGACTTGCCGCCGAACCCGCCGATTCGCTGAAGGCCGCGAAGGAATTCTGCCTTGATCTCGGTTTTGGCGCGCAACGATTCCGATTCCTCGGGTCCCAACGCCAGAAAGCGCGCGAGCTCCTCATTGATCGCTGTTTCCACCGCGGTCAGATCCTGCTCCGGCCGGGCCGTGGCCGAAATCACAAATTGACCGCCGATTTCCCGATTATCAATGAGAGCCGAGACGTCGGTTGCGATTTGGTCTTCATAGACTAGTCGTTTGTACAGCCGGGATGTTTTGCCAGACGCCAAAATGCGCGCCACCAGCTCCAATCGGCTTGTGTCGGCGGACATGGCCGCCGGGATATTCCAGACATTGTAAACGCGCGCTTGGGGAACGCGATCCTGAAGGATCTGCCGTTGTTCGCCCGTTCGTTTTGCGATCCATTCACTGAATTTGTTGATCGGCGGCCCCGGAGGAATATCGCCGAAAAACCGCTGGACCTTTTCTCTGGCGGCTTCGGCTTCGACGTCTCCCGCGATGACGATGACGGCGTTGTTTGGACCGTAGTATGTCTTGAACCAGTCGCGCACATCGTCCAGCGAAGCCGCGTTGAGATCCTCCATCGACCCAATGACAGTATGGCCGTAGGGATGTTCTCGCGGGTAGGTGGCGTATGTGATGAGATTCCAGACTTGGCCGTAAGGCTGGTTTTCGCCTTGCCGTTTTTCGTTTTGAACCACGCCCCGCTGCTCATCCAGTCTTCCCTGATCAATGACGCCCAACAAGTGGCCCATTCGGTCGGACTCCATCCAAAGCGCCAAGTCGAGGGCGTTCTTGGGCACGTTCTGGAAATAGTTTGTTCGGTCTTCGCTGGTCGTCCCATTCAGGTCGGTTGCACCGGCGCGTTCCAAGGCTTGAAAATAATCGTCATTGAAATTCTCCGAGCCATTGAACATGAGATGCTCGAATAGGTGCGCAAAACCGGATCGCCGGTCCGGTTCATTCTTTGAACCGACATGATACCAAAGGTTGATCGCGACAATGGGCGCTTTGTGATCCTCGTGCACGATAACGGTGAGGCCGTTATCGAGAACAAATTTTTTGTAAGCAATATCAGGAAGGGATTCCTGGGCTCGAGCCGTTGAAAAAGAAATGAGTGCGCCAATCATGGCGAACAACCAGATAAGGTTCTGTGTTTTCACGATGGGGCCAAACATAAGCGTCCAATGGCGCGCGGCAAAAGAAAAAGTTTTCGATCGCCATTGCCGGAAAGTTGAATTCCGACGACACTTGGCAATGGCGCGCGGTTCACGACGACGAAAACCCAAACCAAATCCATGATATGAGTCCTGCTGTGCAAAGATCAATTTGGGCGCGGTACGCTTGTTTCCTACTCGGCGCGGTCTCGGTCGCACTGGGCTTTGTACGTCTGCCATACACACTGGGATCTGCCGAAAACCCTCCGGAAACCGGCGCATCGCGTTCTGCCGCCTCCACAGTCGTCGATATCGGTGATATTCATGCCGCCAGTTATTGGTCCCAGTGGCGGGGCCCGCTCGGCACGGGCGTCTCGCCGCATGCCCGCCCGCCCGTGGAATGGAGCGAAGAAAGAAACATCCTCTGGAAACTCCCGCTGCCCGGCAAAGGCCATTCGACGCCTGTCATCTGGGGCGATCGACTTTTCGTTACCATGGCGGTGCCGTACGGAGAGGACTTGCCGCCGAAATACAGTGGCACTCCCGGCGGGCACGACGAAGTTGCCATCACGCATCGGCACAAATTCATGGTCATGGCCGTGAATCGCAAGGATGGAAAAATTCTTTGGGAACGAACCGTGCGGGAGGAGCTGCCGCACCAGGGAGGTCATCTCACCGCCAGCCTGGCGTCCCCTTCTCCCGTGACCGATGGCGAACGTCTCTTTGCTTTCTTCGGATCCTGGGGCCTTTACTGTCTGGACCTGGATGGAACGTTGCTGTGGCAGAGCGACCTGGGCCAATTGAACGTGATGCACGGGCATGGCGAGGGCAGTTCGCCCGCGCTCCATGGTGACACTTTGATCGTCAATTGGGACCACGAGGGCGACTCGTTTCTTGTTGCTTTCGAGAAACGGACCGGCAAGCAGCGTTGGAAGACTGCGCGCGAGCGGGCCTCATCATGGACGACGCCCATCGTGGTCGAACATGGAAACACGGCACAGGTGATCGTCAGCGGCTCAGAACGGTTGCGCGGCTACGATCTGGATACTGGCAATCTGATCTGGGAAGGAGGCGGGCTTTCGGTGGAAAACGTGGTTTCCTCACCGGTGGCCGGTCATGGGATGGTTTTTACAGGCAGCACGTACGACCGGCCAGGGATAATGGCTGTTCGCCTCGACGGGGCCAAGGGGGATCTTACCGGTACGAAGCAGGTCGTCTGGCGCCGGAATCGAGGCGCCCCGTATGTGCCCACACCGCTGCTTTATGGCGATGCCTTGTACTTTCTCTACCACTTCCAGGGGATTCTGACTCGCGTCAACGCGCGGACCGGTGAGGATCAACCCGGCTCGATTCGTCTTCCCGGCATCCGTGATGTGTATGCTTCACCAGTGGCCGCAAGTGGTCGTGTCTATGTTACCTCGCGCGAAGGCGTCACCCTGGTCCTCAATGATGGCGATCAACCCGAAGTGCTCGCGCAGAACCGTCTGGACGACACCTTCAACGCCTCGCCGGCGCTCGCCGGAAACGAGCTGTTTCTAAGGGGTGAGCGATCCCTCTACTGCATCGCGGAGGAATCTGGCGATTGAAAGAGTAAAGAAGTCCATTGTGTTGGCCGAGGCGGCGCACCAGCAGGTTGAAAAACTATAAACACCAATCCCGCACTCTCGCCACCCTGCACAACGCGCTGATGCCGAAGCTGCTGAGTGGGGCGTTGAGCGTGGCGGGGACTGTTCATTCCTGGCAGACTGTGTAAAATAACCACCAATTATGGCACGCAGTACTCTACTTAGCACGGACACGGAAGACCTAAAGGAGCTTCTCAGCAACGGGAAAAGCTACAGCGTCCCTCCGTATCAACGCGACTACTCGTGGAAAGACGAACATTGGGAAGATCTCTGGGAAGACCTGATGACCATCGAGGCTAACCACGAGGACCACTACATGGGCGCGCTGGTGCTTGAAAGCGGCGAGCGGAAGCAGTTCCGAATTATTGACGGACAACAGCGAATGGCGACGCTCAGCATCCTGATCCTGGCGTGTGTTGATTACCTGTATTGCCTGGCGAGCGAGGCAGTGGACTCCGCCGCCAACAAAGAGCGGGCGACACTGCTCGAAAGCAGCTACCTCGGTGCAAAGGATCCGATGAGTTTGCGGATCACGCCGAAGTTGAAACTCAACGCCAACGATGACGACTTTTTCCAGTTGAATCTCGCTCAACGCAAGCCACCGCAGGGTGGCGTGCGTGGTCTGCGGGATTCTGAGAAACTGCTATGGGACTGCTTTTCGTTTTTCAAGCGCAAGGTTCTGGAGAAGTTCTCGCGCAAGAAAAAGGGCGAGGAGGTGGCGGGCTTTGTTAGCGAGATTGTCACGGAGCGCCTGGTATTCATCAGCGTAAGGGTGCAAGACCAATTGAGCGCCTACACCGTCTTTGAAACACTCAACGCCCGCGGCTTGGAACTGACCGAAACGGACCTGCTGAAGAACTATCTACTGTCAATGGCGGACCGCCTCAGCAAGTCGCAGATGGACCCCGTGCTCCGACAGTGGGCAAGAATCACCGCCCGCGTGGGCATTGCAAGCTTCCCGGATTTCCTCCGTCACCACTTGAACTCTCACCGGGAATATGTGCGCCAGAAGCAGCTCTTCGAAACCATCAAGCGGGATGTGACGACGCTGGACCATGTGTTTGCGCTGCTCGACCGGTTGGAGAACGACGCGGCATGGTTCGAAGCACTCAGCGATTTTTCCAGCCAGTTCTGGCTGGATTACGAAGGCGCAAGAGACCAGGTGCGCGTGCTAAACCTTTTTAATGTCTCCCAGTTTACGCCGCTGGTCCTCGCCGCAAAGGACGTGTTCAAGGCTCCGCAGGACTTGCTGGAGATTTTGCGCTATTGCGCCGTGTTGTCGGTGAGATTCAACGGAGTTGGGCGACGCAGCACCCACATTTTGGAAGAGATTTACAACCGTGCAGCTTTGGAAGTCCGGCGTGGCACTGCGACAACGCTTGTTGCCGTGAGGCAGGCTCTACGGCCCATCTATATTCCCGACGAGGAGTTCGAGGCAGATTTCAAGGCACTTCGACTGAGGAGCCGCAGCACATCCGGCAAGCGGTTGCGCTACCTCCTCGCGAAGGTTGAAAAGCAACTCAGCGGCGCCGACATCACCGACGAAGGGATGACGGCCACGGTCGAGCACATTCTACCGGAGAATCCTGGCGAGGTCGGGTGGGATCAGTTTAGTGCCAAGGCACACGAACGCAGCTACGAGAGGGTGGGTAACTACTCATTATTGGAGCGCGGGTTGAATGGGCAGCAAGCTGGCAATGCCGCTTTTGCACAGAAACAACTAGTGTATGCGCTGTCTCAGTATCGAACCTCGAAAGAACTGGGCCTATTCACCGACTGGACGGAAGAGACGATTGCAAAACGGCAAGGCGACATGGCGATAGTCGCCAAGTCGGTTTGGTCGCTGACAATTTGACCACCTTGCGACACCGGGCCGAAGATCGGGTCTTGGCACTCGCCACCACGGTTGAACAACTCATCGAGAATAGGGCAGATGCTCAGGTTCGCGCAATCTTCGAGCAGGCAACGAAGCCGCTGCGCACTTGGTTCGTAAATAACCGGAAAATCACCGCGGAGCCTAGACCGGTGCAAGGAGCACTCCTCGACGAGATGCAATCGGTCCGTTACGTGGGATACTTGCGCGCTGCCGTCAATCGGCGAGGCAAGTGGGACAACTTCGATTACTGGTTTGGATTGGGATTTGGGGCACGTCGCGAAACCACTGTTCGTGCAACGAACCAGATGATCGAATTGAAAGGCCTCATCAAAACGGCGCTGCATGATTCTGACCTCGCCGACGCGCACGGTTTTCTCGCGCATTTTCAGGCTCAGGTCGAAGAGGCCGCCAAGGATTTCTTTCTCGACGTTCAGCAACTCGGCGAATCTGCGTTTGCCGACCAACTTCGCGAAGCTCACGCCTACTGGGAGCAGTGCCAGAACCGTTGGGGCCAAGGTCGTCCAGGCTACAAAGACGACGTCCGCAGGTCGACCAAGGACTGGTTCTTGAATAAATCCCGAGAAGCCCGGCACGAGTTCGTAGAAAAGGAAATACAAGGCAGGTGGCAGGAACTCATGGAGCGACTTGCGCAGCAGCTCGAAACTGAAAGTGGAAAATTCAAGCTAATACCAGCCTGATGCCAAGTGGCTTCGACCAACGACACAAATGGTGATGAACCAAATGAAGCCGATTGAAGGGTCGCCGCGAATTGTTTTTGTAGAAAACTCTCGCAAAACTGATTTTGGCCTGTTAACTGCTTTACGACATTGATAATACCAAAACGGTGTTACTCGTACCCAAAATGAATCGTTCTAAAAACCATCAACCCCAAATGTATTTATGAAATACCTAATATACGGAGTCTTAACAGCGGCTTGTTTGTCGTTTCAAGCTACCGCGCAGAACGCCCCGAAGAAACCCCAGAAGCAAGAGAAGAAACCGGGCGTAGAAACGAAGGAAGTTCAGAAAGTTCAATATCCATACTCGGCAGGCGGCGTGAAGCAACGCAAACCCGGGCAAGAGGACAAGTTAGTAAGGCCCACCTTGCCTGGACTTCGGAAACCTGCGAAACCGGGCGATCCGAAGAATCCCGGAGATACCAATCCGCGCGGCATCGGGGCTTTAAGAACTCGTGTTGGTGAAAATGAACCTCCGAAAAAGCCTGGTGTTGGAAACCCGAAAGGCATCGTGGGTCCAAGTGATAGAGTTGCTGGGGATCGAGGTCCGGATGGCAAGGCTGTAGGCAAGCCCGGAGACCGTCCGAACAGACCCGGTGCTGGCAACCCGAAAGGCATCGTGGGTCCAAGTGATAGAGTTGCTGGGGATCGAGGTCCGGATGAAAAAGTTGATGGCAAACCGGAGCGTCCGGATTCCAAACCACAGGTCAAACCAAACAATCGCGAGAAGAAACCCGATCGTCCCGAAAAGCCGGATAATCGAAATAAGAAGCCCGACCAGGAAAAACCGAAGAAACGATAACCGGTTTCAAGCTTCGCTTGTGATTGAGACATTTCCGCGATAAGAGCGTAAAGATTCGGTAGAGCGAACGAAGAAGTCAGAAGGCGCGATCGATTTAGTCGATCGCGCTTTTTTGTTTGGCCCTGATCAGGAAAATGCGAGGCCTTCGTTGGCGAGAGAATTCTCTTCACCGTTTTGGTTGCGGTCTGCTAGAAAGGTGGGCACACACAACCGAATCCCGATGCTATGACTACAACTCGCCGCACGTTTCTCGCGAACCTCTCCACTATCGCCGCAACCGCAATGATTGCCCCGGTCCGCCTATCGAGCGCCGCGCCAGGTTCCGGCCGCAAGAAGATCGCGTTTCTCGGAACGGAAGTGCGCACGCATTCGCATGCCCAGCATTTTCTTGACCGGTTGACACTCGGCTACGGTTGGCGCGGCGCATGGCAGGAACCGCGCCTTGATGTCGCCGGCGTTTATATCGATCAATTTCCGGAAGGCGATCTCGCTCGGGGCAGGATCAAACGGCATGGACTCACGTTGTATCCCACAATTGCCGAGGCGCTCATGCTCGGCACCGGAAAGCTCGCTGTCGATGGAGTAGTGATCATCGCGGAACATGGGAAGTATCCGAACAACGAAAGGGGCCAGAAACTTTATCCGCGGTACGAATGGTTCAAGGAATGCGTGAAAGTCTTTGAAGCGAGCGGGCGCTCGGTTCCTGTATTCAACGACAAACACCTCTCCACAACATGGGCTCGCTGCGCGGAAATGGTGGCGGATTCCAAGCGGCTTGGTTTTCCGTTTTTCGCGGGCTCGTCGCTGCCGGTCACGCGCCGCATGCCGTCGATCGACATGCCGCACGGCGCTCCCTTAACCGAGAGCGTGTGCGTGGCCTATGGCGGTGTGGATAGCTATGACATTCACGCGTTGGAAACCGCCCAGTGCATGTCCGAGCGGCGGCGCGGTGGGGAGGTTGGCATTCGGAGCGTGCATGCACTGCGCGGTGCTCCGATGTGGGAAATGCTGTCCAAACCGGATCGTGAAGCAACGCGGCGGCTGATGGCATCCGCGTTGACACGGAGTCACAATCTCCCGGTCGATGGCGGCTACTACACGGACCGCATTTCATTTGACTGGGCTCGAAAGGTTTTCCCTGGGGCGCTCGCGTATTTCATCGAGCACCTGGACGGATTCCGAACGACGATGTTTCTGATGGACATCCGAGATTTTAACTACGCCGGATTGCGCTCGGATACGGGTGAAATTGTTTCCTGCCAGATGTATCTCCCGATGCCAACGCACGGGTCAACCACGGCCGACTTTTTCCACCCGCTCGTGCGCCACATCGAGAACACGGTCATCACCGGAAAAACACCCTATCCGATTGAACGCACTCTGCTGACCTCCGGCATGACATTGGCGGCCGTTGAGTCGCTGCACCGGGGCCAGATCCAGATCGAAACGCCCGAGATGAACGTTCGTTACCAAGTCGGTCCCGAATCTACTTTTTGGCAGGACTAGTTCCGTAGTCCCTAGGCCAGAATGCCTTTGACGACCTGGGCGCGTTCAACACCCGTCAGGCGCTGGTTCAATCCCATGAATGGATACGTCAAACGTTCGTGATCGATGCCCAGGCAATGGAGAATGGTCGCGTTCAGATCATTGATATGAACGGGGTCGCTGACGATGTTGTAGGAAAACTCGTCGGTTTCCCCGAACACCACGCCGCCTTTGACGCCGCCACCGGCCATCCACATCGTAAAACAGCGGGGATGATGATCGCGTCCGTAGTTCTCGCGGCTTAGACCGCCTTGGCAATAGATTGTGCGCCCGAACTCGCCGCCCCAAACGACGAGCGTGTCATCGAGCATGCCGCGTGGTTGAACTCACGCCATCCGGGTTTGAGAGGAAGAGGACGGGATCACCGTTGCTCCGCAGGCTGACTCCCTGATACTCGGACGATAGAAATCCGCTGCCCCAAAGACGTCCGTACAATGCTTGAGCGTCGCGCTTGGCGGACCAAGTGGCGTTCAGCACCACGTACGTGGGAAGGTTTTGATTCTGGCTGCCCAATCCGTAGGCAAGCCAGGCTCCCAAGCTCGGTTTGCCTGGCAACTGGCTTCCCGTTTGAATGTATGTGATGGCCGGGTCGTGATTAATGGTGTCTGTGTGGACCGTCTTAATAAACGCCAAATCATCCGCTACTTTGGCTGAGTGCGGCAACGGAGCCTGCGCAGTTGCCGCTTTTGACATGGAACCAAGTTGTCTGGAACTCTCCCGAGCCCTCGGACCCGTCGAGGAGAAAGCGGTGAATCGCTTCGCTCGTCACCGCAGTCCAAGACGCTGCCGCGTTCATCGAAGTCTCGTCAAATTCCTCAGCAGCGGATATGGTCCACTTCCCAAAAATCTTCTGAAGAAAACAAGATTTCCGCTTAAAGTGTTACAGAATGTCGCCCCACCAGGCGAAGCGAGAGTCGGCGCGTCCTACCAAACGGAACTGCAGAGGATTGGCGGACAAAGCCCTCAAAGCGATGATCAGGCGCGCCGTCAGTGCCGCGTCTCGGATTGAGCGGATTACTTGGTGTGTTCTGGGGCGCAGATCAACACGGTAATTCAAAGCCCTAATTCCTTGACCTGTTCCCAAGGGATATTCTCTCCTGGTTCCGCGCGGGACGCTCTCGCCGCTTCTATGTCTTCGCAGTCCTCTACCGCCGATCCGGTTCGAGTGGGTTCGATTCCTTCGCCACCTCCTTCCGATATTCCGCCACGCTGGACGCGCTGTCTCTCGGTGCCGGTTGAAAAGCAATTCGTTCATTCGCAACGATTAACGCGTGGATCAAAGCTTGTTTGAGTGAGAGTTGCTTCTTGAATCTCCGCTGACAAGCATGCTATATCGGGTGGCAATGGCGTTTTCGTTTCAGAGCTCCCTGACCAAGAAGCGTTCCCACGTTGTCGCAATCGACTTGGGTTCTCGTACAACGAAGGCGGTCCAGATACAGCGTCAAGGCCAGAGTTTCGACCTGCTGGGTTTTTGTCTTTTGGATGCCGCGCTTTCCGAAAAGGCACCGTCTCAGGAGTCGATCTCGAAGGATTTGAAAACGGTGATGGAACGGCTCGGATCGAAGGCGAAAGGGGTGGTGTTGATCGTTGGGGCAAACGACTCGCTGCTTCGGCATGCCGAGCTTCCAACAGTGCCAATCTCCGACATGCGTTTGATGCTCAAATACAACAGCAAAAACTACCTTCAACAGGATTTGGCGGATCATATTTTTGACTGCCATGTTCTGTCGGGACCCGCCAATGGGATGGCGGAGGAGCCCTCGAGGAATCCAAAATGCCGCGTGCTTGTCGGGGGCGCGAAGAAGCAGCTCCTTGGTGTGCTGCAGGAAGCGGCGAAGAACGCGGGATTGGTCACGGAACAGATTGTTCCCAATTTGATCGGCTCTTCGAACGCATTTGAAATGGCGCTTCCGGACGCATTTGCCCAAGGAATCTCGGCTCTCGTCGATATCGGATTCAAGAGCTCCACGATCTGTATTTTGCTTCAGGGCCAGATTGCTTTGAGCCGCGTTGTCGGAATCGGTGGGGATCATCTGACGCGCGGCCTCGCTGAGCACATGAATCTTGGCTATGACGAAGCAGAGCAGCTAAAGTTGAATGGATCAGAGGATGTTCAGCCAATTCTCTCGATGCTCCTGACGCCGCTGGGCCGCGAGCTCCGCGCATCGATTGATTTCTTTGAGAAACAGGAAGACAAAACCGTGAACCAAGTCTTTGTGTCCGGAGGGTCGGCGCGATCGCAGTTTCTTGTGGATGGTCTGCAGAGTGAACTGATGGTGGCGTGCAAGAGCTGGAATCCAACCAGTTTTTTGAACCTGAGCCTTCCGCCGCAACAAATGGGTGAAATTGAACAGGTGGCTCCGCTTCTAGCGGTGGCGACGGGCGCGGCGCTCGCGGCTTTTTGACGCTATGTCCCGCACAAGCTATTGCTGCCATGCAGTTTTCGGAGGGCTGAGATTGGCCCTTGTTTTGCTCCTCACTGGTTGGATGATTGGATGTAGTTCAGATTCCCCTCAGCCGCCAAGTGGGGCCGAGGGGAACGCCGTTGCTTCCCCGAGCAACGCCCAATCCACGGAAGCACAACCCGATTCTGAAACGAACAACGTTAACCTTGCTAGCGCGGTTTTTGAGCTTGTACCCGGGGGTAAAGACCCGTTCTTCCCGAACTCGCTTCGTATTCCGAGCGCTTCGGTGGACGGTCCGGAGGGGGAAACCAAGCCGCGACTTCCTCTTTCCAGCTATCTGAAGATTACCGGGCTTCGCCCCAGTTCAACAAGACCGTTGGCTCTCATTAATGATACGATCTTTGAACCCGGCGAGGAGGGAACCGTTCAAGTTGTTTTTCAATCCGATTCAGCAACCAATGAAACTCGTGTCGTGAAGATTCAGTGTTTGGAAATCCGCGGTGATTCAGTCTTAATACGCATCGAAGGTGAGTCCGGGGTTAAGACACTCAGTCCGCAGCCCCGGCCATGATTGCCGATGCGGAATGGCCGGAAGGGAATGCTCGTCGCGGTCCGGATACTCCGCCAGAATGTTGACAACCGCAAATGAACATGTTTAGCAAACTGGCCCCCGCTGTCTTGGTCGGACTGATTTTGTCGGCGGTGTTTGGTTCAGCGCAGGAAGACCAGGCTCCAGCGCCAAGCACGCCGGCATCCACGAACGCGCCCATCCAGCCGGCCCTCGAATTAGCCCATCCGGGGACAGCCGCGCCGCGAGTGGGAGAAATCCGGACGGCTGTTCCTCCGCCTCGGACAGAAACGGCTGCCGTTGAGACCGCTCCCAAACCCGAGGGCGAAAAGGGCCCGCTCAGTCTGGATCATGAGCTTCCCGCCGCAATTCAATTCCTGGCTCGGTCGGCGAATGTTAACATTCACATCGATCCAAGCGTCACCTTCACAAACGCGGCGACACTGGGTCCCGACGGCCGCCCGGTGATTCCCGTCGTTTCGGTGCGGTGGGATAATGTCAGCGCGGAAGACGCGCTGAATGAGATTCTGGACATTCACGGTTTGATTCTTGTGCCGAATCCAAAAACTGGAATCTCTCGCGTGTCGAAGAAGCCCACGCTCGAACCTCTCCTCACAACGATCATCCAATTGGAGTACAGCAATCCGACAAACATATCCGAACTGATTACCGCGACTCTCTCGGATTCGAGGAGCAAGGTCGCGGCCGATATTCGCACCACGGTCTTTTTATTTGGAGCGGTGCTTGACGAGGGCTTGGAAAGGGATTTGGGGATTGTGCTGACA
>JAQBVM010000513.1 GCA_027623095.1 Verrucomicrobiota bacterium
CAAGTCCTGGCGGCGGGTTAAATGGAGGGCACCCGGAGTGGCGGGGATGCGCTGGCGTTGCTCAAGGATGTGGGGAGGAATAATTGTCGTTGACCAACTAATGACCTTCCTGAACTCGAAATCCATCTAGACCTAGAGAAAGTGACCCTCGTATGATTAGAAAATACTCAGCCTTTTACGATTTAGCCAGGCGCACGATCATCCAATCAGGCAAATCAATCCACACGCGGAACAGGTCCCTGCAAATCTTGGGCCCGTTCGGAAACTTGTTTCTGGCGGCATGGTGCATCTCGTTCTTAAGCGTACCCTCTGCGAATGCGGATGTCGTGACCGCTGAGAAGCACTTCTTGAATCCTTGGACTCAAGCAAGTGCGGTCGTGTTAAGAAAACCAGGGCTCGAATCATTTACCGTTGAGGTCTTCAATCCGGATATTGGATCACCGTCGATCGAGCCGCCTCCGGGCGATGGTCGCCAGGCGAAAGACGCCAAGCCCGTTATTGTATTCGAAGACGGTTCAACACGCATTGCGGCCACTCCCAAAGACCCTCTGGATATTACGGGATTCAAAATCCGCGTTGGAGCTACGACACTCGATCTAATTTTTAGTAATCTTGAGTGGCGAAGAAAACGACCGGGCGATTCTGAACTTCGCTTATTGGCGCGCGTTGGGAACTCTGGCCAACTCGAGATCGGAGAACACCTTCTGAACGTTGGCCCGTTCTTCCCAGATGAAGGAGTCGAATTCCTTGACGATTTGATGATCGATTCTGTTGAGATTGAACCAAAAGATGGGCAACTCCGTATGGTTTACACCGGATATACGTCCGCCATCGTTTCCGCGATTAGTTACTACTACGGAGTTGGATCTCTGCTCGAATCTCCGTACTGGGGTACGGGGTCAGCATCCATCAAAGTGACTGAGGACACGCCGGACAAGTTGGTTCTCAAGGTCAATTGCGCATTTCGCACCGACGGAGTTTCATTTGCGAGTCTGCAAGTGCCTGAAAATGGCAAAATTGAGTATCTCGGAGTTGACGGTCGTTCAGTATCAGTCACAGGCACGGAGCCGAACTCCAGAGAGATAGCTGAAGTAGCACTGTCATTGCCACAACTCCTCAAAGATTTGTCGAAGGAATCTCGAATCCGCATAAGCCAGTTCCAGGCGGCTCGTCAACGTATCGAATTGAACTGGCAAGTCTATCATGGTTTGCCCCCCGGAACCTACAAGTTCGTCGAGGCTGGTTCGTACTGGGCAGTAAGGACGGATACTGGTAATCCTGGATTATTTGTTTCGCCTGCAACTTCCAACCCGAAATTTACTGAGGTGCAGGTGGATTGGTCTCAGCGAGGTCTTTGGTGGAGGACGTTTATGAAGATTTCAGCTATTGTCGCGTATGCTCCAGGAGGCGCCAAACCTCAAGTCGTGATATGCACGAGCGGGGGATTGTTCCAGGTGCATGAGGAATCCAAAACGCTAGAGCCATTCTGGGTTTGGGATTGGGATCCATCTAACTATCTGAGAGTGGTGGGAGACTCCCTGATCTGGGTCGTATCCTATTGGGGGAGCGAGAGCGGAGTACATCGGTTTTCGCCTCAGGGCGGCTTTGAACTCGTCAGCCAACTCAATTCCGACCTCACCGGCTACCGAACATGTTTTAGAGGGACTGTTTCTCGGGGATCTGAAATCCACATTCTTGTCAATCGGCCGCCCGGCTTCGGCCAGCGAGAGTCTGTTTTTCAGTCCTACGACCGGACTGCTAATCGTTGGTTCGAACAAACTCCTGTACTCTGCGGTCGTTTGAGCCTGGACATGGAGATCGAGGGAAAAAGGGGGGGATTCCTTTCGCGCTATTTGATGGAAACAAGTTTTAGCCCGGATATTTCATAAGGCGAACGGATTTTTGGGAAGGATTGTCATTTTGGCCAATGTTTATAGGGGCGCGGTTATCTGCGCGGCCTGAGGAGGTCTTCAACAGTGTGTCAGTGTTTCTGGGTGCGCTGCTGAGTGCGCGGAGACGAAGGTTTCTTTCTGACCAAGTGAAGTTCTCCGCGGTCCAAGAGTTCCCACTCCACCTCCTCGCCGGGTTCCAGACCGATGGCCGCTGCCAGGGGGATTGGGAAATAGACGTAGAGTTTGGGTTTCTGCCCTTTGGGCCGAATGGCCTGCACTTTTAATGAATATTTTGTTTGATTTTCCATATCTAGTCTATAGGCTAGAGTTATGTCCGATAGCAATCAACCTTTTCTTTTTCATGACCTGGGTGCCCGCCGGGTGCAAGCCGACTTTTCCGGCGGCCACTTGAGCAGTGACGGCGGTGTCTTGTTTCTGCGTCAAGTCAATCGCGGCCTGGGATTAACCCGCAGCCTGGCCCAATGTTTTCACGATCGGCGCAACCCCAGCTACGTCGATCATTCGGTTCAAGGCCTCTTGGATCAGCGCCTGTACGGCCTGGGCTTGGGCTATGAGGATCTCAACGATCATGAGACGGTGCGGCTGGATCATCTGATGGCCGTGGCCTGCGACAAGCGCGATCCCCTGGGTCTGGATCGCGTGCGCCCGGAGCATCGCGGGGTCGCCCTGGCTGGGGCTTCGACGCTCAACCGGCTGGAGTTGTCCAACAACAAAGAGAGCCCCGCGCACAAGATTGGGCATGATCCCGAAAAGATCGAAGCCTGCCTGCTGGAGATGGGCGCGCGCTGCCTGCCCAAGCACACGCGCGAAGTGGTGCTGGATCTCGACGCGATGGGACATCGGATTCACGGGATGCAGGAGGGCCGCCATTTCAATGGCTACTACGATGACCATTGTTATCTGCCACTCTACGCCTTTGTGGGAGAGATTCCTTTTTGGGCGCAGTTGCGCACGTGCGAGAAATCGGCGGCCGATGGAACGGTGCCCGCCTTGGCGAAGATCGTGGCGGCCATTCGCAAGCGCTGCCGCAAGGCGCGCATCATCGTGCGGGCAGACGGCGGGTTTGGCGTGGAGGAGATCATGGCCTGGTGCGAGAGCCAGCACGAAGTGTACTACTGCCTGGGCAAGAGCACGAACGCGGTTTTGGATAGGAAGCTGGAAGTGGCGCTGGCGGATGCGCGCGCGCGCCACTGTCTGACCGGCGGTGTTAGCACGCGCGTTTTCATCGAGTTTGAGTATCAGACCCAAACCAGTTGGAGCCGAAAGCGCCGAATGATCGGCAAAGCCGAAGTGACGGCGGGCGGAGACAATCCGCGATTCATCGTGACGAATCTTCCCAAGGCGGGATTTGTCGATGAGGAGGACCG
>JAQBVM010000514.1 GCA_027623095.1 Verrucomicrobiota bacterium
CTCAAACCCCGTTTTTCGGCCTCTCCCGCTCCGAATTAGGCGTAACTCACTTACGCATAAGTAATAGTTAGTCCCAAATGGATATGAACATCGGAGAAACAATCGCAGCGAAAGCACTGGAGATAATCGCTTCAGACCCCAAGGGCATCCGCTACACCCAACTCGTCGAGCGATTGGTCGCTGAATTGCCGTTCACAAATAAGAATACGATTCACGGGACGGTTTGGAATCTGGAGACACGCATTCCGCAGCAGATCTACAAGCCAGCGCGAGGAGTCTTTCGCCACGCTAAGTTCAAGGAGGAAGCGGAAGAGATCGAGCCCACCAGCAGTAGTTCGGAGTCCTCAGAGGAGGATATTGGCGAGGATCGCTTCTACGAACCGTTCGCTGATTGGCTTGTGAATGAGCTCGAGGAGTGCACTCGCGCGATTGCTCTTGGCGGAAATCGCTTCCGAGATAAGTGGGGGACTCCTGATGTTGTCGGGATACGCAAGCCCCGCGAGAGCGACATCGTCAAGCCTCCTCTTGAGATTCTTTCTGCCGAGGTGAAATCCGATACGCATGGGCTTATCACGGCTTTCGGACAGGCTTGTTCCTACAAGTTGTTCTCGCACAGGTCCTACGTTGTTATCCCCTCGCGATCCTCAGAGGATGACATCGCGAGGCTCGATGCATTGGGACGCATTTTTGGTATCGGTGTCATCCTCTTCGACGCAGAGCGCCCATCTCAGCCTAACTTTGAGATCCGCGTGAGAGCATCCCGGCTTGAACCCGACATGTTCTACGTGAATAAGTATTTGAAGATTATTGAAGATGAGTTGTTTGCGTAGAAGGACTAACAAGGCGCTCCAGAGAACTCCGCGATTGCGTCTCGGTTGGCATGTCAGGCGTCATTGGCGCGGGGTCTCTGAGCTTGATCGTTCGGCGGCAAAACCAAACCATTATGACCGCAACCAAAAAAGTGACACAGTACAAAACGGCGACTGCCTCCAACATTGCCGACCTGGATGCTAAGGTAAATGAGTTGATTCAAAGCGGGTTTGAGCCGTACGGGGATCCCTATGTCAGCGACGTGGAGGTCGAGGGAGTCGTTGACACTTTCATGGTGTGCCAAGCAATGGCGAAATTCATTTGGGAGCGCTCAAATTAGGTTACGGATTTCCACGCATTTCTCGGTTTCTCGGACGACAGTGATAGACGATTCGCTACAATATATGAATGTTCCCCGATTATGGTTCCATGCAGTTCCCGCCGCGCTTGCGAGTACCCTCATCGGCTGCGCGGCTTTCACAAAGACCACGTTCAGCGAATATCGCGGACCATCGGAGTTTCAAGGACAGGGAGGCACTGTCAGGAAAGTTGACGACATTGATGTCTGGGAGACCGGCGCGCCCAACCGCAAATATAGGGTCCTTGGGATCATTCAACAGTCGCACTATGATAATCATTCGCTCGTATCTGTGATCGCCGGAGCATCCAAAGACTCGGCAATCGTAAAGGAGGCCAAGAAACAGGGTGGAGATGCAATCATCGTCTTGGGGAGCAGTTCGGCCATTACTGGTTACAGTACTGCTGGGAGCATTCATGGCTCACAGACCGGCTCCCTTTCGGGTTACGGCAGCGGCAGTTCGTACTCTGGCACGTACCGGGGTTCGTTATCCGCCCAGACGCGTGCGAACACCCAAACCGAGAAGTCGATTGCTGTTATTAAGTATTTGGATTGAGGACACGAGATGCCGCCGAACCAACGGATCGAGCCAATGACGAGGAGCGCGGTGACGTTGCCGTTTCAATCGACCACCGTTGGCGCGCTCCTCGTCATGGCTCATCCTGATCGTTAGCTGGGCGAACGCATCATGACGATTGACTACACCAACATCACGATCGCAATCGCGCAAGATGCCGTTCGTGCCTACAACAATGGTTGTTACTCAGGCGGCGTTAAGAACCCAGAGATTGATCGCGAGGCCCTTGCGCTTTTCCGCGGCGGACTGGGTTCCACAACGGAGCAGGTGCATGAGCAGGTCCGGTTCATCGGCATTGATTATGGAGGTGCGGCAGGTTTCAAGGCAGCGTACGCCCTCGTGCCAGCCATCGCCGATGACATTTCGGCTGTGCGCGACCATTACTACGCCGTGGCGAAAAATGCCTCACCTGTGCTACAGAGACCGCATTCTAAGAGCGTCATTGAAGAGCTGTTTGCCCCTTTCGTGAAAGAGATTCACGGCAAGCGCAACTGGTTGGTCTGGGCAGCCAAGTTCTGGCACTTCCTGAACCCTGATGCCTTCCCTATTCTCGACAGTCGGGTTGACGTATTCTTTCGCACTCGTGGTCGCTTACAGTCTGTAGAGAAATACACCTTCGTCTGCGGGCTGTTCCGCGATTTCGCGATATCTCACGCGGAGTGGCTGCCTCCACTCCGCAAGACTGACGGAGGTCTCGCGTGGTGCGATAACAAGCTATGGGACAAGATGTGTTACGGCCTGGGAGAGTTGCAGAAGGGTCAAAAGAGCTAACCATCGAGTCGAGCGAATCGCCGCCAGCCGTCTCGATTTCGATACGTCCGGATTTATGAACATGATCAGACTTGGCCTGAGCCCGCAGTCGGCGGCGCTCGCTCACTCAGGTCGTTCGGGGAAAACATGAAGTTGGCCTTTGAAGCATCGTTCGTTGATTGCGATGACGCCATGGGCGGCGATCTTCTTCGGGTCACCTTCGACACGATTCCACCGCATCAGGACGAGGACGGTCGATTGACTCCCTACGTTTCCATCAGTCGCCTGTTCGAGTTTCCCGGCCCTGCAACTATTGAGTGGCACGATGGGCGAGATTACGACGGCGGCGCAGAGATTGTCTCGATCATACTGATGCGCTCCTTGGCATTGATTCGCGTCGATCAAGGCATGGAGATCGAGGTTATGTTTCGCGTACCAGACAAGCAGTACCGACGGTTGACTCGCTTCATCCGTCAGATGGTTGGTGATCGAGTCGTTTGTCGTAGCCAAATCCCCGAACCAGCGAGTCGAGCGAACCGCCGCTGAGCGTCTCGGTTTTGACATGGTCGGATTTATGAACATCATCAGACACAGCTTGAGCGCGCTGTCGGCGGCGGTCGCTCACTCGTAAAGGGGTCGGACAGATAAAATAAGAATTGACGGCCGTCTCCAGGGTTGAGAGACCGCGGCAATGCACGCAAGCTGCGGATGGAATTCTCATGAGCAGTTTATCATCCGCCGTCGCTCTAAAGCTATGGCGGGACAGGCGTGATGAGTCGGGATC
>JAQBVM010000515.1 GCA_027623095.1 Verrucomicrobiota bacterium
ATTCGCCGCAAGGTTGAACAGGGCTTCACGGAGTGTCGCCCCACCGGACTTCAGGGGCTGAAACTCGAATCCTACCAGGTGCAGCATTTCTCCCCAATAGTTCTCCTGGAATCACCAGCCTCCGCGCTCCTCTCCTCAATTCGGAGCAGAAGGAGCGGTTCAGGCGTGTCCTGATTCGGATGCGCCCACCGCTTCAATCGATGTTCGATGTTCGGGTCCCGTCCTGAAATTGATTGTTGCTTCAAGCAGTGTTTAGAAATTAGCGAACGTCGAATTTGACGTTATTCAGCGGGATTCGAGACCGGTGGCTCTGGCTGAGGATGCGTAGTCTCCAAAGCAGCGCGCATAGCAGAATCCAGTTTCACCGCGTGACTCAATCCAGCCACGGCGAAAACGCGCTCGCCCTTGCCAACCAGATCAAGGATAATGCGGGCAAAGTGTTCGTCCCGCACCCGGTTGGTGTCCATTTCGGCAAAGAATCCGGGCAAGCCGAACTCGTCCGAAACATCCCTCCAGTCAGGACCCTCCGGAAAGTGTTTTTTCCAGGCCAATTCAATCTCATCCATATTGCCAAACGCATCTTCGATACCTGGCCAGGATGAGCGTTTACGGCGGATCTCTTCGACGAAGGCATCGGGATCATCCGGCCTTCCAAAGCGGAGATTGGAGAAGTAAGACCCAAGGATAAACCGCAAGGCTACTTGTTCCTTCGTGAAACTCCTCAGCAGGTGGGCAACTTGGATTTCCGTGGATGGTTCCCACGTATAGGTTGGAATGCGGTGTTTCCTCGCCAGCGCATGCACCGCACCCGGCTCGGAGAAGGTTTTCACCGGATTCATCAAGCCGGGGAACAAGACACCGAGGCGGCTTTCACACAGAGCGACAGTCGGGCGAAAGGCAGCCCACCGCTTGTCGATATCCGCGATCTGAGGATTCTTTGGATCCTTGGTATGCGTGGCCCCGTAAATCAATACCCCTCCGCCTCTCTCGATTCCGATCTCAACAATGTAAGGCCGGGGGTGGGAGTTGATCACTTGTCCGTATTCCTCTCCCGTCATGATGGGCATCGGCAATTCGATTTGGGTCGAAACCGGGTAATGCGGCAGTTTGCGCCATGCGAATATCCATGCCCACAGCCCAAACAAGAGCATCGCGCTAACGGTTGCCGCCCCCGCTCGAACGAGCCAGAGCCGGCCGTAACGGGTTGGAACAGTATTTGAAGGATCTTGATTCATGCGTTGGTTTTCAGGAATTGTTACGGCTCATGTTCACGATGTGAGACCGACCGAGGCATTCGAACGGGCACCGGACCGCTACGGCACACACAACTTCTCATTATTCATTTCTCAATGCCACTATTGGATCCACCTTCGCAGCGCGGCGCGCCGGAAGCCAGCACGCCAATAGCGCCGCAATGGCAAGAATCGCCGAGACAACAGCGAAGGTGGCCGGATCGGTGGGGCTGACACCGACAAGGAGGCTAGTCAGCAACCGCGTCGCCGCCCACGATCCGAATAAGCCGATTGCGACGCCCGCCGATGTCAGACGAACACCGTGCCGGACCACGCCATTCACGACTCTGGAGCGTTGAGCCCCCAGTGCAAGGCGAATGCCGATCTCCCGTGTTCGCTGGGTGACCAGATAGGACATTACCCCGTAGATACCGATGACGCAGAGCAACATCGCGCTCGCGGCAAAAACGCCCAGCAACACCACGATGAAGCGCTGCGCATTCAGCGTCTTGCCCAGCGCCTGCCGCATCGTCATCAGACGCGAGACGTCCAATTCGGGATCGAGCGCGAGGAGCGCGGAACGTAGCGTACCCAAGACGTTTGCCGGATTCCCAGCCGCGCGCACCATAAGAACTCCCGACCGGGAATCCGGCTCCGCCATCTGTTGATAGAGAAACGGCACCGGCGGATCCCACAGGTTCTTCACCCGAGTGTCCTTCACCACGCCATCAACGATCCAAGGTCCGACCCGGCGGCCGATCGGGTTCTTTCCCGGCCAGTAGCGGCGGACAAAAGCCTCGTTAACCCAAACCATGTCTCCCTGGCTGCCCAATGGACGACCAGGCGAAACGGCAACCGCCATGCCCATTGTTTCAAAAAAGTTTGGCCCGATCTGAGTAAATTCAACAGTAAGGAATTCATCCCGTTTGGGTTCGTAGCCTTCTATCCCATCTACGGGCGCTGAAATGGAACTCTGCATCGGTAGAATTGGAAATGTGCGGGTCCAACTGACTGATTCGATTCCCGGATTCGCCGTAAAACGCTGAACCAGGTCGCGATAGTGTGCGGGAGCTCCGGCTTCCGTTACATTCTGAAATTCTACAGGCGCGGCGACAAGCTCGGTCGTGTTGAATCCGGGATCCGACGCCAGCAAACCCTCAAAGCTTTTGAGGCAAAGCCCGGTGCTGATTAGCAGAATCAACGACAGGGCGATCTGCACCATTGCGAATCCGTCTCGGAGTCGAAACGCGGATGATTGCGGGGCGCTCTGTCGATTCTTGAGCGCATCGTTCGGATCTTGTTGGGAACAGCGCCACGCCGGGAGAAACCCGATGAACAAAGTAGCAAGCAAAACAACGAAAAAGGTGAACCCCGCGACGCGCCAATCGAGATTCGTCCGAACCAACATCTCGACGTTATCCGGCCTCAGCGCGATCAACAGCCGGTTGCCGAAATGAGCCAGCAACAATCCGCCAGCCCCGCCCAGCATCGAGAGAAGCAGGCTCTCCACCAACGCCGCGCGCAGAATCCGGCCTCTGCTCGCCCCGACGGAAAGCCGGATGGCCGTCTCCTTGCGGCGTCGCTCCGCCCGGGCCAGCAAGAGGTTGGCAATATTCGCGCACGCAATCAGTAAAACCAAACCCGAGACGCCCAATGCCAACAGTCTGGCTTGCCGTACCGGAGCGAGCGGACGAAAGGCGCCCCACGATCCCAATCCCGCATGGCGCAGTTCGGTGCGAAGGCCGGAGCGGAAGATCCCTTCGTTTTCGTATCCGGGGATCACGTTGCCACCATGTTTGGTCGCGATGGCGAATGCCGCCACATCCAGCGCGGCTTCGGCCTGACGACGGCCAACACCAGCCGCCAGCCGCCCAATCATCCGGAAATTCACCTGCATGGCGTTTTTGAAATGCTTCTCCGCTGAGGCTGAAATCCAGACCTGTGGCGAGTGTTTTTCGATGCTGCCGGGGCCTTCCGGCGCCAGGGCTGCACTGAGAAAGACAGATAGGATTGGAGTGGGAAGGGTTTAACGAATTTGCGGGACAA
>JAQBVM010000516.1 GCA_027623095.1 Verrucomicrobiota bacterium
GAGCCGATCAATCCGCCACCGAAGCCGAGTGCAGTGAAGTCGCCGCGGACCAGGATCTTTCCATCCGGCTGAACCACCACGGCGCGGACGGTATCATTCGCGCCGGGATTGAAACCGTCCACAATCCACCGCGCAAGGGCGATGTCCGCAGTGGCGAGCGCGGCGCAGACCACGGCGACGATGTGTAGGGCTGGGACGAAGTAGAGCACCAGCAACACACCCGTCACACTGCCAGCGAACGGATTCGATGTCGGCAGAACCCCGGCAGGCTGCGGCGATGGATGGATTTAGTCATAAGGCGATTCTCCGCTTTGTTACTGGTGGGAACCTCCGAAAACCACTTTTCTGAGTTGGGTTGATGGAGGCGGTTCGGTTTTCCCGTCCACCGTAGCAGTCCTACTGCGGAGGGTGGACGGTGTGGCAATGTGCCGACAGCAATTCGCGACGATCGCGGACGCTCTGAAGCACCGAAAACGGGCTGAATACGGCAAGCAAGTCATCCCCAAATTGGCGGAGGTTTTGGGCCTGAGCGAGCGGTTACTCTACCGAATGGCCCGAATTTTTGAAGCTTTTCCAATTCTGACCGCGCGGTCAGAATTGAGTTGGACCCATTATTGCACGCGGTCGCAGATCGGGGTGCTGTGAATATTTCAATTGGCGCGGTTCGTAATTTTGGCAAGGAGCGAAAGAGAGAAAGCGATACTCGAGCGGCGCCAGCAGAAAGAATTCCCCCCGCGCTCTCGATATTAGCGACCAAAGTTGTCAAAAGCGGATGACACGTTTTCAACCGCAAAGAACACAGCGCAGCGTAGCTGCAACGAAAGGAGCGCGGCGTTTACGCCGCTTCAGTTCACCCACTTTCGGCCGGCTCGTGGCCATTGGCTTTATCACCCGTCGAAGCGGCGTCAACGCAGCGCCCTCGTTCGGTTGCGGCTCCGCTACACCTGGTTGTTTGCGGTTCAATCAACGTCCCGTTCACAGGCGCTCGCCATTCCCTGAAACGTGTTCGAGGTGTTCATATGTGAACAGTTCGAACATATTCCTGGTTCGGTGGTTCCATCGTTGATTTGGTGTAAGCTGTTTGTTTTCAATACTTAATATCCATGGATAAATCCTGGCACGCCGATTGCATAAGGTATCACCATCAATGAAATTACGAACCGCGATACCGATCACGCATTGCTCAACGCGGCGGAGCCCCTGCCAGCCAATCCCAAACACCGGCCGCAAGGACGGATCCGTGTCCGCATCCGCCCTTCTTCGTTGCCTTTGTTTCCTTATGTTTGATCCAATGGAATCTCTTGAACGAATCGCGAAACCCAGCAATTGCTCATTATGGCGACTTCCATCGCCGCCGGGTGAGAGCACCCGGCCTACAACTCTTGGAAAACCGCCCTTTTGTGGGCCGGGTGCCCTCACCAGGCGGCCCATCTTGTCCATAATGAATTGCTGCGCGAAACCTGCTTGTTCTTTGTCCACAGAAGGAAACAAAGGGAACGAAGGACTGATAGTTCGCGGAATGGGCTTTGTAGGTTCAGCTACTATCTAAAAGATGAAAATGATGCGGACCGGTTTCTCAATTCTTCTGGCGGCGAGTTTTGTCGCGCTCAGCCAAACTCCGGAGCTCTTCGCTCAAGCCGCCAGTGCCAACAGCCCGAGGATCCCAAATCGCGTGCTCTCTCTCGACGGCGACGGCGATTACGTCGAACTGCCCGCCGGGGCGTTCACCAACCTGGAATCCGCGACGATCGAGGCCTGGGCGAAATGGGATGGCTTTCAAACGCATTCACGGGTGTTCGATTTCGTTCTGAAAAACCGCCTGATCAACGTCCAGAATCGCAATACCGATCCGACGCTCTGGTCCGAGCTGTACCAGTCTGGAGACTATCTAACGCTCCGAGTTCCAGAGATGCTTCGGTCCAACGAATGGATTCACCTTGCGCTGGTCGTGGAACCTGGCGGTCAGAAGATGTACGTCAATGGAATGCTCCTCACCGACAACGTGGTGAAGGAAAGCGCCGACGCAGTTCAGCTTCAACTTGCGAAATGGACCCGCCTCAATTTCCTGGGCCGGGGCAACGCCCGGGTGGTCTGGCCCGGCGACCAGGATTTCCACGGTGAGATGGATGACGTGCGCGTGTGGAGCGGTGTGCGAAGTGAAGAACAGATTCGCGAGAACATGTTCGCACACCTCACCGGCTCCGAGCCGGGACTCGTCTCGTTGCTGAACTTCGATGATCCCGCCAACCCGGGCCGCAATGCGGTCGCCGGTGCGGGTGATGGAAAACTGGAAGGAAACGCCACAGTGGTTCCCGCTGAACTCCCGCAGCCCAACCGCGTCCTCGACCTGGATGGCAAGGGTAGCTATGTCGGCCTGCCGGGCAACATTTTCACCAACCTGACCGAAGCCACCGTCGAGTGCTGGGTGAAGTGGAATCGTCTCGGCTCCTATATGAGGGTGTGGGAATTCGGGAAAGCGGGTGAAGACATCTGCGTGGGACAGGCTAATGAGTCGGCCGGACTATGGCTTCAGGTGCATCGGGATAAGGCAACCTTTCGGCAGATAGTTCTGCCTGGAGTGCTGCGCGCCGGAGCCTGGCTGCACGTGGCGGTGAGTCTGTCGAAAGCGGACACTCGATTATATTTGAACGGCGGCCTTGCGGGAACGCTGCCGTACACGAACGGATTGGCCGGGATCCGTGACGCCTCCACAAATCTCCTCGGGTACCAGCTCTGGGGGGAGATCTATCCAAACATGCGACTTGATAGCCTGGACGGCCAGATGGACGAAGTGCGGGTCTGGGATCATGCCCGCACGGAGGCGCAGATTCAGGCGGACATGGACCGGCAACTCACCGGCGCGGAATCGGGACTGGCGGGGCTGTGGAATTTTGAAGATGGTGCGAGGGACGCATCGCCGGCCGGTCACCACGGCACGCTGATTGGTCAGGCCCGGGTGGTCGAAGGCGCGGTGCCTTCGGTCCAGGCGTTAAAGCCCTGGTCGCGACTGTCGGTGATAGTCACCGATGCCGCTGGCATCCGGGTACCCCACCCGAGCCTCCGTGCCGAGGTGAATGGCGTGGAAGTCGGCAGTTCCAACGGCGGCGTAAATGGCGTCGTGCAACTCACGGCATGGACAGCCTCTCCGACAGTGGACCTGGTGGCAACCGGCGCGGACGATCTGGGTGGATGGCAGCTTGCCGTGCCGGTCACGCCCTACGCGGCGCAAACGAATATCTTCAAGCTGGGACCGGCCGTGAATATTGGCGGG